>JAZNOD010000120.1:0-9407 GCA_045580585.1 Eubacteriales bacterium
TTAAACAAATTGACAAAGCCCATAATACAAAATGACCGACAGGCAAATGCCGTCGGTCATTTTGTGAATTAATACATTCCTCCGCCGCCTGCCATAGCTGCGTTAGCCGCTGCGGCTGCTGCGGGATCTTCCTTTTCGTTGGCAACCACAGCCTCGGTGGTGAGGATGGTGGATGCGATGGAAGCCGCATTCTGAAGTGCGGAACGGGTAACCTTGGTAGGATCTACGATACCTGCACTTACCATGTCGCAGTAGGTCTCGTTGTAAGCATCAAAGCCCCAACCGATCTTGCCCGAGGTAACGATCTTGTCGACGATAACGCCGCCGTCAAAGCCTGCGTTTGCCGCGATCTGACGAACGGGTGCCTCAAGAGACTTGAGGATAATGGAAACGCCGGTCTTTTCGTCGCCTTCAACGCTGTCAAGAAGTGCGCGAACGTCTGCGATAACGTTAAGATATGCAGTTCCGCCGCCGGGAACGATTCCCTCTTCAACTGCGGCGCGGGTAGCGTTAAGAGCATCCTCGATGCGCAGCTTCTTTTCCTTCATTTCGATCTCGGTAGCCGCGCCGACCTTGATAACGGCAACGCCGCCTGCGAGCTTTGCGAGTCTCTCCTGAAGCTTCTCACGGTCAAAGCTGGAGGTAGTGGTCTCAAGCTCTGAACGGATCTGAGCAACTCTGTCGTGGATAGCGCCGCTATCGCCTGCGCCATCGACGATAATAGTATGCTCCTTTGTAACCTTTACCTGACGGGCTCTGCCAAGATCGGTGATCTGGGTATCCTTAAGCTCAAGTCCGAGGTCGCTTGTGATGACCTGACCGCCGGTGAGGATGGCGATATCACGGAGCATATCCTTTCTCTTTTCACCGAAGGAAGGAGCCTTTACGGCAACACAGGTGAAGGTGCCGCGGAGTTTGTTGAGAATGATGGTGGTATGAGCCTCGCCGTCAACGTCCTCAGCAATAATGAGGAGCTTCTTGCCCGCCTGAACGATCTGCTCAAGCATGGGCAGGATATCCTGAACGGACGAGATCTTTTTATCGGTAATGAGAATGAAGCAATCGTCAAGAACTGCTTCCATCTTTTCCATGTCGGTAGCCATGTAGGGAGATACGTATCCGCGGTCAAACTGCATACCCTCAACGACCTCGGATGAGGTCTCTGCGGACTTGGACTCCTCAACGGTAATAACACCGTCGGAGGTGACCTTTTCCATAGCGTCGGCAATAAGAGTACCGATAACCTCGTCAGCGGAAGAAACAGTACCAACGCGAGCGATATCCTCGGTGCCGTTTACAGGCTTTGAGATATTAGCAAGAGCCGCAACAGCGGTGTCGACCGCCTTTTTCATACCCTTGCGGATGATCATGGGGTTTGCGCCTGCGGTTATGTTCTTCATACCCTCGTGGATCATAGCCTGAGCAAGGAGAGTTGCGGTGGTCGTACCGTCACCTGCGGCATCATTGGTCTTTGTCGCAACCTCTTTAACAAGGGATGCGCCCATATTTTCCGCGGGATCGGCAAGCTCGATCTCCTTTGCGATGGTCACACCGTCGTTGGTGATGAGGGGTGCGCCGTATTTTTTATCAAGGACAACGTTGCGTCCCTTAGGGCCGAGAGTTATCTTGACGGTATCAGCAAGCTTATCAACGCCGCGGAGCAGTGCGCTTCTCGCGTCGGTTCCGTAATACAGATCTTTTGCCATAATTAAAATTTCCTTTCTATAATTATTATTCGATAACCGCAAGCACGTCTTTTTCGGAAATGATGGTGTACTCAACTCCGTCGAGCTTTACCTCAGTACCTGCGTATTTAGCGGCGATAACACGATCGCCCACCTTAAGAGCAACGGGAACAACAACGCCGTCCTCACCGGTTTTGCCGGGGCCTACTGCAACGACCTCAGCTATCTGGGGCTTTTCTTGAGCCGTTGCGGTAAGAATGATGCCGCTTTTAGTTTTTTCCTCTGCTTCAACGAGCTTGATAACAACTCTGTCTGCCAAAGGCTTAATAGTCATTTTACTTTTTCCTCCTTGGAAACTTATTTTTCAGCATTTTTGGCACTCTTTTGTGCCGAGTGCTAACTTACAGATACATTGTACTACATAAATAAAAAAAATCAAGGGGTATTGGCACGAATTAACATTTAGTTAACAATTTAATATCGGTTATTACCCAAAGCGGCGCCGAATACAGATATTATATAAGAAATAGGGGGAAATACGATGCTCGAAACCATAAACAAATATCTCATTGGTGCGCTTATACCCGCGCTGCTCATAGGCTCGGGACTCTTTTTGCTCTGCCGCCTGCGTTTTTTCTGGATACTGCACCCCGCGGCAATCGTAAAGCCGCTTTTGGCAGGGAAACGAAACGGCGAAATATCACCGCGCCGCGCTCTTGCGCTTGCGCTTGCGGGAACGCTCGGCGTCGGGAACATCGTCGGTGTTTCGGCGGCAATATGGTGGGGAGGCGCGGGGGCGGTATTCTGGATGCTGTTCTCCGCCCTTGCCGCCGCCACGCTCAAATACGCCGAGACGGTGCTTTCGGAATACGGCGGTACTCCTTATTATATCAGAGCTGTGCTGTCGAAAAAAGGGCTTTCCCGCGCGAGTGGCACTATAGCTTGTGTTTTTGTTGTATTTTGCATAATTAATTCAATAACCATGGGCGGACTTATGCAAGTGGGAGCTGTGGCAGGTGCGCTTGAGGGCGTGGCGGGCATTGACCGCCACGCCAGCGGGCTCATCCTTGCTGCAATTGCCGCACTGACCGCACTCGGCGGTGTTGGGCGCATCTCGCGTGTGACGGGTGCTTTGGTCCCCGTGATGAGCGTAGGCTTTTTCCTGATGTCAGCAGCTGTGCTTATCATCCGCGCCGATGCACTCCCTGCGGTGTTAAAGCTGATAATGAGTGAGGCTTTTAATATGACGGCGGCAGGGGGCGGCGTTATCGGATTTCTCTTGTCGCGTGCGGTAAGGCACGGTGTGATGCGAGGACTGATAACGAACGAGGCGGGGGCTGGCACTTCGCCCATGGCGCACGCGGAAAGCGGTGCGCCGTCGGTGGAACGAGGCTTTATGGGTATCGTGGAGGTGCTGGTCGACACCGTTATCCTTTGCGGAATGACAGCGGCTGTTGTACTCATAAGCTACGGCGAATGCTCCGTATGGGGTGAGAACTCGGTAATGATGACGCTGTCCGCCTACGCCGCTGTCCTTGGCGGGTGGGCAAACTACGCTATGTGCGCGGCGGTGGTGCTTTTCGGACTTGCGGCAGTGATATGCCAGAGCTTCTACGCCCTTGAAGCCCTCGCCTATCTGACAAAAGAGCTGCCGCCGAGGGCGCGTAGCGCGGCTCGGCGGCTCTTTATTCTTTTGTTTGCGGTATGCGCCTATCTCGGCGCGGTCACATCCCCATCGTATATGTGGGCACTCGCAGACCTCGCCATCGGCTGCATGACGTTAATAAACCTCCCCGTGGTTCTTATGTCTTGCGGGGAAATAAAGGAAAAAACTTTTGATTATTTTAAATAGATCACTTATATTTCTCGGCTTGCAGCTTGAACATTTCGGCATACTTGCCATCCACCTGCATCAGCTCATCGTGTGAACCCGACTCAATGAGGCGTCCCGAATCGAACATGTATATTCTGTCTGCCATTCGGGTAGTTGAGAGGCGGTGGGAAATGAAAATGACCGTTTTATCCTTTGCATGCTCAAGTATGGACTGATTCAGCTCATACTCCGCGACGGGATCAAGCGCACTTGACGGTTCATCCATTATCCAAAGCTCATACGGGCGCGCGAACACCCTTGCTATCGCTACCTTTTGTCCCTCGCCGCCAGAGAGATTGATACCTCCCTCGCTGAACTCACATCCGAGGTGTGTGTCAATTCCTGCGGAAAGCTCTGAGAGCTTATCGGAAAATCCCGCCGCGCAAAGTGCATTTTTTACTGTTTCACCGTCGCACTCGGGATCGTAATCACCGCCCATGACATTCTCTGCTATGCTTGCATCAAAGAGCTTGAAATCCTGAAATACACAACCTATCTTATCCCTATACTCGTCAAGACGATATTCGGGAAGCGGTCTGCCGTTATAGTTGACCTCACCGCCCGTGGGATCGTACAGACGCATAAGCAGCTTTATCAGCGTGGTCTTACCCGCACCGTTGTAGCCGACAATGGCGATCTTCTCGCCCTTCTCTATCTTCAGGCTCACGCCCGCGAGCGCATCCTTACTGCCCTCCACTGTGCGTGCAACGTGATCCGCCTTATGCCAGCGATATTTCGGATTTGACGAAAAATCGTAGCTGAAGCTGACGTTTTTAAGCTCCAGCGAGCGAAGAGTGTCGACCTCACGTTCGCCCGAAACCACCTTCGGCTCGTAATTCAAAAAACCGTAGTATTTTTCAAGGAACAAGCTATGCTCGGGGAATCTGGCAAGGCGGTCGACAAACTCGGAAATGCTGTATCTGACCTGCCATACTATGCCGACGCTTGCGGCAAACGTGCCGAGCTGTATCGAGCCGCGAAGCAAGCAGATGAACATATAAAAGGTTATTCCGAGAGAGGTCACCTCCATAAGCACGTTATTGAAAAGTCCGTAAAGCAAAAAGTATTTCATACCGTACTTCTGCCCTACGCGCACAAGCTCGGCATTGTTCTCATCCGCCTCTCGCACGAGAAGCTCGTCAGCACGGCTGAGCCTTATCTCCTTTGCATAGTCGGGCAGATGATACGCGCGGTTGATATAGCTTTGCTTGCGGTAAAGCGGCGTACGCTCCTTGCGTGCCATATAGTTCACCTTGTTTCCAAGGTGGTTGATCACACATCCGATAACACCCATAGCGCAAAGCACCACGATGACTACGGCATCCGTGTCCGCAGAGGCAAGTGCGCCTATCGCGGCAAAGAAGGCAACAGCGGCGCGCGCCATCTTGTTTATATTCTCGATAACTCTTATCGCGCGCTCGCTCGACTCCTCCATAGACCAGACGAAATCGTTATAGAATTCGGGATCGTCATAGCAGGAGATATCAAGCGTTTTCGCCTTTTCAAAAAGCTCCTTGTGAATGTTATAATTCAGGCGGTAATGCGATATTGGGCGCATAATCTGAAAATAAATCTTATCTACTAACTGGAAGCATATCTGCCATATCGCAACGTAGAGAATTATACGCAGAAGCTCCGAAAGCGGCTTGCCGTCATCAATGGCGTTGAAAAGGTGAAGCGTGAAGTACATATTGACCACACGGTTGATGCCCCACAACACGCCCTCGACCAAAAATCCGCCAAGCGCAAACATCGGGGAGAGTCGGACTACCTTGAAGAACATACTCCAATAGTTGCGGTTTATCATAGCAAAGGATTGCTTAGGAGCGCGATTTTCGTTTTTCTTACTCATCCTTCTCGCCCTCCTTGTAGTTCTCTGCCTGAAGTCTGAACATCTCGGCGTACTTTCCGCCCTTTTGCATTAGGGACGTGTGAGTGCCTTCCTCGATAACGGCACCGTCCTCCATCATATAAACGCGGTCGGCAAGAACTGCGCTTGAAAGGCGGTGGGAAATGAAGATAACGCTCTTGCCCTCGGTCGCCTTAAGCATGTTTTCAAACATCTTATGCTCCGCTATCGGGTCAAGTGCGCTTGAGGGCTCATCAAGTACCACGAAGGGCGCGTCGGCGGCAAACACACGCGCAAGGCTTATCTTTTGCTGTTCGCCTATCGAAAGGTTGACGCCCTCGTCGTCAAACTCGCGCGTAAGAATGGAGTCTACTCCGTTTTTGAGCGTCGAGACCTTTTCATACGCGCCGCTCGCTTTGAGTGCGGCATCTACCCTCTCGCCGTCCCCCTGCTCCTCGCGGCGCAAAAGCACGTTGTCTTTTACGGTCATGGCGAAAAGCTTGAAATCCTGAAATACACAGCCAAAAAGCGATCTCCAGCTTGAAAGACGGTATTCCTTTGCCGACTTTCCGTCAAGCAGCACCTCGCCCTCGTCGGGATCGTAAAGGCGCAAAAGCAGCTTAACGAGCGTAGTTTTTCCCGAGCCGTTTCTGCCGACAAGTGCGATCTTCTCGCCCTTGCGGACGGTTATATTTACACCCGCAAGCGACTCCTTTTCTGCGTTCTTATATTTAAAATGAAGATTTTTTATCTCCACGTCGCCCGCGCTTGCCTCGGGTGCGCTCTCGTCCTCCGTTATCGTGGGCTGATAGTCAAGGAAGTAGCGGACGTTCTCGATATAGAGCGAATGCTCCGAGAATTCGGCAAAATACTGCACGACGCGAGAGAGCATATTCGATACGCCGCCGATGGAGGTCAGCACAACGATGCAGTCACCGGGGCTCATACTGCCCTGCCCCTCGCCGAGCGTACGCCACAGCGAATATGCCATAGCACCAAGCACGGTCACGGTCTGCAGCCCGTACTCGTATAAAACGTAAGACAGCGCCAGCTTGCTTCCGTGCTTGCGGCAGAGTTTTGTTTTCTCGCCGCGCACGTCGGCAAGCATTGAAAGCTGTTGCTCGGAGAAGTGCCCAAGGCGCATCTCCTTTGCATAGTCCGAAAGGTAGAACGTGCGGCGCACGTAGTTATACTTTCGGTCGGACGGCTTACCCGCCATCTGCCATCCGTGATAAATAACCTGCCCCCAATGCCGCACAAAGCCCATAACAAGCGGCAAAATGGCAAATATTATAAGCAGCGGGTCGATAGTGAACAGTAAAAGTGAGTTGAGCGAGAGGCATGTGCGCGTCCAGATAAGATTATCAAGCGTATTCATAACGTCGTATACCCTGCCCGTTACCTCGTCCATCGCCTTTACGTATTTATCGTAAAAGGAAGGATCCTCATAGCAGGCAAGCTCCACCTCGGTAGCCTTTTTGTATAGCTTTTTCTTGAGGCGGTGCTGTATGGTTTGGTTAGGCTTTACCGACACGACGTTCCAATAGTAATTCGACAGTGTCCATATAACTATTGCCGCGCCGCCGACGATGAATATGTATCGGAACACCTCTGCGGTGCTCCAGCCCATGCCGCCAACGCTGTCAACTATCGCTCTGACAAGATACGTCGTAAGCAAAAAATTCAGCGGCGCGTTAAGGACGGTCACGAAATAATACATGAAGAAGTAGGAGCGCGAGCCCTCCCACACCTGCCGCAGGGCAAAGATATTATTCGACAAGGTCCGCCCAATCGGCTGCTTTTTCTTTTTTTCTTTTTTACTCATAAAATTTCCTTTCCTCGTAGGTCTTTATACATTAAGTGTCAAAAAAGCTCAAACGGTTTGCTCTTTTTTAAAATTTTATCACATCACATTTGGCAAGTCAATAAACCATTTGTTGAAATAGCGCAACGTCTTATTGAAACGGACAACTCCTCGTTGCATAAAAAATAAATGCCCCGTCATCTGCCGAGGCATTTATTTTTGAGCGATAGATTACTTGTCTGCGTTTCTTCTCTTCTCGAAGCAGGCACTGCAATAGATAGGTCTGTCCTTCGAAGGTTCAAAAGTGAGCTTGGCCTCGCCGCCGCACTCGTCACAAACAGCATAGAAATACTGTCTGGGAGGATTACCGGCGTTCTTCTTAGCGTCACGGCACGCCTTGCATCTCTTGGGCTTGTTGGTGTAACCCTTTTCAGCATAGAATGCCTGCTCGCCGGCTGCGAAAACGAACTCGTTACCGCACTCAACGCAAACGAGAGTCTCGTCCGTGTACTCGGGGGCAGCTACTTCTTCGGTTTCGACTTCGGTGGTTTCGACCACAACTTCTTCTTCGTACATGATTTACCTCTTGTAATATGTATATTCGCCCTCGGCGGACTCCAACCGCCACCTTTGGTGACCCAACGCTCTTCTTTAAGCTATTCGGGCATATATATCAAGAGCCGCTATGAAAGCAGGTCTCTCAATTTCTGTCTGATACGGCAGAGCGCGTTTCCAACCGACTTGGGTGAACGCCCCACCTTTTGCGCGATCTGCGCGGGGGAAAGTCCCGAAAAATAAAGCCACCAGACCTTATTTTCATACTCGGAAAGATGGTCGCTGATACGTCGGCTAAGCTCCGCCGCCTTTTCGCGTTCGATAAGCTCTGCGGCAGGATCATCATCCTCAAAAATACCGTGAGGCTCGTACACCTCGTCAATAGAAAGAACGTCTGTCGACGAGCTGCGCCATATAACGCGAAGCGCGCTGATAATGGCTTTATTTACACATATCTTTGCATAAAGGCCAAAGCTGACCTTTTCATACGAATAGTCATAGCTCTTGACCGCACGGTGAAAGGCAACAAGCGCCTCTTGGCGAAGCTCCTCCATATCCTGCGGCAAAAGCTCGGCACGGTACTGCGCCACCGCCGCTTCAAGCAGGGGCTTAAACCTGTCCGCAAGACACGCAAAAGAAGCCTCGTCCCCTTCCTTGGCAAGAATCAAAAGACGAAGCGTTTCTTTTTCAGAATATTCAACGTTAGGATTAGTCAGAGAGTTTTCCTTCACTACGGCACCTTGATATGAAACATCTACGCCAAACGGGGGTGTGTCTTATTTCGCAAGAATTCGAGTCGTGTACATTGTTATTATATCACCTTTTTAGTTTTTGTCAATATAAAATTAGTATTTTTTTTGCTTTTTTTTAAAATTTTGTTCAAATTTTCTCGTTTTTTAAAGAAAAGGGGCAATCTGCCCCTTTCCTTAATTAAACAAATAATTCACATTCCCCGCCATAAGGGCATTAAAGCCGCGATATATGACCTCGGGACGTTCGTCGAAATTCTGTTTCATCCGTTTCGCGCGGTCCTCGCTGTCCACAGTCAGCGTTGCCTCAAAGATAACCTTTTTCTTTTCCATCATCATACATTTGACGTCGCATTTACCCGTGCCGTCGCACTTCGGGATAACCTCGCAGGAGACCGTGATCTTGCGGCGCGCGAAATCAAGATAGCGGAACGCGGCGGCAAGGGACTGGTCGAGTATCGAAGACAGCACATCGCTTTTCAGCTCTTGCGCAATCATCCTGCCCTTGTCGGTAACGTAAAAGAACTCCTCGTCCCCCTCCTTATATGAGGCAACAAGATCAGCGTCGAGCATTTCGTTAAAGCTCTCCGCAAAATCAAGATACATAACGAAATCCGTCTGCATAACTATGTCGTTTATTGTGTAAAAGTCCAACGGATAATTTATATTTTCCATAAGATAAAGAACAAATATCTTCACCGAGCGCTTGCTTCCTATGGGAGATGACATAAAATCCTCCTAAAAAATAATCATTTGCTTATATATTAGCACAAAAAATGCAAATCTTCAACAGTTTTGTTTGACTTTATGGAAAATTTGTGCTATTATAAGTAATATATAACGAAAGGAGCATTTTTATGATAAATATTGCTTTACTCGGATTCGGAACAGT
>JAZNOD010000121.1:0-6417 GCA_045580585.1 Eubacteriales bacterium
GCGCCCGACACAACTGCGGCTGTCACAACAGCGGCTAATACTACAGCAGAAAACACCACAGCGGCGGCAGATACTACCGCGGCAAACACTACTGCGGCTGACACAACGGCAGCAGACACAACCGCGACGGATACCACTTTACCGTCCTACGAAACTACTGTTTCACCCAATGAAACAACCATACCGTCAGATGAAACAACTGCAGCACCCGACGAAACTACGGCAGCTCCCGACGAAACAACGGCAGCACCCGAGACTACAAAGGCTCCTGAAACTACAAAGGTTCCCGAGACCACAAAGGCGCCTGAAAGTACGCAAACTCCCGAGACCACCGCGCCCCACGTTCACAGCTACGGCGCGTGGAAAACGGTGGAAGCTCCCACTTGCACTAAGTCGGGTACTCAAAAACGCGCGTGCGAGTGCGGAAAGAGCGAAAAGAAAACCATTCCCGCCAAGGGACATACCGAGGTCAAGGTCAGCGGAAAAGCGGCAACTTGCACCGAAAAGGGACTCTCCGACGGCAAAAAATGCTCCGTCTGCGGCACTGTTACCGTAAAGCAGACCGAGATCGCCGCAAAGGGACATACCGAGGTAAAAGTTAGCGGAAAAGCCGCAACTTGCACCGAAAAGGGACTCTCCGACGGCAAGAAATGTTCCGTCTGCGGCACTGTTACCGTAAAGCAGACCGAGATCGCCGAAAAAGGCCATAGCTATGTAAACGGCACTTGCTCGGCTTGCGGCGATACTTCAGGCGCACCCGAGACTACCAAAGCTCCCGAGACAACAAAAGCTCCCGAGACTACCAAAGCTCCCGAGACAACAAAAGCTCCCGAGACAACAAAAGCTCCCGAGACTACCAAAGCTCCAGAGACTACCAAAGCTCCAGAGACAACAGCTCCGGTCGAGCCGGAGGTCGAGCAGCTCGTTGTTTACGCCGACGGCAATTACAAAGCGAATCTGATAACAAAGAACGGTGCTGATGATAGCGAAAAGGAAGACATGAATACTCTGCAATCCATATTCAATAAAGTGCTTGGCAAAAAGCCCCAAACTCTGACAGATGCCGACGCAGGCGCATCCGCACCCGCCATCATCATAGGCAAAACAAGCATTGCGGAATCTGTTTCGGTATACGCAACCCTCGGCGAAAACGAGGCTTGCGCACAATTTATAAATAACAAATACATCATTGCCTACACATCCCCAAAATCATATTTTATGCTGACTCAAAAAATCGAAGATAAGCTGCGTGAGTGCGCTTCAAGCGATCCTAACAACATTATTATTGATTCCGAATGGAACATAGATCTCTCTGCAGCCGAAGTCCTTGGATATGAGGTAGATAAGCTTCAGGAAAATCTTAGTCTGCCAATTTATAATAACAAAGCGTTTGCCAAGTCCAACGTAGACCTCGGTCAAGGCTCGGTCATGCACGTTGCATCAAACACAAACCTGAGTGAATACAATCAATATCTCAAAGACCTTAAGGAAAAGGGATTTGTATTCTATACCGACAACACGATAGGCGAAAATAAGTACGCTACCTTCCTTACCAAAACCCAGATAGTAAACGTAATGTATTTCCCGAACAAGAGTGAAACGAGGATCACCGTTGATGACAGAGCCCAGTTTGACCTTACGGGACTCAAATCAGATAACATCTATAAAGAAGTTACCGCGCCTTCCCTGACCGTTATAGGAATCGGTACGTCGGGGTATCCGGGCGGAATGGGCTACGTTTACAAGCTCTCCGACGGCAGATTCTTCATTATCGACGGCGGTATAACCAGAGATGAGCAGTGCTCAAATAAATCAAATTGCTCCGCGGAATGGCTCTATTACACGCTCCGTGAGCTTGCCGACGATCCCGATAACATTGTTATAGCCGGTTGGCTGCTCACCCACATTCACAACGACCACGTCGGTGCCTTTATCGATATGGCGAAAGATACGAAATGCACGAGCAGGATCACGGTTCAGACCGTTATATACAGCCAGCCGAACGATCAGCATATGAAGGACATTGACAAGTATTACAGACGCGTATGGGTTCCGAATGCTCTCGAGAGCTGGAAGCCCGAGCGCGTTATCAAAGCGCACCCGGGTCAGGTACTGTATTTTGCGGACGTCACGCTCAATATTCTCGCTTCACAGGATCTTGTCCTCCCCGGCACTATCTCCTCCCATAACAATATGTCGGTAGTAAGCATGGTGGAGTTCAAGGGATATGACGCGCTTTACCTTGCGGATGCCGAGGAACTGTTGAATAAACAGCTCAAGACTATCTACGCAGAGGAGCTTAATTGTGACATCCTTCAGCTTGCTCACCATGGCTACCACAATACAAATGCGGGTATAGTTTACGATTATACAACCCCCAGCATCGTTTTCTGGCCCGTAAGCACGGGACACTATGACGGCACGGGCGGAGCGTACGTAAAGGGCGTAGACTTTAACCAGCAATTCTTTGCGGCAGGCATAACCAATCACATCGCGGGCGAGACCAATATGACTATCAAAAACTTTAATACCTGGGTTCCCGAACCGAGATGGAACCCGATGCCTTAAAAAAGATTGGGGTATCAAATGCCAAGCATTTGGTACCCCATATTTTTATCCGAATATTTGCAATTTTTCCTTGAAGTCCTCAAACCTCACGTTCTCGCGTATGCGGGTAAAGCCCCACTTTTCCACGAGCGCGTCGGCAATTATATCAGCCGTGGTGATGTGCGTACGCAGGCTGTTGTGGTCAGCCGCGCCCTCGGTGCCGTCCGCCCCCACCTTGGGAATGATGACGACCTGCATATAATCCTCTTTCATAATACCGGCATCAGTCATTGCGGAAACGGCGTATTTGCCCGCGTTGGAATTGGTGTGCGTCCACACCATATACGCATTTGGGTAGAGGGTGTGGAACTTTTGCACCATGGCAACGACCTCACGCTGATACGTGGCTTGATCAAAGCCGTCCTTTGTCGTATCGTTGCCGCCGATATTGAAGAGTATCACGTCGGGAACCCACGTGCTGTGGTCCCATTTTGCGGTAGTCTGCGCGCCCGAAACGTCGTTCGAGGTGGTGATGCCGCTGTAATCAAGCACCTTGCTGATAGCTTTATTTGGGGAGTAAGCAACGCCCCAGCCGCTATGAGCAACAAACTGCACGTCCGCGCCGAACATACGCGCGGTGAGGTAATTGAATGCGTGCAACGAGCTGCTGTTTGCGCTCGTGCGCGAGCAACCTCCGTCGGTTTCGGTATACGCAAGCGAGCCGTAGCCCGATCCGCCAGACGCACAGACGACCATAAATCTGAAATTGCCGCTATCGTATTCCCTGTCGCGCTCCTCAAACGCACCGTCCGTTTCAATCGCCAGAATGGACGTGGTTGCGTCGTACGGCTCGCTCATTTTAAGGCACTTGACGGTATGCTTGCCCTCGGAGAGCCCTTCAACGATAGTTATCCGCTGCTTTCCGCCCGTCAGGCGAAACGTGCGCTCGGGTGCGGCAGTGGGTATTGCCTCGCCGTCGACGGCGACGTTGTAGTAGGGATAGTGCGACTCGGAATTTTCCGCTATATTTGAGTCAAACTCAACGTAAAGCGCAGTTCCTACAAAATCAACAGTAAAACCCGTGGCGGTGTGGTAAAGGGTAACTCCCTCCCCCTTCGCCTCGTACCTGCCCTCCCACTTAACGTAGGGAGACGAGGCAAGCGTCTCTCCCGAGACGAGCTTTACGCCCTGAGCCTCCTCCTCGGAGCAGGCGGCAAGCGTTGGAATGAGCATAATGATGCAAAGCATCAGGCACATTATTTTTTTCATTTTATCACCTTATCCCATCAGATAATAGATGGTCGTTCCGCTTGTGGTCATCATGATAAAGATAACGCAAACGACGATAGGTCCTACCCACGCTCTGCCCGATTTGTTGAAGAAGAAGCGGTTAAGAAGCGGGAGAGCCGCCATCAGCGGAATGATGCTGAACAGCATATTTACAAAGAGCCACTGGGGCGCGGCGGTATCGGTGTAGCCGATAGTGCCTGTTCTGATAAAGGGGAGATATTCAATAACAAGTATCGCCACAAGTCCGAGAGTGTTGCCAAGGAAGGAAATGACCTTGCTGAGCCACTCGGGCCAGTTTGTCGGGCGCATCGAGCAATTGACGCGCAGGGAATTTGAAATATAGAATATAAGGAAGAACGGAATATACATAAGTCCCGCAAGAACGGACTTCCACGTGAGCATCACACGCGCTGAAACGAAGAACAGACGCATATCCGTATGGAAAACGAGGTATAAAAGGGCGTTGAGCCCGAAGAAGGACACAATGAGAATTATCGCCATAAGGGGCGTTTTCCAAAAATCGCTTCCACTAAGCTTCATAGGCTCAAGCTTTGAAACGTAGGAACGGCGCACGGCGGCAACGTCGCCGCCTTTTTTTGCTCGAACGTGGTCGATGGCGTATTCAAGTCCCCAAGTTGCAAAAAAGATAGTGATACCTATAAGACCGTTGGCTACTGCCCAAAGCATAACGGCATTGGTGAATCTCTGGGGGAAGAACCACGTCTGCGTACCCGATTTTGCCTCGGGGAACCATTCCACGCTCAGCTCAACGCAAACCATATAAAGCACGCAAGCTATTACGGCAGATACCGCAAAGGAAAGCCAGAAAATTACTCTGCCCTTGACCTTCTGGTCCGCGGTACGTGCGGGGAGCTCCTTTTTGAGACTTGAGAAAAGGCGTGTGCGGAGCAAGAGGCAGAAAAGCGCCATAATAAACACAAATCCGCCAATGAGAGCCATTCCGCTTCCAATCTCCTTCCACAGCCAGCTGTGGGAGGTATCCTTGATACCGTTTTGGAGATTTGAGGAATCATAATTATCAAAGGTGTAACCAAAGAAGCGCACAAGGTTTGTCAGCGTTTCGTTGTCGTACGGCTGTGCCGCGTGAATGCAGGACTCGTTGTTGATAACGGCATAATTACCCTCGTAGGGGTTGCCGTAATCCTTGCCGACCTCGACCTCGCCGATAAGCTCAAGACCTGCTCTTTTAAGCTGATAATTCACAATATCATTAGCCTCGGGAGCGTAACGCATATCTGCGTTACCAATCTCAAGCCACTTCTTTTCGCTCTCGGAAAGGACAGCACCCGACGATTGCTTATCGAGTATCTCGTTTTTCTTTATCGCGGTAGCGTTCTGGAACGCGCCCTCGTCATTTTCAGAATAGCTGATTCCTATGTTACAATCGGCATTCGTCCAGTTCCAGCCGCGGATATAGCCCGTTATGTAGACGGAATTTATCCTTGACTTGGTTTTGGTATCGCCTGCAAGCTTTCCCTCGCGCTCCGCGAGCTTCTGCGCACCGTTACCGCCGGCAGAATGCCCAGTTGCACCTATGAGGTCACGGTTTACCCAGCTAAACTCCGCCTTTCCCTCGTCGGAGAAAAGATAATCCATCCAATAAAAGAGTCCGTAACCCTCGTTTGTGGCAGATTGCGACTCGTAAGAGGGGGAGGACTCGCCCTGTCCGAAGGGGTCTATACAAATAACGCCAAAGCCGCGGCGAACAAGCTCAATGCAGAACGATGCCTGCGTTTCCTTTGTACGTTGGATTCCCGGCGCAACAAGGATAAGGGGAACAGGATTTTCGGCAGAGGCTTCCTTTGGTCTATAAACGTCAGCAACGTTAAGCGCAGGGAGCTTTCCGCTGTCGAGATAACGCTGATACGCCTTCGACGTGGACGTTTCGAGCGTAGGAGTAGTCTCTATCGAAGTTGTGTATATTTCAACGGAGAAAAAATCGGTCTGGATAAGAGAGGCAAGAAATCCGCCAAGCACAACGAGCGCAAGACCGATGGCAAGGGCAGATTTAGCTTTGTCCCAATTTTTAAACCAGTCAAGTATCTTTTTCATTCTTTACCTCTTTCGGCAAAACGGCGGAAATATATTCCGCCGTTTTTTATTAATGAATTATGCTGCTGTAAGGTATGCGTAAAGCTCGGCAGCGAGAGAGTTCTCGGTAAGGCGCGCGGTCATTCTGCCTGCCGCAACGGTGCTTACAGGGATATCCGCCTTTTCGATTATGCTAACCTCCGCTTTGGAGTTAATGTTATTGCCGCAGCCTACAATGATGTCAAAATCACCCGCCGCGTTAACGGCTGCGCCGAGATCGGCAACCTTGTTGCCCTCGGTCGTGGTTTCTGTCCAGGTGATATTCAGCTTGCTCACGTCGTAGCCCTTAGCCGCAAGATGAGCCTCGAATCCGGATTTGATGGCGGCAAGCTCATCGGCAGTTACCCAATCGCCATTCTTCGTCCACACGGAGATCTTAACAGAAGTATCAGCCGCAGGTGCTTCGGGGGAAGTCGTCTCGGGGGCAGTCGTCTCGGGAGCAGTCGTCTCGGGGGCAACAGTCTCGGG
>JAZNOD010000122.1:0-7795 GCA_045580585.1 Eubacteriales bacterium
CGCTAAGGAAGTTCGCGCTATGGCAGAGAAGATGATCACTCTCGGCAAGCAGAACACCCTTGCAAGCCGCCGCGCTGCTCTTGCTTATATTACTAAGGAAGATGTTGTAACCAAGCTCTTTGCAGAGATCGCTCCCAAGTATGAGGGCATAAACGGCGGTTACACTTGCATCTACAAGCTTGGTCCCCGTAGAGGCGACGCAGCTGAGATGGCTCTTATCACCCTTGTAAAGACCAAGGCTGAGGAAGAGGCAGAGGCTGCTGCCAAGAACACCAAGAAGTCTTCCAAGAAGGCTGCTAAGAAAGAGGAAGCTGCTGAATAATTCAGCACAAAATATTATAGATCACGCTTAGCCGTGTATTTATAAAAACAGTGCTGTCGCGCAATAGTGCGGCAGCACCTTTTTTATTTTCTTGCAAGTTCATCAATAGCGCACGCCAGCATATCTACGTCATGCGGTGTGTTGAAGATCGAAAATGATGCCCGCACAGCGCCGAGCTTATCTGTGCCAAGTGCGGTGTGTGCCCAAGGATTACAATGGAAACCGCCTCGTACACATATATCGGCTTTTGCAAGATACGATGCAACGTGGTCCGAAGGAATCTGAGAGACGTTGAATAAAAGCACACTTCCGACATGCTGCGGCATATACATACGTACCCTTGGTATGGCAGATAGGCGTTGCCGCGCATAGAGGAAAAGGGAATTTTCTCGCTTTCTTACATTCTCAATGCCAATCTGGCGAAGATATCGAACACCCTCGCACAGCCCCGCTATTGCGGGTGTTGATAGTGTTCCCGCTTCGTATCTTTCCGGTAATTCTTTGGGCATTTCGGCATCAAACGAAGCAGAACCGGAACCGCCTTCAAAAAGCACTTGCGGCATAATACCCTCCCCGAGAAGCAAAGCACCGCTGCCCTGTGGGCCCCAAAGTGCCTTGTGTCCGGGAATACATAGCGCATCTATACACATTGATTGCATATCCAAGGGGTAGTGCCCGGCCGCCTGTGCACCGTCGACAATAAAAAGAATACCGCGCCGTCGGCAGAGTTTGCCTATTTCGGCAATTGGCAATGTTGCGGAGAAAATATTCGGGCAGGCTGTCATTACGACAGCCACCGTATTGTTTCGCATGAGATCGGCAATCGTGCGGCAGAGCTTTGTGCGCTCGAGCATTCTGCCATCCTTACAGACTTCCACCTTGTCAAGAGTTATCGTACCGTTTGATACAAGCGCTTCAAGCGGACGTCGAACGGAATTGTGTTCAAGATTTCCGGTGATAACGTGCGAACCGACGGGTAGAAGCCCCTTTAGGGCAAGATTCAGCGCGGCTGTCGCGTTGTGCGTGAAAATAACATGTGCAGGCGAGGGGGCGCCAAAAAACTCAGATAGCTCCTCTCGGCACTCGTATATTTTTTCCGCTGCCGCCATGGATAGCGGATGTCCGCCGCGCCCGGGATTGCCGCAATATTCTTCAAGACAGCGCTTTACTTCTGCCGTAACACATGCAGGCTTTGGAAAGCTTGTTGCGGCATTATCAAGATATACCATCAATTACCCTCCGAAAGAATTTCGCGAACTTCTATTTTAGCATCTGCAAATATCATTTTGACTCTGTATAGCGCGGATTCGTAGAAAGCTACGCCCCATGAACAACCGCGCGTAGTTTTTGCGGAGTCGACTTTCACCGTTTCAGCGGCTACGGAGGATGCGGCAAGCGTCCTCTGCGCGCGCTTTGCGAGAGTGAGCGTGGGGAATACAGCAATATATCTCATTTACGCATCTCCTTTCTGCGACTTCCAATGTCAGTATATGCAGAAAAAGGTAAAAGAGTGCCGCTTTTTGAAAACGGCACTCTTTTCATCAGAGCTTTGATATAGCGTATTCTTTTATTATCTTTTCTTCGGAAAAATAGTATTTCACGCCTTTGATGTCCTGATATTCCTCATGTCCTTTGCCAACAAAGGCGACGATGTCATCCTTGCCGCAGATATCCATCGCGTAGTGGATGGCATCCTCACGATCACGCACTATCTCGTATTTTCCGCCGTGAACGTTTATACCCTCGATAAGGTGTGAGAATATTGTATCAAGGTCGTCAAAACGTGGGTTGTCAGTAGTAAGAATTGAAAGATCAGCGCTACGTCCCGCGGCAAGTCCGAGGTCATAGCGTCGCTGTTTTGCGCGACCGCCGCCGCCGCCGAAAACGAGAATCAGCCGTTTGGGGGAGTAGCTTTTGAGCATTTCCAGCAGAGAGTCTATGCTGAGCGCATTGTGTGCGTAATCAATGATGAAAGTTCCCATGTGAGCCGCTTCTCGAATGAGTTGAGTGCGTCCTTTGACAGAAATCTTTCCAAGTGCGCTTTGGACAGTTTCGAGCTTGATGCTTAAGGCGTGTGCTATCGCCATAGCGATGAGCGCGTTGTGAACGTTGAAGATTCCGGGCATATTTAGCAAAATTTCACCGTCATAAAGACCGCTTACGTTAAATCGTGAGCCAAGAACAGCTGTATCCCACACAGATTCAATTGCGTTTGCGCAGAGTGAGGCGCTCTTTTCGGTAGATATAGTAGTTACCTCATTACCTTCGGTCATATATTCCCAATATTGGGAGTCGGCGTTGGCAATTACGTGTTCGGTTTGGGAAAACATCATTTTTTTACAATCGCGGTACTCATCAAACGTATCATGCTCCCCGGGACTTATGTGGTCGGGGGAAAGGTTGAGAAATGCGCCGATGTTAAAAGTCAATCCTGCTGTGCGGCGGAGTTTAAATCCCTGCGAGGATGCTTCCATAACGACGTGCGTGCAACCCTCGTTGAGCATAGTAGAAAAAAGCGAATGAAGCTCAAAGGATTCGGGAGTTGTGTTTTTAGTTTCAATGTGCCTATCGCCTATAAAAGCACCCATCGTGCCTATCATGCCGACCTTGCAGCCGGCTTCTTCGAGGATCAGCTTTGTCATAAAGGCGGTCGTTGTCTTGCCCTTCGTGCCCGTAAGTCCGATAATTGTCAACTTTTCGGCAGGATAGTCAAACCATGCGGCTGAAACATACGCCAGTGCCTCGCGAGTGTCGGAAACGCAGATGACTGTAACGTCCAAAGGCTCCGATGGCATATCCTCGACGAGGATAGCGGCGGCGCCGCGTGCAATAGCATCGGGTATATAGTTGTGTCCGTCGGCGTTAAACCCTTTTAGGCAGACAAAAAGAGAGCCTTGGATTATCTTTGATGAGTTATATTCAACCGAAGAGATGCAGATATCGGTGCTTCCGCAAATTTTCGTTGTATTCAGCTTTTCAATAAGTTTTGAGAGCTTCATAAAAATCTCCTTGTGCAAAAATCGCGCCTCTTTTTATATATGCGGCGCGTATACTTAATATACCACAAAGCACAAAAAAAGTCAATAGAAAGCGAAGTGCGCTCAAAGTTGTTCATTTATAGTTAACAAATATGTGGTATACTTTTCTTATTATAAATAGAGGAGAATAAAATGAAAAAAGCTGTAGCACTTTTTACATTGATTTTATGTATATTGCTGATGGTCGCCTGCGGCGGCGATGGCGGTGTAGGTGAGGAAACGTTTGAGATAACCGACAACGGGCTTTTTGCATATAAGCACACGAACGGTGTGATAATCCATCCGCATGACTCTATGCGCCAAATATCCGAGGCGATGGGGGAGGAAAAAGAGTGCAGAGAGAGCAACGGCGCGGCGGGCAGGACATTTACTTATATATATGACGGACTGCGTATAGTTACTTATCCCGACAAAAATGCCAACTACATTTATCAGATAATTCTTACCGATACTACGGTGTCCACTATAAAGGGAATAAAAATAGGAGATCCGATAGAAAAGGTAGTCGAGGTATACGGCAATGAGTTTACCTATTCGGGATCGGGATATAAGTATACTAAAGGGCTTTCCAATTTACTTTTTTCATACACAAACGGAATCGTATCCTCTATTCAGTACACTGCTATCACAAACGACAGCCTTTTTGAATAACAAGCGTTTTTAGCACTCTTTTTGACTTGAAATTAAAACAAAAGACCGAAGTTCACAAATTGTTAACATAATTTATACAAAAAACGCTAAAATTCCGCCATTATTCGTGGTATATTATTATCAAAAGTTAGCACTCAACACACAAAAGTGCTAAAACTTGGTGGTCCACGTAATGGCGGATAATTTTTTGAAAGGGGAGAGATAATGTACGGAAAAGACCTTAGCGAGCGCAAAAAGCTGATACTTAAAGCGATTGTTGAATCCCACATCGAGCTTGGCGAGCCGGTCGGTTCAAAATCTTTACAGCAACTCCCCGGCATCAAATGCTCCTCGGCGACCATTCGTAACGAAATGGCAGAGCTTGAGGAAATGGGGTATCTCGAGCAGCCGCATACCTCGGCCGGCAGAGTACCGTCGCAGCTTGGATATAGATTTTACGTAGACCAACTGCTTGAGCATTATGCTATGACCACGGGCGAGATAAATCAGATAAACAGTATCTTGAAAAGCAAAACGGCAGAGCTTGACCAGATCCTTCTCGCTGCATCAAAGCTGGCGTCAAGCATCACCAATTACACAGGGCTTGCGGTCAAGCCGAAGCGTCGCTCGGTGTCTGTTTCACGATTTGAGATAGCGTATATTGATGAGTGCAATTTCGTTCTTATCATGGTTACTTCAATCGGAAACGTTGTTTCAAAGCATATCAGGCTGTCACGCCCCATGCAGAGACAGCGCATAGAGCTTCTTTGCGAGGCTCTAAACAAATTAGTCGCGGGCATTGCGGCAGAAGCGATAAATCTTCCCGTTATCATGAATCTTGAGGCGGTTATGGAGTCCGATGCGCCAATAGTCGCGCCAATCGTTAAAACAATATATTCGGCATTGTCCGAGAGCGACGGCGGAGAACTTCAGCTATCGGGTATCAACAGGCTTTTACAGTATTCAGATTACGAAAGTCCCGAAAAGCTCTCGGAGTTGCTCGGAACGCTCGAGCAGAAGGAAGAAATATTGCGGCTCGTTTCGGAAAGCACAGGCGAGGATGTCTCTGTGCTGATAGGAACAGAGTCCGCAGTGCAGGTGATGAACAATTCCGCGCTGGTTTTCAAGCCCATTGTCAGAGAAGGTAAAACACTTGGTGTCATCGGTGTTCTCGGTCCGCTTCGCATGGATTATGCAAAGGTTCTTGAGACTATCGAACATCTTTGCGGTTCTATCGAGGAAATTATCGGCGGGTATTCTCCCGTATCCCAGCCTGCCGCGCTACCGCCAAGCGGAAAGGCGGCAAATGATTTAAGAAAGGGTAAAAATGACGCAGATGAATAGAGAAAACGAAAAAGACGAAATCACTCTTGAAGAGACCGAAGTCGCTTGCGAGGAGCCGTCAAAAGCAGAAAAAAAGAAGTCAAAAAAGCAGGATGCGAAAATTTGCGAACTCCAAAAGGAGCTTGATGAGGTAAAAGCGAAGCTTGCCGAGGCTGATGATAAATACCTGCGGCTTGCCGCAGAGTACGATAATTTCCGCCGTCGCTCACAGAAGGAAAAAGAGGGTGTATACACCGACGCTTATTCCGATGCGATGAAGGAGCTTCTTCCCGTGCTTGACAACCTTGACCGCGCAGTTGGATGTGAGGATGCCGCCGCACTGAAGGAAGGACTTGCACTGATACTAAAGAGCTTTAGCGAGTCTCTTGTCAAAATGGACATAGAGGAAATAAAGGCACTTGGCGAAACGTTTGATCCCAATTTGCATTACGCGGTAATGCACGTCGACGATGAAGCCTACAAAGAGGGCGAGATCGTTGAGGTTTTCCAAAAAGGCTACACACGCGGCGATCGCGTTATCCGATACGCTGTGGTTAAGGTAGCAAACTAATTTATTAAAGAATCCAAGGAGGATATTATTATGGCAAAAATTATAGGTATTGATTTGGGTACGACTAACTCTTGCGTAGCGGTTTTTGAGGGCGGCGAGCCCACCGTTATCCCCAATCCCGAGGGTGCGCGCACCACTCCCTCCGTTGTCGCTTTTAAAAAGGACGGCGAAAGACTCGTAGGTCAGGTTGCAAAGCGTCAGGCTATTACCAACCCCGACAACACCATCAGCAGTATCAAGCGTGATATGGGTACCGATACCCGTGTAAATATCGACGGCAAGAAATACACTCCCCAGGAGATCTCCGCTATGATCCTTCAGAAGCTGAAGGCTGACGCAGAGGCATACCTCGGTCAGAGCGTAAATCAGGCTGTTATCACCGTTCCCGCATACTTCACCGATGCACAGCGTCAGGCAACAAAGGATGCAGGTAAGATCGCAGGACTTGAGGTGCTTCGTATAATCAACGAGCCTACCGCAGCGGCTCTCGCATACGGTATGGATAAGGAGACTGATCAGAAGATCATGGTATTTGACCTTGGCGGCGGTACGTTTGACGTATCTCTGCTTGAGATATCCGACGGCGTTTTCGAGGTTCTTGCTACCGCTGGTAACAACCGTCTCGGCGGCGACGATTTCGACCAGAGAATTATCGACTGGATGGCTGCAGCTATCAGAAGCGAGCATGGAATCGACGTCAAGAGCGACAAAATGGTGCTCCAGAGACTCAAGGAAGCCGCAGAAAAGGCAAAGATCGAGCTTTCAGGTATGACCGCCACCGAGATAAATCTCCCCTTCCTGACTGCAACAGCATCAGGTCCCGTACACTTTACCACTACTCTCAGCCGTGCAAAGTTCAATGAGCTGACCGCTGATCTTGTTGAGGCCACTATTCGCCCCACCAAGCAGGTTCTTTCCGATGCGGGACTCAACCCCTCACAGGTAGACAAGGTGCTTCTCGTCGGCGGTTCTACAAGAATTCCCGCCGTTCAGGAAGAGGTCAAGAAGTTTATGGGTAAGGACCCCTTCAAGGGCATCAACCCCGACGAGTGCGTAGCTCTCGGCGCGGCTATTCAGGGCGGCGTTCTTGGCGGCGACGTTAAGGACCTTCTTCTCCTTGACGTAACCCCCCTGTCCCTCGGTATCGAAACTCTCGGCGGCGTTTTCAACCGCATTATCGACAGAAATACCACCATTCCCGTAAAGAAGAGTCAGGTATATTCTACCGCCGCAAACAACCAGACCAGCGTTGAGATCCACGTTCTCCAGGGTGAGCGTGAGATGGCATCGGGTAACACCACGCTTGGCAGATTTACTCTTGACGGTATCCCCCCCGCACCCCGTGGAGTTCCTCAGATCGAGGTTACCTTTGATATTGACGCGAACGGTATCGTAAACGTTACCGCAAAGGATAAGGGAACGGGCAGAGAACAGCACATCACCATCACCAGCTCTACCAATATGAGCCAGGATGATATAGATCGCGCAGTTAGAGAGGCTGAGCAGTTTGCTGAGGCTGACAAGAAGCAAAAGGAAGCTGTTGAGATCAAGAATCACGCTGAAAACCTCATCTTCCAGTCCGAAAAGACTCTTGAGGAAATCGGCGACAAGCTCCCCGAAAGCGATCTTGCAGACGTTAAGGCTGCTATCGAAACTCTTAAGTCCACCGTTGCAAACGGTACTACCGAGCAGATCAAGGCTGATACCGAGGCTCTCGAAAAGGCATTCGGAAAGCTCTCTGAAAAGCTCTATGCGCAGAGTGGCGCGGCTGGCGGTGCTGACGCAGGCGCAGGCGCGGCAGGCGGCGACGGAACTTACTATAACGCTGATTTTGAGGATAATAGCAATAACCAGTAAAAATGCTAACGGAATGGGCGTATTTTTCGCCCATTCCGTTTAAGGCGTTTTATG
>JAZNOD010000123.1:0-31758 GCA_045580585.1 Eubacteriales bacterium
AAATTGGAATTTGAATTAGTCATTCTGTTACTTATCGATAATTTTATATAAGCTCACAGGTGTACCTTCTTCTTGAAATCCCAGCTTCTTATAAAAAGAATATGCTTGTTTATCTGTTTCGGTTTGCAGGAAAAAGCACCGAATCCCTTTTTTCTTTATATCTTCTTCAATGTATTGTAAAAATCTGGAACCTGTTCCTTTGCCCTGTTCTTTTCTGGAAACACCCAGCCACTGTATATAGTAGTTTGTACCTTCCCAATAATGATTGATTTTCCCAATGGAAAAAGCAATCATTTTACCGTTTTTATATAATCCATAATTCAATGCATTGTATGTGCCTGCATTCTCACGGATATATTCTTTGAGTTGCTTTTCATTAGACCAATCATGATTCCATGGTTCTCCTTCAAATACTTCCTTAAATAAAGTCATTATTTCTTTGAAGTTCGTTTCATTCAAGATAATCAATTTCTCATCCTTCATGTTCTATCCTTTCAATACCAGCATCTCATTGTTTAGTCACTATGATATATATAAATTGGTATTTATCGTTTTAATCGAACGAGATATTCCGTTGTATCTTCTTCAAGCTTTTTATCAGTTGTCACATTAAAACCGTGTCGCTTATAAAAGCGAATGGCACGGACATTCTTTTCTAATGCCCATAATGTGTTCGCTTTGTGTTCCACGATTGCATATTTCAAAAGAGATGAACCGATAGATTTACCTTGCAATGCAGGTTCTACAAAAAGTTTCTTTATCTCACTATTCTCAATTTGAATGACGCCTTTAATAGCACCATCATCATATACCCACATATTCCCAACAACATCCTCATATTGTTTGGCAACCTTTGAAACTTGGAGTTCATTGAAGTAATAATCATCGTTTTGGAATATAGGATAAAAGTTCAATCTGTAATTAAATATCACTATCTCTGCTATTCGTGATAAATCAGCGATAGTCGCTTGTCTGACATTCTCCATATCTCACACCTACAAATTCTTATTTATCGTTCTGTTTTATCGCAAGTTTCGCCTTTGTAATGCAAATGCATCAGGCAGAGCCCATACCCCTACAATGCTATTTCTATTATAACACAAATCGGCAGAGCAAGCAATAGTGATATTGAAGCCTTACGACTTCAGTGATA
The DNA here is from genome assembly GCA_045580585.1 of Eubacteriales bacterium. GTDB lineage: Bacteria > Bacillota > Clostridia > Oscillospirales > CAG-272 > CAG-390. The sequence goes on from JAZNOD010000123.1 coordinate 1,154, forward strand.
TTTTATTCGCCATAAAACTCGCGTAGCGAATACCACTCGGCACAAGCCGAATATCTCTGCGAAGCAATAGAACTCGCCGCAGGCGAGTCATGACCACCAGCCGTGCCGGTGGCTTGCACCAGCCCCCTTGGGGCATGTCACAGGCTGAGCCTATAGGCTCGTCGAAATATCCGCCACTTGCGGTAATTGCCCTGCCACTATTGAAATAGTAAATTTCTGTAGCCATTTTGATAGCAAAAAAATTATTATTTGTAAAGGGGCGGGTTCCTCGCTTTGCTCGGATAAATTAACTGGGCAAAGCTAAAGCTTTTTGGAACCACCAGCACTGCTGGTGGTTTTCACGCCAACCTTTTCTTTGAAAAGATTGGCTATTACAATAAAAATATGCGCTGAACGCACGTTCAGCGCATATTTTTATTAGCTCAATTACCAACGTCGGTGTGGTACACAGTTTCTTCGGGCAAAACCAAACCGAGCTTTCTGCGTGCAACACGAATAATGTAATCCTCATCCATTGGAGCGTCAATAAGATATTCAAGCTCCTCAACGTCTTCCTTGCAATCGGATATCTGCGCTTCAAGCGTCTCCTTCTCCTGAAGCAGACGGCTGTATTGTAAAAGCATATTAAGAGAAATAACGAGTATCATCACTATGGTCAAAATAAGGGCGATCTTTACAAAGATAGCAGCCTTGCCGATTGAGCCGCGCTCATTTGACGGATCGTAGTAGTTTCTGTTCTCTCTCATTTCAGTAATCCTTTCATTTATGGGGGCATGCCGTCACGCTCCGCGGACGGTATCCTACCGAACTGTATTTTGGTATATCGTTTTATGCGCATTCTCCGTATAAAGCGGCGTACGCGCCTTATTATCCTTATTATTATGTTGCGTATCGCCAATGCTATCCTGCAGAGAGGGGCAATAATAAGCTTTACAAGCTTTTTGATGCAAAGAAAGATATAGGTAAGCACCATCGCCGTCACACCGCCGAAAAGGGCGCGTGCAGCCGCAAAGCCGAGAACAGAGGCGGGGATGGTAAAAAGCCGAAACACTCCGTTGTTAAATATGAAATTTACAACAAGCAACAGGCAAGCGGATGTAATGGTTATAAGAAGGTCAAAAACACTCAAAAAAGCTTTATAAACCTTACCGCCGGTCCTTTCGTAGCGCACGAGGGCGGCACATTCCGCGGGGCGCGGAACACCGCGAAACCGCCACAGGCGGCGTAGATTCAGCGCAGTGCCTGCCGCGCAATAAAGAATCGCTATTAACGCTCCGTGCGCAAGCGAAGCAAGGAGCAAAAGCGCAAGTGCCGCAGGGGATATTTCAAGAATGGTCATTCCCTGCCGCCAAAAAACCGCCTTTTCTTGCGCGGACTGTCATCCGAGTATATGAAAGCTGACACCTCGCCGCTGACGTCAACCTCACCGCTTTGAACGTTGAGCGCGTCTACCTTAAGTCCGCATCCCTCAAGCAAAAGCTCTCCGCATTCGGTAAGCAACACCACACTGTTATCGTCAAAGCTGATAACCTGCTTTACGCCGCTTACGTGAGCGTTCTTTCGCATCTTAAGTGAAAGCGAATGCTCATTTTTCATCCCCTCGGGTTGTCTATTCATTTGTCACACCTCACTGCCATTACTTTCTATATTATATTCAAAAGCAATGTCGGATATGACAAATTATTGACTTATGACCTCATAAAGTTCGCCTGCGGCATCCTTGCCAACAGTCTCCTTCACAAGAAGTATTCTGACTGTAAGCGTGCGCTGTCCAAACGTAACGGCGATGATATCGCCCTCCTTGACGTCAACAGATGCCTTGGCTATTTTGCCGTTCACGCTAACGTGACCGCCATCGCAAGCCTCGTTGGCAACGGTGCGGCGTTTGATTATTCTTGATACTTTCAGAAATTTATCTAATCTCATTGTTTGTTTTTTGTTAATTTTTGTTTATTTTTAATATAATTATATTATATATTTAAATTATATTATTGTCAATATTAAGTTCATAAATCGCCTATATATTTACAATTTATTCACATTTGTTATGCTTTATTCTGTCCCAGACGGCATCAAGCTCCGACATTGACATCTCCCTTATATCTCCGCCTTCTTTTTCCACCTCCGCTTCAAGTCTTGAGAAGCGATCGATGAATTTATTCGTAGCTCCGACGAGTGCCTCTTCTGCATTTACGCCAAGCTTGCGAGCAAGACTGACAGCGGTAAAGAGCAGGTCTCCGACCTCCTCCTCGATCGCCGCGGCATCTCCCGATGCCACAGCTCCCTTGACCTCATCGCTCTCCTCGTATAGTTTCGCAAGCACCTCGTCAGCGTTTGCAAAGTCGAAAAAGCTGACCTTTTTGCCTACCTTTTGCGCGCGCATCAAGGCAGGGAGTTGCTTTGGGATAGCGGTGAGCTGTGAGGTCAGCGTTTCTCTGTGCTTTTCCTCTACCTTTATCTTGTCCCAATTGTCAAGCACCTGCTCCGATGTCTCGGCCACAACACTGCCAAAAACGTGTGGGTGGCGATGTATCAGCTTTGCGCAGATATCATTGACAACGCCGTCGATACCCTCTCTCCCCTGCTCTTTTTCTATCTGCGCGTGGAAGGTTACTTGTAAAAGCAGATCTCCCAGCTCCTCTTGCATAAGCACGGGATCTTCGTTATCTATTGCCTCGATTACCTCGTAAGTCTCCTCAATAAGGTCCTTCCTGATGCTTTTGTGCGTCTGCTCCCTGTCCCATGGACAACCGCCATCGCCGCGAAGCACGTCGGTGAGCAAGCAAAGATCATCAAAAGTATATCCCTTACCCTTTTTTGCAAGATATTCTATTTTTTCCTTCTGAGTTTTCATTTTTGACCTCTGTTAATTTTAATTTTACAAGAATCGCGGCTATTCGCTCCCCCTTCGGGAGTTGAATCACATCCTCATATCTGACAGCGCGAAGCATAAGCCCCGATGGTATATATAACACCACAGCCGTAAAAACAGCACCAAATAGAGACAGAACAGTTCCGAATCGGAACGTAGCAAGGTAAACACCCATTGCCGCGGAAATCGCGATCATACAAGACGCGAGCGTGCGCCACAAAAAGCTGATGTTAACCCTGCGCGGTGTGTATCTGCCGATAAAAAATATGTTAACAAGCGTTACCGTAAGTGTGCAAGCGATCGTGCTTATCGGTGCTCCCATGATGCCTATCCTGCGCACTAAAATATACTCCGTTGCCATTTTTACAGCCGCTCCTATGAACATCGAAACTATCGGCAGTGTGCGTTTGTTATAGGTCTGCAGTACCGCATTCGTAAGGGCGGTGAGGCAAGAAAATATTATAGAAATCGCAAGCACGGAAAGCAATGGCGCGGCAATCGAAACAGCCTGTGCTTGAGATGAAAACACGATCTTCAATATAGGTTCGGCAAAAAATGACATTCCTGCCGCCGCAGGTAAGGCTAAAAAAACGCACATTCTGAACGATGAATCAAACACGCTCTTTTCTCTCGCTTCATCCCCTGAAGTAATAGCGGCAGTCAGCGTGGGCACTATTGAAACCGAAAGCGGTGCCAACAGTGCGGGGGGCATATTAAAAAGCGGAACGGCGAGGTTTGAATAGCTGCTGTACATCACTCTTGCCACCGAATCAGCATAGCCGGCATCTATAAGACGATTGGTAATAAGAGCAGTATCGGTAAGACTCGTTATCCCCGTAACAGATGCCGCAAGCGTTATCGGAAACGCGATAACGATCAGATTTTTCAATACCGAAACTCCGCTTTTGCGCTCCGCAATGCGTTGCATCGGAGCATTTTTTCGAGTGAAGAAAAACAATCGAAAAAGAAGATACAGCAAAGACAGGAGCATTCCCACCGAAAGTCCGCACACAGCCGCCGCAGCAATCTCCTCTGTACTTTTACCCACCGATATAGCATAAGCCGCAAAGCCTACGCCGAGAAAGAGTTTACCAAGCGACTCGATAAGCTGTGAGGTGGCTGTCGGCTCCATCATCTCATGCCCTTGAAAATATCCCCTGATGCCACCGATTATGCATATAAAAAACATTGTCGGGGCAATTGCCATAACGGAATACTGTGCCCCTGCCATGCCGACGGCAGTAGAATATCTCTCCGCGCCGATCCAAAGCACGGCAGAACCGACAAGTCCTATCATGGCGCAAAGAGATACGGATATGTAAAATATTCGCCGCACACCCGTTTCGTTTCCGCGCGCTCGGCTTTGCGAAACGAGAATGGATATAGCCACGGGAAGCCCCGCAATGGAGAGACCGTTAAGCAAGAGATAAACATTGTACGCCGCCGAAAAATACGCCATTCCATCTATACCGACGTATTCTAACATCGGTATCTTGAAAAGCAGACCTATCACCTTACATATAAGCGTCGAGGCGGACAGGAGAAGCACACCCCCGAAAAATGCCCTTTTCGGGGTAGCCCTCACCTTATTCAAGTTAGCATTCATCGGCTCAGGCGAGCAAAAATTCGTGATATATTGAATTTTCCGAGAGCCATTCCTTGGATATTGGTGTCACGTCCTTTATTTTCTCAAGTATCTCTCCAGCCTTATGGGCGTTTTTGTCATTCGCGTCCATCTCCCCAAGTATCTGTTCAAGATACGGTTTTAGCATCCCTATCTCGTAGGGCATGGTGGAGTTGATTGTAAACTCCGCAGTAGATGCGGATGGAAAGATGTTTTTATCCTCATTTTCTCGCACGGTCTCCCAAAGCACAAAGGTCTTTGAGGCATTTGTGCCGCGCTTGTAATAATCCCTGACTATCCTGCGCATAAGGCGCACCTCATTGGGTTCAAAAACAGTCCCTTCAAGGTCTATACCCTCAAGCACACAGATAAACACAGACGTACTGCTGTAATCCTTTATCAAATCAAGAAAATTCTGATATACAGCCTGTATTCCCTCAAAAATAAACACATCGCTATCATCCACGGGGATAGTGCGCATACCGCTTTGCTTGCCAAGCTTGAAGTCATATATGGGAAGCTCAACAAGATCCTCGCTATCGTCAAATATCTCCTTGACGGTAAGCGCAAGCGCCTCCATATTGATGGTGTCGGGGGAATCAAAATCCACTCTGCCATCCTTAGCCCGTGCCACGAGTATATCGCGATCAAGGTAGTAATCGTCTATCGACACGATGTGAACACGGCGTCCATAGGCGGAAAGAGTTTCGGAGAGCTTTGCCGCGGCAGTCGTTTTTCCCGAGCAGGTGGGACCTGAAAGCGCTATAAGCTTGATGCCGCTTCCTTTTTTTGCAACCTGTTGCGAAAGCTCACCGAGACGGCGGTCAAAATCGATATCGCAATCTATAACGCACTGCCTTGCCTCTTCCATAGTCAGCGTTTTCTTCTGTTTTAGCATTTTATCACCTCGCAAAAGCTATCAGCCGTCTATAAACTCCTCGCAAAACGACTCCATGGAAGAAATAAGCGCAGGGATAGATTCGGCTTTAAGATATTCGTATGGGTATTTAGCGTTGAACTGCCGCTTTATAGTGGGCTTACCCGTTGTCGGAGATTTCAAACAAACGAACTTTGATACTGCGCCCGCGCCAACGGCAATTATGGAGTGTACCTCCTCCATCATATAGATATTATACTTCCCCTCCTTACCTTCAAGGGCAAAGCCTACGTTTTCGTAGTTTCCTACGGTATTCTTTTGTCGGTAGAGATAGTACGGCTTATAGAGCGCTTGCTGTGTTTTTATCTGTGAATAATCCACACACTTGCCCGCGTCGCCGCCGCGCATCGAATAGATACCCGACGTCTGCCGCCACGTGGCAGAACGCTTGACGCAGAAGGTATGTACCGTAATGTTTTCCGGACGAAGTGCGAGTATTCCATCCATAGATGCGGCAAAGCGCGTGAAGGTGTCGCCGGGAAGCCCCGCAATAAGGTCGGTATTAATGCAATCTATGCCCGCCTCGCGTGCTATCGAATACGCGCGGTAGAAATCCTCAACCGTGTGCGAGCGTCCGATGCCCGAAAGCACCTCCGCAGACAAGGTTTGCGGATTTACGCTTATCCTGTTTGCGCCGTATTTTTTTGCGATAGCCAACTTTTCTGCCGTTATGGTGTCGGGTCTGCCCGCCTCAAACGTAAATTCCTCTATCTCTCTGTCTCCAAGTGCCTCTGCAAGTGACGACATCAGTACTTCAAGCAGCTCCGGCTCAAGTATAGACGGGGTACCGCCGCCGATGTATACGGTCTTTATTCTGAGCCCGCACCTATCGGCAGCCGCTATAGCTTCCTTGACCTCAATAGCAAGCCGATGCACGTAGTCGGGAATGAGCGAGAGCAGTTTTTTTGAAGTGTATGACACGAATGAGCAATATGCGCACCGAGAGGGGCAAAACGGTATAGAAACGTATATACTGCAGTCCCTTGTTTCGGGATTTCCGATTATTTTCTGCTCATTAATCGCAACCTCAGTCGCAAGCGCCGCTTTTTTTGCCGAAACGAGATAGTCTTGAACCAATAGACGTTTTGTCTTTGTTTTGCTGATACCGCGGCTGAGCATCTCGGTTGCTACCTTCGTAGGACGCACGCCCGTGAGTATACCCCAAGAGGAACGGTATTCAAGAAGCTCGCCGAGCGCGGCTGTGACAGATGCGCCGACAGCAACCTTTCGGCATCTTTCGTCGCTGAGGTCATCTCTTGCCTCACACTCACGCTCTGCCTTTGCACACTTACCGTTCAAAGTCACTCGCGTGGTGGCAACGTATCCCCGTTCGTTCTTGCAAAGTGTCAGATACAGCTCGGGGACGTCCTCCCCCGGCTCCTCGTCCGGTGGAAAGGTTGCGCCCGGAAAAAATATCATACTCAGCGTTTGCACATAGTATCTGTTTATATCGCCGTCGATATGTAATATCATAATTTTATGCCCTTCCTGTTTTTTTCAGAACCTCGCTATGCATAACGATGGTTACAGGTCCGTCGTTGACGAGCGAGACCTTCATATCCGCGCCGAAAATTCCCTTTTCAACGTGAGACACTGCCGCCGAGAGCAAAGCTGCAAAACGTTCGTAAAGAGCATTTGCCGTCTCGGGCTTTGCCGCGCCAAGATAATCCGGGCGGTTTCCGTGCTTATAGTTTGCAAGCAGAGTAAAATTGGATATAACGAGAGCCTCGCCGCTTATGTCCGTAACGGACAGATTCATTTTACCCGCCTCATCTGAAAATATTCTCAACTTTGCGATTTTATTCGCCAGAAGGAGCGCATCCTCCTCGGTGTCTCCATCAGCTACGCCAAGAAGAATGAGAAGTCCCCTATTACAGCTCCCCACTGTTTTTCCGTCTACAGCCACAGCCGCTTCGGATACTCTTTGTATTACTGCTGTCATTTACGAAAATCCTCTCGTTACCGCTATAATGTCCTTGAGCGAGCGCAGGCGAGACACTATCGAGTCGTAATGACTGGTGTTCTTGCACGCTATCTTAAGGCTGATGGCAATTGTTTCGTCGGTGCGCTTTTGTGAATTTATCTGCAAAATAGAGACCTTCATATCCGCGAGGGCTTGCGTAATATCGGCTATCAGCATAATGGTATTGTACGCCACTATCTGCACGAGCGCCTCGTAAACGCCGGAGGCACTTGCCATCTCGTTCTTTTCCCATTCTACGTTTACCCAGCGGTCAGCAGTTTCGGGTGATGAAATTCCCTGTGCAACATTGGGGCAGTCACGCTTGTGAACGGAAATTCCGTACCCCTTGGTGATAAAGCCGATAATATCGTCTCCGGGCAGGGGGTTACAGCATTTAGCGAACTTGACGGTGCAACCAACCTCGCCGTCCACGATAACACCGCTGTTTGTCTTGACGTTCTTCGGTTTTTTGGATACCTGCACCTGCTCTGCCTCGGTAACGGCAAGGGGAGCTTCATCGGGTTTTACTACCTTGTCAAACTCGTCACGGAGCTTTGGGATCAGCTTGGAGATGGGCATTCCGCCGTATCCGAGCGTATTGAACATATCCTCATTGCTCATAAAGCCGACACGCGCGCCTACTGCCGAGCATATCTCCGAAAACTGCGTATCGGTAAAGCTCCTGCCGAATTTTTTGAATTCCGTCTCAAGGAGCTGACGTCCCATAACGATATTGTCGGCTCGTTTTTCTTTTTTAAACCAAGAACGTATCTTTGTCCTCGCCTCGCTGGTCTTTACAATTTTCAACCAATCGCGGCTCGGGCCCTTTGACGCGGCAGAGGTGAGTATCTCAACTATCTCGCCGTTCTGCGGAACGCGGTCTATGGGAACGATAGTTCCGTTGATCTTCGCCCCTACCATCTTGTTTCCGACGGCGGAGTGTATCGCATACGCGAAGTCGATAACAGTCGAGCCGTACGGCATGGCGATCACATCGCCCTTGGGTGTGAAAACATAAGTCTCCTCGTGGAAAACGTCAGTTTTGATAGCCTGCATAAACTCATCGGGATCACGCGTATCGTCCTCGGTTTCAATAAGGCGTGCGATCCATTCGAGCTTTTTGTCCATATCTATGCCCGATTTTTCACCACTCTTATATTTCCAATGCGCCGCAACACCGTATTCCGCTATCTGGTGCATCTCACGCGTTCTTATCTGAACCTCAAAGGGGATACCGTCACGGCCGATAACGGTAGTGTGCAGCGAGCTGTACATGTTTGGCTTTGGTGTTGAGATGTAATCCTTAAATCTGCCCGGCATGGAATGGAACAGCTCGTGAATGATTCCAAGCGCGGTATAGCACTCAAGCTCGGTCTCAACTATGATACGGAGAGCATAAAAATCGTATATCTCATCAAAATTCTTATTTTGGCTATACATCTTTTTATAGATGCTGTAAACGGTTTTTATTCTGCCCTCGAGGGTAAAGTTGATATTATATTCGCGCAGTTTTTCATCAACTATAGTCCTTATATTCTCAATGAAATCCTGATTTTGACCGTATTTTTTGTCTACGTCTGTGCGGACCTCCTCGTATCCTATCGGGTCGATGTAAAAAAGTCCGAGATTTTCAAGCTCCTGCTTGACACGCTGCATTCCGAGTCTGTGCGCCAAGGGTGCGTAGACCTGCATCGTTTCAAGCGCGGTAATGCGCTGCTTTTCCTCCGGCTTTGCGCTGAGCGTACGCATATTATGAAGTCTGTCGCACAACTTGATAAATATAACTCGGATATCCTTCGACATCGCAAGGAGCATCTTGCGCAGATTCTCGATATGCGCCTCCTCCTTATCCTCCACCGAAAGAACAACTATCTTGGTAAGTCCGTCAACAAGCATTGCGACGGTGGGGCCAAAGAGCTTTTCTATCTCTCCGAGATTGGTTTTATCCGAGCAATCCTCAACCGTGTCATGAAGCAGGGCGGCACAGATGGAATCGGTATCAAGCTCAAGTCCTGCTACTATCTCCGCCACCGCAAGCGGATGCGAGATATATGCCTCCCCGCTGTCGCGGAACTGTCCTTCGTGCATGCTGTTGGCATAGGCATAGGCACGGAGTATCTTTTCAAGATTATAATTTTTTCCCGAACCCTTGAGTATGCCAAGAAGCCTTTCCGTTCCTATACTCTGCATAGCGCTTCCTGTACTGATGTTCATATATCCTCCTTAACGCGCATCAAAGCATTGAGCCTTGAGGCGCACGAAAAGCTCTGATTTTTCAATGTCTATCTTTGTTTTATGTTCAAGCGTTTCAAACGAGGTGACCTCGTCCTCGCACTCGGTTTTGCGTATTTTGAATATACCCGTAGCGGCAAATATCTCAACCATTAGCTTATACTTCACGTATCCTACGCTTTCACGCTCGGGCAACTTAGTTCGAAGAAGATACAGCGCGTATTTATCGCTAACGGACACTCTGCCGCACTCGGCAAGTGCGCAAATAATGCTATACAGGTTCACAAGATCCCGCCTTGAAGGCATAAATCCCTCATCGGCTGAAAAACTGCCACCCGACATTATATCCTCAAACCGCGCTCTTTCCGCTCGGCGGCACGCAAGAGCAAAAGCCGAAGGACGAACGTCCTCAACGGTGAGCTGAAGCTCCTTTTTGCCCATATATCGATTAACCCCCAATCCGAACAGCAGATCCACGCTATCGCCCTTTTCGCAAGCGAGCTCAGACGGCGTGATATTAAAATACATAGCACTGAAATGTCTGCCGCAGGCTTCTACCGTGAGGCGGCAATGCTTGCCTGCGCCGACTCCTCTGACCGCGGTCACGTTGGCACCTTCCAAAACGAAAAGCGGTGACGGATTTCCGGCTCCGCACGGTTCAACAAAGCTACCTATCTCCTCCGCAAGCTTCATGGTGATACCCTCCGCCGAGAGAACGCCGTCGGCTTCTATAACGGTCTCGCTTTCTCCGTCCGCGAATATACCAGCGGCATATTCGTTTATTTTGCGGCGGAATTCGGGGAGTGCGTGCCTTTCGATGGAAAGACCTGCGGCAAGCTCGTGTCCGCCGTATTTCACAAGACAGTCCGAGCACGCCGTAAGAGCCTCCACAAGGTTCATTCCCTTGATGCTCCTGCCCGATCCCCTGCCTATATCATGGGGCGAGCTATCTGCAACGGGATCCGCGCTGTCGAAGGTAACGAGTATCGCAGGCATCGAAAATTTTTCAACTATCCTTGATGCGACAATACCGATAACTCCGTGATTCCAACCGTCGTCAGCAAGCACGATGACTTTGTCGCGGCGTAGATCGTGCTCATCATATATTCTGTCAAGAGCTTCATCAAGAATCGAATTCTCAACAGATTGACGTGTACGGTTTATCTCGCAAAGGTACTCAGCAAGCGCCTGTGCGGTCTGCGGTGTGTCGGCAAGCAAAAGCTCTACCGCAACCGATGCATTTTCCATCCGTCCCGCGGCATTTATCCTCGGAGCTATGCCAAATCCGATGAAAGTTGCATCTATACTGCGAGGCTCCTTGCCTTCCCTTGCGCCGCTTGCGGCATCCACGAGCGCACTGACGCCGAGGCGGCTTCGTCCCTCGATAAGCTCTATTCCCGCAGAAACTATCAGTCTGTTTTCATCAACAAGAGGCATAACGTCCGCTACCGTTCCGATAGCGGCAAGATCAGCATAGGTATGAATTATATTACTTATAGCCGACGACGCGTCCTCACCAGCATTTTTTGCTCGTTCGCTCTCCAGTGCGCAAACAAGCTTTAATGCTACGCCAACTCCCGCCATCTCCTTGAAGGGATAGGGACAATCGGGGCGGTGCGGATCGACCACAGCAACTGCGCTCGGAAGCTCCGCCAAACACTCGTGATGGTCAGTAACGACTACGTCGATGCCAAGCTCTCTGCAATATTCGACCTCGGACACGGCAGTAACACCCGTGTCAACGGTTATAATGAGCGTAACGCCCTTTGCGGCGAGCTTATCCACTCCCTCGCGGCTCATGCCATAGCCCTCGTCACTGCGCTTGGGGATATAATATCCAACGTGCGCTCCGCGTGAAGCGAGATACAGGTACAAAAGCGACGTGGAAGTAACACCGTCGGCATCATAATCGCCGTAAACGGCAATTATTTCGCCATCGTCTATACCGCGCGTGATGCGATCGACAGCAGGGCGCATATCCGCAAGAATGAACGGATCGCGCCAGAGAGAACGGTTTTTAGAAAGAAAAGCCGACACGGCATCCGCATCATTATCTGCACGCTGACAAACAAGGGCGGCGCATTCCGCCGATATACCGAACGAATGCGAAACTCGCTCCACAAGCCCATCATTTGCGCCTTGCGGCTTGATGTTCCATATTATTTTGTGCCTCTTTTTCTCTATTACAGTTGACATGAAAACACTCTTTAAATTTTATTTTTTATCCGGGGCAAACCTTGACATGATCGCAAGCGCGGTCTTGATACCGTCAAGCGCGGCACTCGTTATGCCACCCGCATATCCCGCGCCTTCTCCGCATGGATAAACGAGATCGGAAAGGTGCGTGGCCCGGGTATTATCCCTGAGTATTCTGACAGGGGCTGACGTCCTCGTTTCAACACCCGTAAGGAGCGCGTCGGGAGCATCAAAGCCGCTTATGCGCCTGCCAAAAATCTTTATGCCTCTGGCTATCTCATCGCTTACGGCATCGGGCAGGATACGACGCAGGTCGCATACTGCCGTACTCCCCCGCGTATATGACGGCAAAACTCTGCTCGGCTCTGCCAGACGCTCGTGCGCGCCCGAGAGAAAATCACCGACTGTTTGCACCGGTGCGGAAAAATTACCGCCTGCCGCGGCAAATGCCGTGCGTTCTATTCTTCTCTGATATTCTATCGCGCCCTCAACGGAAGCGCCGTAATCCGCAGGAAAAACACTTGCCAGAACCGCGCTGTTTGAATTTTCTCCGCATCTTGCATGATTACTCATGCCATTTACAACAACACCGCCCATTTCGCTCGCGGCGGCGATCACTTCACCGCCGGGACACATACAAAAAGTATATACACCCCTACCGCTTTTGGTGTCAGAAAGGGCATATTCAGCTCTGCCAAGGCGGGCGTTGCCCGCGGCTTTTCCATACAGGGCGGCATCTATATCATCAGCTCTATGCTCTATCCTAAATCCAACGGAAAAAGGCTTGGCTTCAAGCGCGAAGCCTCCGTTCAATAATGACAAATACGTATCACGAGCACTGTGACCTATGGCAAGAACAAGCGCTCCGCAGGACATCTCGCCCCGAGAGGTGGAGATCCTAACCTCACCGCCGCGCTGTTCGAGTGAATCAAGTCGGCAATGATACACGACCTCGCCGCCGCATTCTGTAACACGCGACAGGAGTCGGGAAACAACACCCCTCAAAAGATCTGTCCCAACGTGGGGTTTCGCCTGCCACAGTATCTCCTCGGGCGCACCGAATTCCACAAGCCGGCGAAGAACGTACAGAGTATACGGATCATTCACACGTGTGACGAGTTTTCCGTCAGAAAACGTACCCGCGCCTCCTGCGCCGAACATGACGTTAGTTTCCGTATCGAGCGCACCGCCGGAAAAGAAATCCGACACCGTGCACACTCTTTGCTCAAGCGGCGCGCCTCGTTCGATAAGAAGCGGGTGATATCCGTTCTCCGCAAGCATAAGCGCGCAAAACATTCCCGCAGGACCGCTCCCCACGACAACGGGACGGCCGTTTGCCGTAGCAGAGCCGTACTTTATCTCTATCTCATCGTTTGGCAAAACGCGGAGTCCCGCCCTCTCAAGAGATGCCGCCTCACGCGAAACGGGAACTGCGAGGGAGATGAGTACAGTATATACAAATTTTATCTCGTCGCGGCGGCGAGCGTCTACCGAACGCCGATATATAGAATATTCAGCATCCGCATATGGCAAGCCGGCGCGTTTTGCAATGCGGCGTGCCTCCGAAACAGCCTCACCGCAATCGGCTTCAAAGGGGAGCACAATGCTCCCCGTAAGAATTTTTTTAATATCAGACATTTTCTGCACTGTCAACTGCGGTAGTTTCCTCGGCTTCACCGCTATCTCCTGAAGGAACCTGCGGATCCTCAAAAACATCTGTGCCTTCACCGGTCTCATCCCCCAATACACCGGGAACGTCCGGAACGGTGGGAATATCAGGAACATCGGGAACGATGGGCTTGAACGTTACCTTTATCATTGCGGTAGACGAACCGTCTTTTACCGTTACTCCCTCGGGAAGAAGATCGGCAATATTTACAAGATTTTCGGTTGCCACTTCGCCATCGATAACCAAAACGATTATCTCGGTTATTTTGGAAATAATCTGAGGATCCCCCGCAATCTTAACCGTGGCGGGCGACAGCTCCACCTTATCAACAAGGGATGTATCATATCCGTCAGCAAAGCTGTATTTAAGCGGAACGATAGCATCGGTCAAAACGGGGATATTTACGGTTACGCTGGTTTGATCTACTAAAACATAGGGACTCTCAACCTCTTTTCCGTCTTCGTCGACCAAAGTAAGCTCAAGTCTTTGTGTAAGACTCGTTTGAATAAGCTGTGAGCCAAGACCTATCTCGGCTCGCGCTCCGACGATGCGGTCTACTATTCCCCCCGGGCCCTCCACGTTTACAGAATCGATATCCGTGGTAATCTCCCCAAGATAGTACTCCGAGCTCATGGAATACGACGACTTTTCAACAACTATGGGAACCTTGACCGTCTTTATGGTATCGACGGAGACTGAGATAGACGATGGCTCTTTGGTTTTAACAGAAACCGTAGCGGGGGCTTTAAGCTTGACCTCACAAGCATGCTTTCCTGCGCTGTCAAGTGCTCCAATGTCAACGTATGCAACAAAATCGTCCGCAGTAAGCTCCGCAATATCGGAACGCAATCCCGTGACGGTAACGCTCAACTTTCCGCCCTCAACGTAGACAACGGAGAGGTTGGAATTGCTTTTCATTGTTTCTGCCCCCTCAATCGATATGTCGATGAGGGTAAAGGTTTTTTCGTACATTTCGGTATTTACGTTCATAACGTAAAGCCATATGGCGAAAGAGACAATAAGGCAAATAAGCCAAGGGAATATCAAAAACGGTCTTCGTTTCTTTTCGGTGAATTTTTCCTCAGCAAAATAGCTTTGATTAGAATGATTCATATTTTTCGCCTCCCCTCTTTATTTTTGTTCCTTCGATGCACCTTTTGCTCCGAATAATCTGGGTTTTCCAACAGTATTGTCAGCCGGAACAAGGTGCTTGAGCAACGTTTGCTTTAGCGAGCTGTAGTTATAATTTCTGGTCAAAGTACCGCCGACCGCCATCGATATCGTACCCGTTTCCTCGGAAACTACCACAACGATAGCATCGCTGACCTCGGAAACGCCAAGCGCGGCACGGTGGCGAGTGCCGAGATCCTTGTTCAGCTCGGTGTTGGATAGCGGCAGATAACAGCCCGCGGCATACGCCCTGTTATTTCTGATTATAAGCGCTCCGTCATGCATGGGGGCTTTGTTGAAGAATATATTACGTATAAGCGGCGCAGACATCTCGGCATTCAGAACGACTCCTTGACTGAGATATTCGCCAAGCTTTGTTGAACGCTCAATAACGATAAGCGCACCCGTTTGAGATCTTGCCATAGAATCAGCCGCTTCGCTGATAACGTCAGCCATTTCGACAATCGCCTTATAATCGCTTGGGGAAAAGCTGTTTTTGAGGTTCTTTATCGGAGTAGAACCAAAGCGCTCAAGCGCGGCTCTTAAGTCGGATTGAAAAATTACGATAATAGCGATCATGCCCACCTGATAAAAGTTTTGGAGAATGAACTGCATCGCTCTCATGTTAAGAATCATACTCAACACAAGCACACCTGCGACAAATATGAGTCCTCTGGCAAGTCTGCCGGCGCGTCTTTCCCTGATAAACCGATAAAGAAAGAAAAGCACCATGGCAAGAATAAATATATCCAAAACATCCGTTATCCGCATCTCGGGGATAACAGATAAAAAGTATTTATCGAACCATTCCAGCGCCTTACTTACAATTTCTTTGATTTTTTCCATAGTTTGATGCCACCCGTTAAAAATGTATTATATTTATTTTATCACAATTATATTACTTTTTCAATAGAAATTTTATCTATTTTAATAAAATTATAAATGATTTTATTTTTTAATTACTTTTCAAGTTTGCGACGGCTTTTTATCACAGCCAAACGCACGAGCTGTATTTTAAATTTATCACACCATCCACCTTATAATCACCATTTTGAGAAAATCGCAAGCAAGACTTTTTATTCTCTTGCTCGCATTTATGCCGATGCCAACGAATAATATTTAACATTACTGCGAGGTGAAAATATGGAAAAACAAAAAGAAACATTGTCGGCGCACAGCGGCGGGCGGGCAAAGAGCATACTTTACAACTCACTGCTGCTCTGCGCATCCGCAATAGTTGTGCGCGCCGTAGGCGTATACTTCAGCATTTACATAGCCACCCGCGTTGGCGCGGAGGGCATGGGGCTTTATTCCCTTTCGGCAAACGTGTGGGGCTTTGCTATGACGCTTGCGTTATCGGGAATAAACCTAGCCGCCACCCGTTGTGTCGCGGAAGCAGGCGATCACGGAGGCGAAATAAAAGCCGCCATGAGGCGAGCTATCACCTATGCCATTGGTTTTGGCACGCTCGCATCATTACTATTGCTTTTTCTATCAAAGCCTATTGCAATTTTTTGGTTAAAAGAAGAACGTATAATACTCTCGCTGAGGCTTTTTGCAATCTCGCTGCCGGCAATATCTGTCTGCTCTGCACTTAACGGATATTTCTCCGCTGTAAGACGGGCATGGAAAAGTGCGGGAGTCGGACTTATTGAGCAGGCGGCAAAAATATACGCGACCGCCGCGCTGCTCACAAGACTTCTCCCCCGCGGCGCCGAATACGCCTGCGCCGCAGTCGTTCTCGGCGGCGCTCTCTCGGAGCTTATATCATGCGGCATTTCCTTTGCGCTTTATTTGTTTGACCGAAAAAAGCTGTCACGCGAAATCATCACCCAAGACAAGGCGAAAAAACTGACGCGTCGGCTTTTCGGAATAGCCATGCCCGTAGCATTCAGCACTTACGTCAGATCAGGCCTAACAACACTTGAGCATACGCTAATACCGACGGGGCTTATCACGTTCGGCATGTCAAGATCGGAGGCTCTGGCAGAATACGGAATAATCAGCGCAATGGTATTGCCGCTTGTGATGTTCCCATACGCATTTATCAATTCCTTCACGGGACTTCTTGTGCCCGAGATCGCAGGCGCAGCCTCGCTTTCCCACAAAAAAAGAATATCGTATATCGCCCTGCGCAGTTGGCGGCTAACTATACTTTTCGGACTTGCTACGGCGGGCATCATGGCAGTCTGCTCATCATCGTTTGGCATACGTATTTACGGCAACGCAAAAGCCGCCCAATACATTTTAGCCGTTGCTCCCCTCTTGCCCGTAATGTACCTCGATACCGTTACGGACTCAATGCTAAAGGGCTTGGGAGACCAGGTGTACACAATGCGTGTCAATATCGCGGATGCCGCAATTTCCGTGATACTCGTTCGCATACTTGTTCCCCATTTTGGCATTTTGGGCTATATTGCCGTGCTGTACATAAGCGAGCTTATAAATTTCTCGCTTAGCGCATCTCGGCTCATTTCGCGAACGGGCATTACCTTCTTGCCCTTTCGATGGTGTATACTTCCGCTTGCGTGCCTTGTGATTTCATCACGCGTCTGCTGCAGCTTATTTCACTATATTCCCCTTTATTCTATACCAACGTGGGGTTCCATCACCCTGCAAGGCGCATTTGTTGTAGCAATTTTTGTCTTATTATCATTGATAACAGGCGCAATAGACAAGGAGCTCACATCGTGGGTAAGAAGCACCGTCTTCAAGAAAAAGAAAGAGGGTGAGTCAAACGCAAAATGCATTTGACTCACCCATCTTTCAGCCTTTGTACGGCTCTATATTTCCATTCTCCATAATAAATATTCTGTCCGCGCGTTCGGCGATGGAGAGATCGTGCGTGACCATTACAAGCGTCTGCCCGAGAAGCTCCTTTGTCTGAATAAGCAGATCAAGCACCTCGTCGGCGTTCTTGCGGTCAAGATTTCCCGTTGGCTCGTCCGCAAAGACTACCTGCGGACGGTTTATAAGGGCGCGCGCGATCGCGACTCTCTGCTGCTGTCCGCCCGAAAGCTCGCTCGGCAAATGGTGAAGACGATCGGATATTCCGAGGGTGGTAACGAGCTTTTTCAGGTGTTGCTCATAACTGTGGTCGGCCTTATTGCACATCAGTGTCGGCACGAGAATGTTTTCGATAGCGGTAAATTGGGGAATGAGATTGTGATTTTGAAAGACCATTCCGAGAAAATTACCTCTAAAACGGCTCAATTCATCGGCAGACATATCACTCAGATTATTTCCCCTTACTATAACCTTGCCCGAGTTCGGGCGGTCAAGACCTGCGCAAATATGCAAAAGCGTGGACTTTCCCGAGCCCGAAGCACCGATAATGGCAACAAATTCACCGTCAAAAACGCGAAAAGTAGCGCGATTTACCGCAGTAACAACGGTGTCGTATTGTTTATACTGCTTAATAACATTTTCAGTTTCGAGTATTATTCTTCTTTCTTCCATATCTTTCACTCCGTTCTTGATCTTTTTTCAGCCTCATCCGCCTCGCGGCAGTACTTATAAAAAGGCAAATAGGTAGCAATCACGGCACATATTGCGTTAAGCAAAGCGCACACGCCATATGCGATGGGTGATATATCAAATCCAAAGCGCACTCCCGACATGATTCCAAGCGCAGTCAGCTCCTCGTTTAACAGCACAAAAACAATATAACAGATAAACGCGGAAATCGCAGTGGTCAGAACGCAAGCGGGAACAGCGAGCATTACGCCCGACATCAAATACTGTTTACGCAAAGCATGACGATCCGCACCAAACGCCAGAAGCATCTCATTTTCGCGCCTGCGTTTTTTACCGAACGTATCCTGCGAGAAAAGCCAAACGAGAGGGGCAATAAGCAAAACCGCAGCAGCGCAAGCACGAAGGGCTTTCTGATAGCCGCATTTTGAATTCACGGCGGAGTAAAGGTCATTGTGCGTATCCCTAACCGTGGCGCCGCACAATGCGGCGGTGCGGCGCACCGCCGCGCGCGCGGTCTCTTTTCCTTCCGGGCTTATGCCTTCATCAAGATATATTTCTATCTCGGAAACGCTTCCGCCGCTGCCCGTGATATCGGCAAAAAGGCTCGGAGATACGCCTATCGTATACTCGCCGTCGGTATCACCAAAATCAACAACCGCGCCAACCGTAAGCTCAACATATGCAAATTCGTACGCCTCAAGCTGCTGGGTGAGTATGTATTTTTTGTCATTCCGAGACACATCGATCTCACCTGTTTGCTCAGCAAACACCGCAATATTTATCTTATCTCCAACCTCAAAATCAAGCTCCCTTGAATTATTCATATATTCGCTGACAATAACGGTGTTCGGCTGTTCAAGCGCCGAGTTCGGATCCCCATCGCATTTCCAAAGGTCATTCTCCTGAGCGATTTTTATCAACAACTCATCAACGCAAAGGAGCTTGAAATTATTATCGGCGCGCATAGACTCATCGTGAGCAGAAGGAACAGTATTCGAATAATTATCCGACGTCTGGCGGCGGCTCAAGACTGCGTGCGCACCAATTCCGGACGCCGAGACCGAGTCGCCCCACTTAATGTAGTCGATTCCCTGTGTTTCTGCCAATTCCTCTATGTCAAGCAGGTCGAAGCCCCCCTCGCCCGCCGACACAGTGTATACGGGGGCAGGCGTATTTGCGCTTTTGACTATCATATCCGAAAGAAAATTTCCAAGCAGGAAAAAAGTGCTGAACGCGACCGCCGAGGCGAGAAGACCTGCATAGTATTTTCTGAATCTGAAAAAGCTCAAAAGCTCATAGTGGAACGGATATTTCTTTCCGAAAAGGCGCTTTGAACGGCGCGGTGAGGACACAAGATTGGAGTTGTCTTCCGCCGCAATAAGGGAAACGGGAGTTTTGGCAGAGAGGATTTTTACTGAAGGAAGAACGGCAACAAGAACAACAATAAATGTCCAAAGCAAAGCAATTAGTATCCTTCCTGTTCCAAGTGCAAAAGTACCGCCCGACACAGTCACAAAAAGAGCAGACAGTCCAACACCGAGAACAGCGGCCGGCAGAAACGTAAGCACGGCGATCGCAAAAAGCTCCCATCCCGCGGTTTCAAACAGCTTTTCAAAATCCGCGCCAAAGGACATATATACGCCGTATTTGAATTTGTAATGGTTAGTTCTTATCAAGAACAGCGCAAGCAACATTGTAGCGGATATCGCCCCCGCAACTATTATCATTACAGTCTCGAAAACCTTGCCGGCAAGTCT
The DNA here is from genome assembly GCA_045580585.1 of Eubacteriales bacterium. Lineage (GTDB taxonomy): Bacteria > Bacillota > Clostridia > Oscillospirales > CAG-272 > CAG-390. The sequence continues at coordinate 21,051 of JAZNOD010000123.1, forward strand.
TGATTCAGCGTATTCGACAGCGGGAGAATACCGTATACTCGTTCCCTTTCGATCAAGAGAGTACTTGAGTATCACAAGGTCGCATTTACCGCGGTCATGTTCGGGAAGTGTGAATTTTACCGAATAGCGCGTCTCTCCCATGACGTTATACGACTCCGCCTCATATGATGAATATATGCGATATTTTTCCTCAAGATTATCCGCCACAAGCAGTTCTCGATTATAAACGTCAAACCAATCCGTTTCAGTATATCCGTCAACAGTAAAGCTCCATTGCGCGAGTGCCTCGCTTTCCGCGAGGGCAGTCGCCTCTCTCGAATCAAAGACAGTTACCGCTGACCAAAAAACGAACTGCGCCGCTATCAGGGCAATAAAGAAAACGGCATACTCATGTCTTGCGCTTATAACGTTTTTGAACGCATGCTTTACATTGCTCGGCGCAAAGAAACGCCGCAAAAAACGCGCTATCCGACGCATAGCATCAGCCGGGGTATATCGAACGTACTTATGGTCTACGTATCTCCCCATCTTCATATCAAAATCCTCCTAAAATCTCAACGATAATAGCGCAAACTGGCAACGACCTTGCCGAGTATCGTAACGTCATCGGTATAAATGGGCGGCATTTCTGAATTTTCAGGCTGCAGACGGTACCTGCCGTTTTCCTTGAAAAAGCGTTTTACCGTTGCCTCGTTTTCTATCATAGCCACCACTATCTCACCGTTTTCGGCATAGTTGCGGCGATCGACTATCACCGTATCGCCGTCAAAAATACCTGCGTTTATCATACTCTCGCCCTTTACACGAAGCGCAAAAAGGTTCTCCGCGCGGCATCCCGCATCCGTTGCGTCAAAAGCAACGTAGCCTTCAAAATCCTGCTGTGCAAGAATGGGCGCGCCCGCCGTAACTCTGCCGAGGATAGGCACTCCCGCGCTCGTTTTATTCGCAGGGAGACTTATGGCGCGGCTCTTGCCTCCGCTTCTGATTATCATTCCTTTTTTCGCAAGCAATTCAAGATATCTGTGTACGCTCGAGGTGCTTTTAAGGCCAACGGCATCCATTATATCCCGCACGCTGGGGGCATAGCCCCTTTGCTCTGTTGAGCTGACTATGTATTCATAAATCTGCATTTCCCTGTTGCTCATGCCAATGCTCTCCTTATTTTTGTTTGCAAGCTTAATTATATCACATTTTTTGGCACGATGCAAACAATTGTTCTAAAAACTTGTTAATATTTTGTAACTTTTAAAAAAGTCCTTGCTTTATGGACGTTTTTATAGTATAATACGATTGATTATTTTGTTTTCAAGGAGATATACAATGACAAACAACAAGTACATACTCAATTGGATCGACGAGATGGCGGCTATGACAAAGCCCGACAAGATCGTTTGGATCGACGGAACCGAGGCTCAGGCTGAGGCTCTGCGCGCCGAGGCTTGCTCCACCGGCGAGATGCACAAGCTCAACGAGGAGCTTCTCCCCAACTGCTACCTGCACCGCACCGCCGTAAATGACGTTGCGCGCGTTGAGGGCAGAACCTATATCTGCACCGAAAAGGAAGAAGATGCGGGAACCATCAATAACTGGATGGCACCCGCAGAAATGAAAGAAAAGCTCTTCAAACTCTACCGCGGCGCAATGAAGGGACGTACCATGTACGTTATTCCCTACTCCATGGGCGTCGTAGGCTCTGATTTTGCTAAATACGGCATTGAGCTTACCGACTCCATCTACGTCGTTCTTAACATGCTCATCATGACTCGCGTAGGCACAAACGTCCTTGAGGCACTCGGTGACAGCCCCGACTACATCAAGGGACTTCACGCAAAAGCCGACATCGACGAGGAAAACCGCTACATCACTCACTTCCCCGAGACCAACGAGATCATGTCCGTTAACTCCGGTTACGGCGGAAACGTGCTTTTGGGCAAAAAGTGCTTTGCTCTCCGTATCGCTTCCTTCCTCGGACGCAAGGAAGGCTGGATGGCTGAACATATGCTTATACTCGGCGTTGAGTATCCCAACGGCGACACCAAGTACATCTGCGCCGCATTCCCCTCTGCCTGCGGCAAGACCAACCTCGCAATGCTCATTCCTCCCGCTATCTATCGTGAGAAGGGCTACAAGGTATGGTGTGTAGGCGATGATATCGCATGGCTCCGTGTCAATCCCGAGGACGGCAAGCTCTACGCGGTCAACCCCGAGAACGGCTTCTTCGGCGTTGCTCCCGGCACTAACGAAAACTCCAACCCCAACGCGCTCCATACTTGCATGCGCGACACCATATTCACCAACGTCGTTCACAACACCAAGGACAACACTGTTTGGTGGGAAGGCCTTGATAATAATCCTCCCCAGCCCGGCTACGCCATCGACTGGAAGGGTAATCCCTGGGACTGCACCAAGTACGACAAAAAGGATAAGTCCACGTGCGGAGCGCATCCCAACTCCCGCTTCACCGCACTCGCAAAGAACTGCCCTTGCATTTCCTCTGAGTTCAACAGCCTTAAGGGTGTTCCGATCAGCGCGATCGTGTTCGGCGGCAGACGTGCAAAGACTGCTCCCCTGGTATACCAGTCCACAAGCTGGCAGAACGGTACGTTCGTCGGTTCTATCATGGCTTCCGAGACTACCGCGGCAGCCGCAGGCGCTGTCGGCGTAGTACGCCGCGATCCTATGGCTATGCGTCCCTTCGTCGGCTACAACATGGGCGACTACTGGGCACATTGGCTTGAAATGGGCAAGAAGATCCCCAACGCTCCCAAGATATTCCACGTTAACTGGTTCCGCACCGACGACGAAGGCCACTTCATCTGGCCCGGATTCGGCGATAACCTCCGCGTTCTCGATTGGATACTTGCCCGTTGCGAGGATAAGGTCGAGGCTGACCTCACCGCTATCGGCTATGTTCCGAAGGCTGAGGACATCAACATCGAAGGACTCAAGGACGTAACTCTCGACACCATCAAGGAGCTTGTCAGCATCGACAAGGCTTCATGGATCGATGATATTGCAAATATCAAGGAGTTCTACGCTCTCGTTGGCGAACGTGTTCCCACCGAGCTTTACGAGGAGCTTTCCGCACTTGAGGCAAGACTCAAGGCATAAAAATAAAGGTGCTGATTCATTCAGCGCAGAACAAAAACACACGGATTAAATAAACAAGAAAAGACCGCTTTTTCCGTCTGATATGACGGAGAAAGCGGTTTTTAAGGTAGAGATCCTCGCGGATCTCGATTTTTATATGTGTTTTTTAGCCGCGCTTTGGCTCTCTGACGTATATCTATACGCCGACGAGAACCAAAGCGCGGATTCTGCATCTTAATGACTCAGCCCCTACTGCTGTGTGCCGTTTTTTATCTCGGTCAGCTCCTTGATAAAGGACTCGATATCCTTGAACTCACGGTATACGCTCGCAAAACGGACGTAAGCAACGTCATCCGCTTCCTTCAGCTTGCGCATGACCATCTCGCCAATATCACCTGAAGTGACCTCCTGACGAAGTGAATTATTAAGCTCCGCCTCGATCTCCGCCGCAATCGTCTCGGCGTTGACGGGGCGTTTTTCGCACGCTTTCAGAAGTCCCGAAAGGAGCTTTTGCCTATCAAAAAGCTGTTTTGTGCCGTTTTTCTTAACGACTATGGTCTGGACGGACTCCACCACCTCAAATGTGGTAAAACGCTTCTGACAAGCCATACACTCACGGCGGCGGCGGATATTATTTGCTTCTATATTCTGACGGGAATCGATAACTCGGCTTTCAAGACAGCCGCAACTTGGACATTTCATGCTTTTTATCCTTTTTGGGTATTTTATGCTACAATCATATCACATTTTTTTCGATTTGTAAAGTTTTTTATCAAAACTGCCTTATTTAAGCATTTTTGCCCTTCCGCCTCCAAAATCCTCCGCTATGTATTTCAAGGAGCAAGGTGTCACCGCACCATCAACAATTACGTCAAATATCTCAATAGCCGCTTTTTTATCCATACCGAAAGAATAGGTCTTGTTTTCGCCACACCCCGAAATGTTTATAGCGTAGCTCTTAAAGCCCGCTCTATGCACTTCATATAAACGATAGAACACATCTTTACCGAGTATCTGGCGCACGTCTCCCCTGATCTGCACAAACGTTTTAAAGCGGCTTTTTCGCTCACCACTGCAAAAAAGCATAGTGTTCACCTCCCGAAAATCATTCTCGCAATAATAATGATAACACACCGATACACTCATGAAGTGTAAAGATTTTTGTCGATTTTTTAGGCAATTATGCCAAAACAAAGACAAGTCTTTTATTTTTTACGCCTTTTTTCTGCTTTTTTATTCCATTTTTGTATTTTTTTGAATATTTATCAAATTTATGTATTTTTATTTTTCGGATTTCGCGCACCATGCACAAAATCCAACACAGCTCACCGGCACAAATTACCGCTGGAAAGCTACACGTATGTATGATATAATGAAAAAAACGCATATTTTGCGTTTTTTTGATGAATAAACAAGAAATATTCATTTTTTATGAAAGGGCTAATATGGGCAGAATAAAACATTTTTTTGATAAGTTTTTGAATACGTTTTCTAAAATCGGATACCGCCCAATGCTGATGTTCAAACTTGGCGCAAGCGTGGTGTGCCTTGCGCTTGCCGCTATCATATATCTTGCCAATGAAGCCGCAAAGCAGGATCCCTTGGGCGCACTTTCCTACTACGCACCGATGGTAGAATACATAGTAATGACGCTCCTTATCGTTTTTGTGGGCATGCTCGCATTCGATACCGCAGAAAAATGCTATGAGCAATAAATATGCCAAATTTAATTAAAAATAAAAAATAACTCACCAAAACTATTGAAATCACAAAAAAAATAGGTTATAATACAATAGATTAATTGTTTTTTAAAACAAGGAGATATGGAGATGCTTGGAAAATCCTTTAATTCTATTTCGGGCTCACGCGAGACCAGACCGTTTCCAACTGCCGCCGACAAGGACGCCACCATCAGAGAGATACTCGATACCGTTTACGACGCGCTTTCTGAAAAAGGCTATAATCCAGTAGGTCAGTTGGTCGGATACATTCTATCCGATGACCCTACCTATATCACTAATCACAAAAATGCCCGCAGTCTCATTTGCCGATTTGCTCGCGCCGATCTGCTTGATGCTTTGGTCAGATACTACTTTACATCTAAAAATAAAGCAGAAAAATGAATAGCATCCCCTTCGAATTAAAGCCGCTCACGGTCAGAGCCGCTATGGACAAGACCGTGGTAGCTTTGGGAAGTTTCGACGGCTTTCACCTCGGGCACAAGGCCATTATTTCAACCGCCTACAGACTTGCGGAGCAATTAAATGCATCCTTGTGCGTTTTTTCCTTTGAGCTACCACCGGTGTCGTTTGCACAGCCTAACACTCGTGTGTTACTGAGCGAAACTAACGAAAGACTTTGCAGTTTTGGCGCAATGGGCGCCGATCTTGCCGTATTCGCGAATTTCCCTGCCGTAAAGGATATCAGCGCAGAGGACTTTATTGAAAAGGTATTGATCGGACAATTCAAGGCAATAGCAACAGTATGCGGATTTAATTTTTGCTTTGGCAAGGATCGACGAGGAACATCGACGTTGCTCAAACAGTATTTTAAAGAAAATGCCGTATGTGTTGATGCCGTTATGCATGGTGATGCTCCGATCAGCTCCACGCGCATTAGGAATCTTTTGTGGGATGGGTGCGTTGAAGAAGCTGCCGAAATGCTTGGCTCTCCCTACTCCGTTACGCTCCCCGTATCCAAGGGCAGAGGCGACGGAAGAAAGCTTGGATTCCCCACGCTTAATCAGATTCCGCCAAAGAACAAGCTCATCCCGAAAAGCGGTGTATACGCTACCCGCACCACGCTACCCGACGGAAGAAAAGTTCCCTCGGTCAGTGATTGCGGCACTGCGCCCACCCTTGATTCAAGCGGTGAGCTGCGCATAGAAACTCATATGCTTGACACTTCGGCATCGCTTTACGGAAAAACGGTCAAGGTCGAGTTTTTACGCCGTCTCAGAGATGAGATGCCGTTCCCTTCCGCCGATGATTTGATCAAGCAGGTAAACGCGGACGTTGAAGCCGCCCGCGCTATCTTTGCGGAAAAATAATACATTAGACAGGATCATAGAATGAAGCCATCAAGGTACCCCGCCGCAAAAAGAATTGTGGCGTTTTTCTGCTGTTTATGCCTTTTTGGCACTCCGATACTTTCTGCCGTGGGAATATCCGCAAGTGCAGAAGAACTTTCGGAGCTTCCGTTAGACACAGCAAACACAATCTACCTTTATAATATAGAAAATAAAATCCCAATAGTCGAAAAAAACTGCGATTCGCTGATATATCCCGCATCAACCGTAAAAATAATGACGGGCTTGGTAGCCATAGAGAATCTTGCGGGCAGACTGGATGAGAAAATCGCCATTTTGCCCGAAATGCTGACAAACGTGGAAGGCCAGCAAACAAATTGGCTTACACCGGGTGAGCATCCGACTGTGCGAGACCTTCTGTACCACGCGATTTGCGGTGGATATAACGATGCTATTGCCATAATAACCCACATCGTTTCCGGCGGCGAGGCGGCTTTTGTTTCTTTGATGAATGCCCGTGCCAAGGATCTTGGTATGACAAGTACCGTATACACCAACGCCACGGGTATACACAATCCATCAATGGTGACGACCGCAAGAGACGTTGCCACACTCGCACTTGCCGCTCACAAGATACCGCTTTATATGGAGATGTCATCAGCGGCAGATTACGTAACCGAAGGGCTGACCAAGAAGCAAAATTTTGCCAACCGTAACTATCTTATGTCAAAGCTGCGTTCCCAGAAATACTTCAACAAGCTTTGTAAGGGTATGAGTGCAGGCTTTACTGTTCAAGGCGGTGAATGTGTTGTAACTGTCGCGCAGTCCAATGCGCTCTCTTATCTTTCAATAGTCATGGGGGGCACTACCGACGAAAAAGGAAACAATTCGGCATACAACGTCACAAATAAGCTCATCAGCTGGGCATTCCGAACATACGAATATAAAGAAGTCATGAAGGAAGGCACCATAATCTGTGAACTTCCCGTTGAAATGGCGGCAGATGTGGAAAGCGTTTTGGTAGTTCCCGAAACCTCTATGTCATTTTTTCTACCAAAAAGCACCGAGGTGGGCAAGGACCTGATAATTGACTACACCTTAACAGTCGAATCACTCACTGCCCCAATAACCGAGGGGACATCTGTGGGATTCATATCAATATTACGCGGTGATGAAGTTCTTGGTACAATAAATCTCGTAACTAAATTTTCAGTCGCAAAAAGCGAGTTTCTTTATGCGCTCGAATGGATACGCTCGATTTCACAAAGCCGTGTTTTCATCGCCAGCGTGATAAGCGGTGTTGTTATCGCCGCCATATATATAATCGCCAAGTCGGCGTTCAGAGCATCAAAGTCTCACAAACGCGGAACCTTCCGCTGACAATGAAATCGGGGGCATATTAGGCTGTTTTTCAAAAATTTATAATTTTGGTATCTTTTACTTGACATTTTTTCAAAAAAAGGGTATAATACTTGAGGTCTTTTATCAGTATCAGCATAAAGCCACTACTGATAGTATTTAAAATCAGCATTAAATTTTGGAGGATATCACAATGTTTGAACAATTCAAAGCGCTTCTTGTTGACGAGCTTCAGGTTGAAGAAGATAAGATCACTCTTGAAGCCGAACTTTCAAATGATCTCGGCATCAACTCCATCGAGCTTGCAGAACTTGTAATGCGTTGCGAGGAAACCTTTAGCATCGATATCGACGACAACGATATTCACAATTTCGTTACTGTCGGAGATGTCGTAAATTATCTTGAGACAATAAAATAAGTTCTTTAACATTCTATGAAAAGCGGTTTTTTTAAAACCGCTTTTCTGCATATTCACCTTCTTTTTTCAGTAGAATGCAAATGGGGGTGATTCTTTGACAATAACAAAAAACAACAATTGGTTTGCTGCTATTGCTTTTTTGCTTTTCGCGCTTATATTTACTCTGTTCTGCATTATAGGAGCGCGTTTCCCGGCAATCGTATCGCAACACAGAGAAGCAAGCACCTTGCCTGCGTCTGGCATTGTAATAATAGACGCGGGACATGGCGGTGAGGATGGCGGAGCCGTATCCCAAAGCGGCGTATGCGAAAAAGACATAAACCTACGCCTGTCAATGCTCCTTGGAGATATTTTCGATGCGGCGGGATATTCTGCGGTTCAAACCCGTACGGAGGACAGATTGCTCTATGACAGAAACGTCAACTTTCAAGGACGCAAAAAAATTCTTGATATGGCTGCCCGACTCGACATAGCCAAGAGCCACGCCGCCGAGCTTTTTATCAGCATACATATGAACGCCTTTCCGCAGCCGATATATCGCGGACTGCAAGTATACTATTCGCCACACCACAAAGACTCCGAGAATATCGCCAAAAGCATCCAAGCGTTGGCAAAAACAAGTTTGCAGCCAGCAAACAACCGCGCTGTAAAACCTTCCGGCGGAAAGATATATCTACTCGATAAGCTTGATTATCCCGCAGTTCTTGTGGAGTGCGGTTTTCTGTCAAACCCTGACGAGGCACAGCTTCTGTGCGATGCTGACTATCTGCAAAAGCTTGCTTTCGTCATATTCGCAGCGGCAAGTGAGAATATTGACACTCGCCCATCAACGTTGGAATAATTCTATTGACTAACTGCCGTTTGCGGTGTATAATATAAAAAAACATAAGGAAAGAAAAATGGGGCGACTTAAATCTGTTTTTATATGTTCAAATTGTGAATTTGAAAGTCCGAAGTGGCTCGGAAAATGCCCAAACTGCGGAGCATGGAATTCGTTTACCGAGGACGTGATAGACACATCCCCCGAAAAGAACGCACAGGAAACAAAGCGCGGCTGCGGAGTAGGAACGGATGCTCGTGCACTCCCTCTTGACGAGATGGCGCAGGATGAATGCATTCGCTCTCTCACAGGGCTTTCTGAACTTGACCGTGTGCTTGGCGGCGGTCTTGTGCGCGGCTCGGTGGTCCTCCTGACCGGAGAGCCGGGAATAGGAAAATCCACGCTTCTTTTGCAAATAAGCGGTATTCTCGGTGAAAGCCGACGGGTACTTTACATATCAGGAGAGGAATCGGGCGGTCAGCTAAAGCTACGCGCTAAACGCCTCGGTGTCGCAGGCAAGTCGCTTTTTGTGCTTACGGAGACGAACGTTGATAAGGTCCTGCGCGAGATCGACAGAGTTAAGCCCGAGGTCGTTATAGTAGACTCTGTACAGACCATGTACTCGCCGCTTTCATCATCATCCCCCGGTAGTGTTACGCAGGTCCGCGAAACAGCCCTGTCTTTTATAGCAAAGGCAAAAAACGACAGTATTTCGGTAATTCTCGTAGGACACGTAAACAAGGAAGGCTCAATAGCGGGACCTAAACTGCTTGAGCACATGGTAGATGCGGTTCTCTGCTTCGAGGGCGACCATCAACAAGCGTACAGAATAATCCGCGCGGGAAAGAACCGTTACGGCTCAACGAACGAGATAGGCGTTTTTGAAATGACCGATAAAGGGCTTTGCCAAGTGCCAAATCCTTCCGAGGTGCTTCTTGCGGGAAGACCGAAAAAGGTTTCGGGCAACTGCGCTGTTTGCACGCTCGAGGGAACGCGTCCGATAATCGCAGAGGTGCAGGCTCTTGTTAGTCCCACGTCATTCCCCTCACCGCGGCGCACCGTGAACGGTGTCGATTACAACAGAATGTGCCTTATTACCGCTGTGCTTGAAAAAAGGCTCGGATTGCGCTTTTCCGCTAACGATATATACCTTAACGTCATTGGCGGCTTGCATATTGACGAACCCGCCGCGGATATCGCCATAGCCCTTTCGATGATATCATCAATCACGGATAAGATAGTCCCCGACGACCTTGTCGCTATCGGTGAGATAGGACTTGCAGGCGAATGCCGCGCTGTATCTTCTCTTGAGCAACGAGTGCGCGAGGCGGAGCGCCTCGGATTTGCGCGAGTAGTGGTGCCATACCGCAATATAGAAAAACGCCCCATAGAATGCTCGGTAAAACTTCTGCCTGTAAAAAGCGTTTATGAAGTATTGATGCTACTCAAGGACGAAGAGAACGCAAAAGGATAATATCAAGCCAAGCCAAACGGCAATTGATTTTGCAGTTTGGCTTGGCTTTTTTACATTTAATTAATATAAGAAACTCCCGCCTTTATTTCGGATATGTTTTTTCGCACAACCAACATTGTGCAACTTGCACAAAAAACGTTTTTTGCAAAAAATATTTTTTTACATTTTTTCAAAACTCCCTTGACATTATCAATTTGTTGTGTTATCATTAGCATAATGCTTTTTGTAATATTCAAGGAGACGAATTTATGAAACAATTTACAAAAAAACTCACATCACTTTTCGTGGCAGTTTGTATGATCCTTACTGCCGTAATCGTTGCTATGCCCATCACAGCATCGGCAGCAACGAGCGTATCCTCATGGAGTAGTATCACCGACGCAAGCGGTGATTACATACTCACCAGCGACATTACCGTCCCCGCAGGCGGAACGTTCTCCGGCACCTTCTCCGGTACTATTGACGGAAACGGTCACACCATCACCGTGGCTGACACTATGTTCTCTACCGTTAGCGGTG
>JAZNOD010000124.1:0-11410 GCA_045580585.1 Eubacteriales bacterium
ACCCGAGCAGAAGAGCATGGGGCTGTCAAGCTGCTCGTCGGTGGCGTTAAGGTCGATAAGAAGCTCGAGGACTTCCTCCTCGACCTCCTCAAGACGTGCATCGGGCTTGTCTATCTTGTTTATTACGACGATAACGGGGTGATTAAGCTCAAGCGCGCGCTGAAGCACAAATCTCGTCTGGGGCATGGGGCCCTCGGCGGCGTCGACAAGAAGGATAACGCCGTTTACCATCTTAAGAACGCGCTCTACCTCGCCTCCGAAATCGGCGTGGCCGGGTGTATCGATAATGTTTATCTTAACATCGTTGTAATGAACGGCTGTGTTTTTGGCAAGAATAGTGATACCGCGCTCACGCTCAAGATCGCCCGAGTCCATAACGCGGGTGACAGTTTCCTGATTTTCGCGGTAGATACCGCCTTGCTTGAGCATTTCGTCAACAAGGGTTGTCTTTCCGTGGTCAACGTGAGCAATAATAGCAATATTGCGCAGATCATTTCTTTTAATATTCATAAAACGACACTTTCCGCCGCCATAAGCGGCTATAATATATTTGCGGTTTAACAAAATCCATATTATTATATCACAAAGTGACAAAATAGAAAAGATGTAAATTAATTTTTTTTGCGTTTTAAGGGATAAATTTGCATAATTTTTTCTATTTTTTTTGTTCAACATACCAAAAACAAAGCTAAAATAAAGAATTTTGCCGCTATTTACCTCAAAATAGCAAGAAATATCGCGATTAACAAGGTAAAAATGTTGTTAGATGCAAATCTAATAACAGCGCATCTTGATTAGATTTATATACAACATAGAGTCAAAATCATGATTTTTCGGATTTTTGTGAATTCGATAAACTTCGACAGTTTTTCACAAGAGGAAAGTCGAATTCAAGCGCATTTTTATTAGATACTTATATAACAAAAATATTCAAATTTTATCTTATTTTCACATTAATCTAACTTAATACACATTAGTCTATAAAAGCTTCGAAGAATTGTTGAAAAAAACACTTGACAACCTTTGATTTATATGATACACTTCTAAATGAATAACTTTGATTTTTATGAAACATAATTGAAAGGTGTTTTGGTAACCAAATGGACGTTGTATTACTGAAAGAGCCAAACCTGATGTTTGAACTAACCACCCTGCTGCACAACAGCAGGAGCGATCAGTCATGCCGCCAGCTCAAGCAAGCGATCCACAAGAAATTTGCAATCGACGAAAACATTCTCAACAGCTGCTTTGATGCCATCATCGAGCTTTCGGAATTCGTAGTCGGAGGGATCGAATCTGAAACAGATGCAGCTCTGCTTGATTTTCTCTTCGGAAAACATTCTTCAATGCGCGGCTGCTTCGCGTATTATCTGATCCACGACATCTGCAGAGGCAATTCTCCCGATTTCAAAAGAGATCTCGCTGCCTTGAAAGAACAGTCGAAAGCTCTGTTTTTCGTTAATTTCTCTTCCCTGCTTGTTTCTGAGTTTGCTACGGAGGATTTTAGCGGTGTTGTGACAAATTTCGGTGAGCTTTTCGCTTTTATTGAGAAAATGCCCGTTCCCGAGGATGAAAAATTCCAGCTTTGCCGTCTATATAATAATTTTGAAGAATACCGCGAGCTTCTTGCCGATATTTTACAGACCGCAGCCGAGCTTTTTATGCAGAAATATGACCTTGTAAAGCATTATATAGGTTGGTTTTTGGCGGCTGTCAATGAGCCTTTATCTGCGGGCGGAGCTAAATTCGTTGAAACGAACTACACCCTTAAGCTATCGGATGCCACGGATACGCTCTATATTCAGCCATCAATCGCCATGTGCAACACAACGCGCTATCTTATGAGCTACACCTCGGAAAAAATAACCGATTTTCTCTACGTGGGCGTGCTTTTCGAGCCGCTGCGTGAGATAACGGATATATCCACCGTCGAAGACAAGCTCTGCCGTTCCCTGCGCACGATGGGCGACAACCGCAAGTTTGAGATACTCAAGCTCCTTGCCGAGGGACAGAAATACGGTCAACAGCTTGCCTCTCTGCTCGATATTTCAACAGCTACCGTATCGCACCATATGTCGATGCTGCTTGAAGCGGGATTTGTTGAAATAAAGCGCGAATCAAACCGAATTTACTACGTACTTAATCGCAAAAAACTGCGAAATTTCTTTGAGGAGCTGTCCGAGGCATTGCTCGGTTAAAACGCCATGTCCCTTATCGTTTTTGATTTTGACGGCACGCTCGCCGACACTATTCCCGCAATTTCTGCCGCTGTTAACGCGGCACTCGAGAGCCTTGGATACCCCACGCGCGACGGTGAGCATATACGCCGTTCAGTGGGAGACGGCGCTCGTACACTTTGCCGCAGAGTGCTCCCTGATGAGCTTTACGACGATATTAAGGCACTTGATCGATTGGCAGAGGTCTATCACAACGCCACGAAGGAATACTTTGGAATCACAGACAAGCCCTACGACGGCTTTTATGAGGTAACAAATGAGCTTTTGCGCCGTGGATATACACTTGCCGTATATTCGAACAAACCCGACGTATTTGTAAGTACCCTCGTTAATAAGCTCTTTCCCGACGGCAGATTCTCTCTCGCCCGCGGTGCGCTCCCCAAGGTTCCCGTAAAGCCTGCGCCCGATGGACTGCTATCCATATGCAGTGAGCTTGGTTTTACGCCCGAGGACACTACTATGGTTGGCGACGGCGACACGGACGTTACCGTAGCTAAAAATGCCGGAACGAAATGCGTATCCGTAACGTGGGGCTTCCGCACGCGCGCGGAGCTTGAAGCCGCAGGCGGGGAGATTTTCGCTGATTCCCCATACGAGCTTCTTGACATTTTTAAATAATCCGAGGTGCTCAAATGAACAGAATACTTTTTATGCGTTTTCCCGAGGGACTTGCAAAAGCATTTACCCTGAGCTATGATGACGGAGTTGATCTTGACGAGCGCCTTGTTGAATTATTTGACAAGCACGCTCTGAAGGCGACGTTTAATATCAACAGCGGACTTTACGCCGCAGAGGACGCAACGTATCCCGATGGCGAGTATTTCCGCCGCCTCCCACGCACGCGTGCTTCCGCCCTGTACGGCAAAAACGGACACGAGGTTGCAACCCACGGGCACACACACCCTTGGCTTGAGCAGCTTTCTATCGGCGCGATCACATACGACATTATGAAAGACCGCGAGGTGCTTGAGAAGCAATTTGGTTGCATTGTGCGCGGTCACGCTTACCCATTTGGAACGTTTAACGATACGGTGGTTGAGGCGTTGCGCGCCTGCGGCATCGTATACGCGCGTACCGTAAATTCCACCGAGAATTTTGAAATGCCCACTGATTGGTTACGGCTCAACCCCACCTGCCACCACGATAACAAGCGCGTTTTTGAGCTGATAAACAATTTTGTAGAGGCAAAGCCCGCAAGACGCCCCAAGCTCTTTTACCTTTGGGGGCATTCCTTTGAGTTTGAAAAATTCAACAATTGGGAGCGCATTGAAAAGATCTGCGCCGCCGTCAGCGGCAAGGATGACGTCTGGTACGCGAACAACATGGAGATATATGAATATACCAAGGCGTATGAATCTCTCGTTTGGTCAGCCGATATGAGCAAAGTACACAACCCAAGCGCAAAGAAAATTTGGTTCAAGCTAAACGGCACTCTCTACGCAATCTCGCCCGACCAAACACTATTTATTGAATAAAAAAAGCTGATATGGATTTTTTCCATATCAGCTTTTTTATTCTGCCGCCCGCCGCGGACGGCTTTGTTTATCCCTTAGGGAAGGGTAATGTCGATGTAAACAGGGCGGTGGTCGGAGATAGTCTTTTCGGTATAGATGTTGTAGCTATCAACAGTGAAGGTATGGTCCTTGGAAATGAAGATAAAGTCGATAGTACCGCCGCTTACGAAGGTATCGCCGGTTGCATCGGTACCGGTCTTTGCCACCATTGCGCTGTTTTTAAATCCGAGAGAGCCTGTGATTGCGTTGTAAGCATCAGAATCGATGCCGCAGTTGAAATCACCTGTGAAGAACACGGGGACATTGTCATGCTTGGGAACAAGCTCGATAGCGCGCTCTGCCTGCGCCTTTCTGATAGCACCGGATGCAACGTCAAGGTGAGTGTTAACGTGCATAAACTGCTCACCCGTAGCCTTGTCCTTGAGAAGAGCGTAGGTGACGATTCTGATATACTCAGAGCCGTTCATTCTACTTCCCGAAACGTCGGGGGTGTCGCTGAGCCACTTAGTACCCGAATCTACAAGATCAAACTTGTCTTTTCTGTAAAGTATAGCGCAACGCTCGCCTCTCTTGTTACCGTCGCGTCCATCGCCTATCCAGCCATACATTTCGCGGAAGGCCTTGTTCTGTCTGAAGCGGCTGATCCAAGTGTCTCCGGTCTCCTGCGTTCCGATAGAATCCGCACCGCAATTCATAAGGAATTCTATAACTTCCTTATCTCTGGATCCGTTAATACCGCACTGAAGATTGAAGGTCATAATGCGCATCTTCTTGGCGGTTGCATCGGGAGCAGCCGTAGTCTCGGGATCCGCAGTAGTATCGGGATCCGCAGTAGTATCGGGGGCATTGGTGGTGTCGGGAGCGTTCTCTGTAGCTGTTGTTGTAGCAGAAGTCGTGTCAGCGTTATCTCCGCCGTTGCAAGCACAAAGCATAAATAGCATTGCGAAAACGAGCGCCAAAAGTCTGATTGTTTTCTTTGTCATAATTATTCTCCTTATTAAATTTTATTAATATGATACGTCAATGTAAATAGGATAGTGGTCGGAGAGCTTCTTGCTATCGTAAACGTGGTAGCTATCGACGGTAAAGTTCATATTTTTAACGAAAATATAATCCAGCACGTCGCCCGTCTCAAACGTCTCGTGCTTATAGTCATCACCGGAGGACGCCAGCTTTGCGGCGTTCTTGAAGCCCTTGGTATTTACGACGTAATTATAGCCCGTAGAGCCGATTCCGCCGTTAAAATCGCCCGTGAAGAAGGTGGGAAGACCATTAACGCTTGAAGGCAGTGCCTTGAAGAGATATTCAAGCTGTTGCTTTCTGATAGAACCGCTGTTATGGTCAAGATGCGTATTGATGTGAACGTACGTGTATCCACTCTGCTTGTTCTGCAGTATTACGTAGGTCACTATCCTGCGATATTCCGCATTTTCCACTTTGGAAACCACATCGGGAGTTGCGCTGAGCCACTTTGTGCCGGAGGCGATAACCTTATATTTGTTCTTTTTATAGAATATCGCGCTATGCTCACCGCTCGAACCGCCATCTCTGCCTAATCCCACGCAGGCATACTCGCTGCCGAGCTTGCTCTTAAGCGTATCCATCCAGCCTTTTGTAGCTTCCTGAACTCCGAATGAATCGGGAGAAAGCTCCGCAATAGTGTTACACACGGGGTCTTTTCTGCCGCTTGTATTAGAACACTTCACATTAAAGCTCATAATGCGAAGCTTCTTGGGGCTTGTATCAGGATCTGTGGTTGTACCGCCGGAAGGGGCAGTAGTTTTTTCGCTCTCGGGAACGTACACGCTCTCAAGCTTAGGAGCGCTCATCTTGCCCTTGATGGCAGCGATGGATGCCTCAGCGGCAGCAGCGTCAACCTTGGCAGCACCCGCAACGGTTGTAGAACCGCTTACGAAGGTGCAACCTGTAGCGGAAACCTTACCGCTCTTCTTCGCAAGCGCGATAGCGTCAGCGGTAGTGCCCTTGGAATCAGAGGTGAGCTTGCCGGTATTTACGCAATTCTTGAGAGTAAATACGCTGTTCTCGTTATCAGTTCTGATAGCGAATGCAGCGACTCCGTAATGCTCGGAAGTGTTGGTGGTGATAAGGGCGATGTCACCGGTATTTACGCAGTCGGTAAGGGTTACAACCGCCTTGCCCTTTGCGGTACCGATGATACCTGCGGCGTTACTGCCCTTCTGAGAGTCAAGCTTGGACTCAACGATCACGTTGCCGTTGTTGATAACACGAGTCATAGTTCCTTCGAGATTGCCGTTGGTGCAGATGATACCGCCGGCATAGTTTTTGTTACCGGTGATATTACCGTTGTTCACAACGTCAGTGAAGTCGATGGTGAGAGTACCCTCACCGTTAGCGAAGATACCCGCTGCCTGATTTTTGGTCTGGATATCGCCGTTGTTTACGCAAGAGATCATGGTAAGCTTTACGTTGCCGCTGTTAGTAGCAACGAAGCCTGCGGCGAGCTTGGTAGCATCAGCAACGTCAACGTCGTTTATAACGTTCTTAATAGTTACGTTAGCATCGCCCTTGATCATGTGGATGATGGGGGATTCGGTAATGGGAGCAGCAGAGGCGGTCCGGAAATTCATGATGACAGCGTCACCGGTTACTGCCGCGAACATAGTTGCCTCAACGGTTATGGTCTTTCCGTTGCCGTCGAAGGTTCCCGCGAAGGAGTCGATGGTGTAGTTTGCAGTTACATCAGTGGTAAGCTTGATGCTTGCCGCGGGGTTATCCATAATAGCCGCAACGACATCGTCCCAAGTGGAGCACGCGATCACGGAAGGATCAATGGGCACGGAAGGAGCAGCGGTAGTCTCGGGAGCTTTAGTAGTTTCGGGGGCTTTTGTGGTCTCGGGAGCTTTTGTGGTCTCGGGAGCTTTTGTAGTCTCGGGAGCTTTTGTGGTCTCGGGTGCCTTGGTGGTCTCGGGTGCCTTGGTGGTCTCGGGAGCCTTTGTAGTCTCGGGAGCTTTTGTAGTCTCGGGAGCCTTTGTAGTCTCGGGCGCCTTTGTAGTCTCGGGAGCTTTTGTAGTCTCGGGAGCCTTTGTGGTCTCGGGAGCCTTTGTGGTCTCGGGAGCTTTTGTGGTCTCGGGTGCCTTGGTGGTCTCGGGAGCTTTTGTGGTCTCGGGAGCTTTTGTGGTCTCGGGAGCTTTTGTGGTCTCGGGTGCCTTGGTGGTCTCGGGAGCCTTTGTAGTCTCGGGAGCATTCGTAGTCTCGGGAGCATTCGAAGTCTCGGGAGCATTCGAAGTCTCGGGAGCATTCGTAGTCTCGGGAGCATTCGAAGTCTCGGGAGCATTCGAAGTCTCGGGAGCGTTCGAAGTCTCGGGAGCATTCGAAGTCTCGGGAGCGTTCGAAGTCTCGGGAGCATTCGTAGTCTCGGGAGCATTCGAAGTCTCGGGAGCATTCGTAGTCTCGGGAGCATTCGTAGTCTCGGGAGCGTTCGAAGTCTCGGGAGCGTTCGAAGTCTCGGGAGCCTTTGTTGTATCCGGATCGGTCACTGCATCTGTTGTAGCAGGAGTTGTATCAACGTTACCGCCGCCACAAGCAGAGAGCATAAAGAGCATTGCAAAAATAAGTGCTAAAAGTTTGATTGCTTTCTTTTGCATAATCATTCTCCTTAAAAAATTCTTTAATATGACACGTCAATGTAAATAGGATAGTGATCGGAGAGCTTCTTTTTATCGTAAACGTGGTAGCTCTCAACAGTAAAGTTCATATTTTTAACGAAAATATAATCCAGCACGTCGCCCGTCTCAAACGTCTCGTGCTTATAGTCATCACCGGCGGACGCCAACTTTGCGGCGTTTTTGAAGCCCTTGGTATTTACGACGTAATTATAGCCCGTAGAGCCGATTCCGCCGTTAAAATCACCCGTAAAGAAGGTGGGAAGACCGTCAACGCTTGAAGGCAGTGCCTTGAAGAGATATTCAAGCTGTTGCTTTCTGATAGAACCGCTGTTATGGTCAAGATGCGTATTGATATGGACGTAGGTGTAACCGTCCTGCCTGTTCTGCAGTATTATGTAAGTTACAATCCTGCGATACTCCGCGTCGGGCACTTTGGAAACCTCGTTTGGAGTTGCGCTGAGCCACTTTGTGCCGTAGCCGAGAACCTTATATTTGTTCTTTTTGTAGAATATCGCGCTATGCTCGCCGCTTGAGCCGCCGTCTCTGCCGTAGCCTACACAGCCATACTCACTGCCGAGCTTGCTCTTAAGCGTATCCATCCAGCCTTTTGTAGCCTCCTGAACGCCGAATGAATCGGGAGAAAGCTCCGAAATGGTGTTGCACACGGGGTCTTTTCTGCCGCTTGTGTTGGCACACAAAACGTTAAAGCTCATTATACGGAGTCCTGTGGGTTCAGCCTCGAACCTTGCCTCGTCCGCGGTAATATATGCAACATTGTCAGTGGTCTTACCCTCTATCGCGGCAACGAAAAGGTCCACCGCCTTAACTATTCCGGCCGAGGATGCGCCCGAAATAACCACCTTACGTCCGATAACAGAAAAACCGTATCTGTCAGTACCGAGAGTGTTTGAAAACTCGGCACTTTCCGCGCGGTTCGTGTTGCCGATCAATATCTCAAAGTCAGTGGGCTTGGGCATATCACCGTCATTGGAGACCTTGAGCGTCTCGCCCCATTTACCCGATAATATTCCCTTGAGCCTGACTGCCGCCGCCTGAACACTTGTCGTAGTGCTTTCGGGGCGAATAACAACGTACTTTGTAAGGTCCGCCGACAGCACCGCGTTATCGGGAGGCAGCTCTGCCGTTGTCCCCTCTGTACCCGTTCCGCCGCCAGATCCGGTAATATCCGTGCCGGTCTGTTCGGGCGTGCCCGAATCACATGAGACCGCGAGCATCAGTATAGCAAAAAGCAATGCCAAAAATCTTACACTTCTTTTCATGATACACACTCCTCACAAACCGTTTTTCAGCGCATCATAAATGCGTTGACAATTATTTTTGTCGTATATTTCAAAAAAGTTTTTGTGGGCTGCCAAAAATTCATCGCTCGGAGAAAGTCCGCGCGCATAAAGCGCATCAAGTGCATCCAATGTTTCGTCAAGAGTGGTAACAACACTGCCAAGCCCCGAGTTTCTATAGCTGAAATAGCCCTTTGCATACTGCGCCTCAAAAAAACGCTCCTCATCAAACTGATAAAACAGCACCGGCTTTTGCATATAGGCAAAGTCAAGAGCAACGCTTGAATAATCAGTTATCATAACGGCAGAATCGGTAAGAAGCTCCCGTATGCCGTATCTCTTATTATCCGCAACATGCACCCTATCACAATCAGTGCTGAAATACTCGATATATTTTTGCATATTACGGTGCGGATAGAAATACAATTCAAGGTCGTATTTTTGCAGCACCTCCGCAAGCCGCGGTGAGGAGATAAGCTCCTGATATTTCTGATAATACTCGGTTTTTGTAAAATCCGAGGTATCCTCATATTTATTGGAATACTCGTTTTTCGAGGATATCCACTCACGCCAGCTTGGCATGAGCAAAACCTTATTGCGCTGCGCGGGCGCAGCCGTATGATAATCGTCAAACCTTGCAAATCCGAGATATGCAACGTGCCCCTCAGGGTAACCGAATTCTTTTTTTACGTACTCGTACTCGGGCTTTGCGCCGCAAATGAAAAGCCGCATTTTAGTGTTTTCATAAAACAGCCATTCACCGCGGTTTAACGTTATTCCGTGTTGAAGAAAGATAAATTTGCTTTTTATTATTCCAAAGACTTCAAGAGCATAGCAGGCAGCCGCACCGGGCTTACTTGCCTTTTGCGTACCGATGTTGTATTCACAGCAAAAATAAAGCATCCAATGCTTTATGCTGCCGTGCTTCACCGTTTTTCCGGCACTGCGAACTTTTTCAAACTCGGGAGAATTGTACTTTATCGCATATCGGCAGTCGATCTCGGGATGCTCGCGGCAAAGATACGTGAAAAAGCAAAATCCGTTATCGCATGCCTCGTTCTTATCCTCACAAACAAGCCATATTTTTTTCTTTTTGATCTTCAGATAAATTTTAAATATCAGCGTGGGCGGGAGTGAGAGCAACATCAAAAACGCCTGCCAAAAATCCTCCGCCTTCAGATAATTCAGCTCGTGCAATATTTTTCGCATAAACCGATCCCTTCCTACAATTTGTGCAAGAGATATTATTTTTTAATTTTTCCAAGCCAAAACGGAAGCGAGCATACACCAACAAGAGTTCCTGCTCCATAGCATAAATGCAAGAGTAAAAACAAAATGGGCAAAGCAAGCTTTGTTAGAAAAAATCCACCACTTACAAGCTCATATACGGTCATACCCAGCACAGATACGATATACATTCCCCACATCAATGCAGAAATCTGCCAAATGCCAAACAGTGCAAGCACACTTGTAGCTAATATAGCCAGCACAAATGCAAGCGGAACAAGGTGGAAAAGTGAAACACTGCCGGGAGTGACAGCAATCGTTCTTCCTACCCACAAGCCATTCAAAAATTTCTGTCTGAGCATTCCGCCGAGCGTATTCCTTGTATGCTGATACGAGATTATATCGGGGTCATAGCATATTTTATAGCCCGCTTGACGGATTCGATAGCTCATATCGTTGTCCTCGGTACGCGTGAGATCCTCATTATATCTGCCGACCTTGTCGTATACGGCACGGCGGTAAAAACCGTGGAATACCGACGTTGTATAGCATTTTTTCGCGCTGTTTCGGTAGGAGGCAATTCCGCTTCCAATAATAGATTGCTCCGCGGCAAGCAAGGTAGACTTCCACGGCGTTTCGCCATCTATGACGTTTGGGCGCGCGCCGCCGCAAACATCCTCTCCGCTTTCTAACAAAGCAACGTTTTTAGATATAAAATCAGCAGGTATAGTTGCGTGAGCGTCTATCCTTACAACGGCATCGCCGCTGTAATTATCAAGCATAATATTACATCCGCAAGGAAGAGTCTTTTTAGGATTATCGAAAACCTTGACCGAAAAATACCCACGCTCCTCGGCTGCAAAAGCTTTCATTATCTCTTTGGTTCCATCGGTGGAAAGGCTGTCAATGAGAAGTATCTCCGTCTTCTCCCTTGGATAGTCCTGCGTTATAAGGTCAGCAAGCAGGGTTGGCAAGGAAGTTGCCTCGTTATAGGCAACCACAGCAACGGTAACTATCATAAGTTCTCCTCTCAGAATATCTCCTGTTTAATAATTCCGTTCTCCTCAGTAAAGCGCACTTCTCCGATACAAGTACGCCTGTCCTCACCGGGGTGAGAGGGGTTAGTCTGAACGTGGAAAGAAGTCATAAGCTTTCCTTCCTTACTCATGAAAAACGCATTGTGTCCCGCACCGAAAAGCGACTCGCGGCAGGACAGCACGGGGTTCGCCTCGGGATGCTTTACCCAGGGACCGAGAGGGGAATCCGCCTGCGCTATGCAGATAGCGTATCTGTTGGTAGCGTAGTGGTTTGCGGAATAATTCATAACGTACTTGTCACCAACCTTAATCACGGTCGGTCCTTCGTTCCAGAGCTTACCACAGCTCTTTGATTTAAGCTCCCAGTCAAACTCCGGGGTGGTCATCAATTTATGCTCACCGATAGCGCGGGTGAGGGTATCGTCCAGCTCAACACAGTATGTCTGGCTT
>JAZNOD010000125.1:0-3878 GCA_045580585.1 Eubacteriales bacterium
GTATGAATACCGTTCTTTGTGCTTTGCACTTTGTCAAGAAGTCCTACCCTATCAAGCGCACGAAGAACAGTTTCCTCGTCCTCGGATTCATACGGACGCCCAAGCACGTTTTCGGCAACGCTAAGCGCCAATGGCTTGTAATCCTGCATAACTACTCCGATAGTATCGCGGTAGCTTGTCAGCTCGTATTGCTTGATGTCGCGCCCATCGAGCATGATCTTACCGCTTGTGGCATCGTAAAGCCTCATCAAAAGCTTTACAAGTGTGGTTTTACCCGCGCCGTTTCTGCCTACGATAGCAATAGTCTCACCCTTGCGTATCTTAACGCTTACGTGCTTTAGTGTTTCGGTAGCGCTTCCCTCATAAGTAAAAGAGACGTCTGCAAGCTCGATGTCTCCCGCCTGCGCACGCAGTCCGCCACGAGCGCTGTCGATCTGTGTTTTCCTTTTCAGAAACACGCGAAGATCGGACATTTTCAGTGAAATATCGCTCATTGTGGCATACCAATTAGCTACGCCCTTTATCGGATTTACGATAGCGCTCAGCGATGCAAGCACCACAAGGCAATCTCCCGCGTAGATCGTATGCGTCACGAGCGTGTGATAAAGGCAATATATCTGTGCCGCATATATTGGGATATTAAGCCCAAGATTGTTTACGATATAGTAGCCGAGCGCAACTCTGCGCCCTTCTTTTTTCACCGCGGCGGTATACTCCTCCGAGGCATCGGTAAATTGCCGCCTCAGCACTCGCCAAATGTTTGAAAGTCGCAGTTCTTTAGCGTAATCCTTAAGATAAAAAGCTCTGCGTGCATAGCTCTTTTTGCGCTCGATCTCTCGCAGATGCGAGTCGTAAATATGTTTTTTTCTGATAAGCCTTACGTAATACAGATTCAGAAGCACGGGAATTACAGCAAAAACTATAAGAACGGGATCTATCGCAAAAACAAGCCACGAGGAAAGCGATATGCTCATAATAACGCTGATCCAGCTTATAAGCAAGCCGAGCGTCTGATCCATCGACACTTGGGTATTTGACAAAACTCTGTCGAACAGCGCGTATGAATCGGGCATTTCGTAATTTACAAGATCCGCTTCAACCGCTTTTTGGTAAAGTGATTTACGAAGGCGCACCTCGCCGCGCTTGTTGGCAATCGGAAGCCAAACGTTTATAAAATACTTGTGTATCAGCTCATAGATAATGCGCAAAACTATCACAACCGCCGTATACGCCAATAAAGCAGTTACGCTCTTGCCCGTTTGAACGCCGTTAACGATATATCGGAGCATATATGCGTTGCTGAAAAATACAATGAGATTTCCGCAGACCGTCAATATCGCGTCGCAGACAAGAACACCGCGAAAATATTTCACCGCTTGCTTTACCGAATAAACAAAGGACGCGAGTACGTCACCAAAACCGTTTTTCTTCAAGCTTTCACCCTTCCTTACGCCGTTTTTTGAGAGTTACTTATTATAGCACAGTAAAAATGCAAATACAAGACTTGACTTTTTTGCGTTTTTGTGGTATAATATATGTGTAAGGAAATACCGCCGAGAGCGACCAAACGGTACTCTCGGCGGTATTGTATTTTACTAAAAATTTAATTATACAAGTGTACTAACCAATCGGATTTAAGTTCTTCGTAACCTTTTCCCAATGCTTCCTCAATATCCTGCGAGTGATAAGCATCGAGTAGCTTTTCGATACTGGATCCTCTATGAATTGAATTTACTTCTTCATATAATCACAAAAAGTTGACAAATCTAATAGATACATATGGGAGGCGCATATTTGCTCTCCTGTACCAATATTCTCCTTTTTCACACAGTCCGTGATTTGCTTTGGAAGTTTATCAAAAATGATTATGCGGACTTCTGCGGCATCGTCCCATTTCAATCTCTGTTTTCCCACCAAATTAGTTTCTACAAGCTTAGAAATGGTTGCACCTTTTGCTTTTATGTTGTTGAAAACTACTCGATTTGATCGATAAAACTCTATTTTATTTACACTGTCAAAATGATAGCGTTGATATTTCCTTTTCCTTGAAAGCAGAATAATTTGTGCGATCTTGTTTTCGTGGAAAAATGTAATACTGTAATGACCGTGAAAAAAGGAAGCCCAAGGAAGAAACTTGATTTTTGCTTCCTTTATTCCGCTCTTTTTGAGTTGCTTTTGGGTTTTCACAACCAGAAGAACATATTTGAAAAAACGAATCAATATGAATATCAAAACGAGCGAGAGTATAAAAAGCAAAAGAGGCAGATTTCGTATTTTTGTTGTTCCCGTTCGAGGCAAAAATAGAAGTCCGCAAACAAAAAGTACTGCTATATATACTACGTATTTCATTTTGGTGTCTCCTCATCAAAAATAAAATGTTTTTCCCACTTGTTAAGCAAAGGGATTGTCAGATCAGTGAATTGTTCAAATTCCGGAATGTTTACCATGTTTTGCAAAAACTTTTGGCATATCTGTTCTTTCGGAACGGCGTTTCGCAACGTTGTGGAGTACAGGATTTTGGATTTGTTTTCTTTCTCGGATTCTATCATATGCTTTTCCAGCGTAGCAATAATACGATTGATATATTCTTCTGCCATATCCGTTTGCCCAAGTTGAACGTATATCTTTGCGATTTCTGCATAATCGGACATAAGCGGTGGATCATAAAATCCCGCATACTTGCCGTCCAACACAGTCTCAAGTAAAGCAGCCGCTTTTTGATAGTAAAAAAGTTTCTCTTGCGGTGGCATATCCGGCAATATCAGTTGCCGCACCGAGCATTCTGCAAGATCGATCGTATAAATGATATTTTTCAAAACTTGCGCTCTGTATTCTTCACCGTCCATTACAAACTTCGCGTATACCTCTCGGCTATGTCGCAAGGACGGCAACTTTTTATAATAATACTTTCCTTTTTCACGAATGGCAGGATCTTTCGATTCGGAGCAAAGCTGAAGCATGATTCGGTAGATTTCATTACGCTTATCATCATCGGTACAACACTTTTCGGCATGTTCTGCAAGAGATATCATTTTTTCAACACGGTCATTATCGTAAAGCTTCTTTCGGTATACATGAAGCATAACATCGGCATAATTGCCGTAATGATCGGGATTCAACTCTATTTCACGGATCCATGCTTGATATACACCTTCCCAATCCTTTTTCTCGTGGAGAGCATGAATTTTTTCGCCAAATTCTTTCCGATGCTCAATACTCCATAACAAATCCATATCGAACAAGGAATCGATAGAGCATTTGAAAAGCAAGGCGATTTTGGGTAAAAGAGCAATATCAGGTGACAATAGTCCGCGCTCCCACTTTGAGACGGTTTGCGAGGAAACGCCGAGATGGTCGGCAACCGCCTCTTGCGTCATACCGTAAGTCACGCGTAATTCTTTTAATTTGTTTTTGAGTTCCATATTTTTTACACCTTATTTTTCATACAATAATCGTATTTCTTTTTTCGGTAGAGCAAAAGAAAAGCTATATATGTCAGGCAGTCGAGAATGGTGCTCAAGAGGTAGCCCACAAAAGGAATACTGATCATTGAATCAAACAAGCACATCGGGGCAAAGAAGAAAGTCGGAAAAGAAATCGTTTTCTTTCCAAACACCACACTATCGAACGTGTTCAGTATGAAACAGATCAAAACAATTGAAGCAATACAGATAAGCATTTTGGATTCACGCTTCAAGATCAGCTTGAAATCATCTGCCAAAGAAATATACTGCCTATCTTTGTAATCTGAAACGACCTCATCCTCACCGATGCTTTTTCTAATTTTTGACGTATACACCAAGAAGAATCCGAACGCAAGAGTTGTCATCAGTGCAATAATAAGTAACTGCAACGTAGGATTCTCAAGCCCACTCAAT
>JAZNOD010000126.1:0-4168 GCA_045580585.1 Eubacteriales bacterium
CTCGATTATCCTGCCGTGGTCAAGCACCATTATAACGTCGGAGTTTCGCACGGTGGACAGACGGTGCGCGATAACGAACACGGTCCTGCCCTCCATCAGCTTATCCATTCCGCGCTGAACGATAGCCTCGGTGCGCGTGTCAATTGAGGACGTTGCCTCGTCAAGTATCATAACGGGCGGGTCGGCAACCGCGGCGCGCGCGATGGCGATGAGCTGACGCTGTCCCTGCGAGAGATTTGCGCCGTTGTTTGCAAGCTCCGTATCGTAGCCGCCGGGGAGTCGGGTGATGAAATCGTCCGCACCCGCAAGGCGTGCCGCGGCGATGCATTCCTCGTCCGTAGCGTCAAGTCTGCCGTAACGGATATTGTCCATTACCGTTCCCGTAAAGAGATTGGTCTCCTGCAAAACTATGCCCAGCGAACGGCGCAGGTCAGCCTTCTTTATCTTATTTACGTTGATGCCGTCATAGCGTATCTTGCCGTCTGCAATATCGTAAAAGCGGTTGATTAGATTCGTTATCGTGGTCTTGCCCGCGCCCGTCGCGCCGACGAAAGCCACCTTTTGTCCCGGCTCTGCGTAAACGCTGACGTCGTGAAGTACCGTTTTGCCCTCAACGTAGGCAAAATCTACCTCGGTCAGCCGCACGTCGCCTTGCAGAAGCGTGTACGTCAGGCTTCCGTCGCTGTGAGGATGCTTCCACGCCCACTTGCCCGTGCGCTTGGAAGTTTCGGTAATATTGCCCTCGGCATCGACCTCGGCGTTAACGAGCGTAACGTAGCCCTCGTCATCCTCGGGTGCTTGGTCCATAAGGTCAAATATACGCTTTGCGCCCGCAATACCCATAACGATGGAATTCATCTGCTGGGAGAGCGTGTTTACGTTGCCGGTAAACTGCTTTGTCATATTAAGGAAGGGCACAACTATGCCGAGCGTGAACACCGCCTGCCCAGTGAATATTCCGCGAAGCGAGAGATTGTACGCACCCGATATCAGGAAAAGTCCGCCCACCGTTGCCATTACCGCGTAAAGGATATTACCGATATTGCCGATGATGGGGCCCATGCAGTTGGCGTATGCGTGTGCGCGCGTGCTGTCCTCGCACAGCGCGCCGTTTATCTTGTCGAAGTCCGCGATAGCTTCATTTTCGTGACAGAAGGACTTAATGACTTTCTGACCGTTCATCATTTCCTGAGCAAAGCCCTCTGCCCTACCCATCGCCTGCTGTTGACGGATAAAGTATTTTGCCGAGCCGCCGCCGACCTTTTTCACTACGAACACCATGGCAACAACACCGCACAAAAGCACAAGCGTCATCCAGATGCTGTTGTAGAGCATTATAAAAAATACGGTAGTAAGGATAGCCGTTGCCTGAATGAGCGATGGGAAAGCCTGCGATACGAGCTGACGGAGAGTATCAATGTCATTCGTATAATAGCTCATGATATCGCCGTGCTTGTTGCGGTCAAAGTAGCTTATGGGCAGGCTTTGCATAGTGTCGAACATATTGCGGCGCATCTTGCAAAGAAAGCCCTGCGTCATATACGCCATAAGCTGCGTGTATACTGTAATAGATATCATCGAAAGCACGTAGAAGGCAGCAAGCAGCACGACCTTCGGAATGACCTCGCCCGATGCCGCCGCCCAATCCTTGGTGAGCTGATATTTCTCGATAGCGTTTATCACCTGCTGTAAAAACAGCGAGGGGATAGCGGATGTCACGGCGGAGAACAGGATACAGAATACCGTCAGCGGAGCAAGCACGGGATAATAGGAAAAGAGCAATTTAAGCACTCTTTTGAGAATGCCGAAATCCATGGGCGGACGTCCGCCTTTTTTTACATTTTTATCCATTACGCTTCCTCCTTTCCGTCGGTGTCACTGCCCTTGACTTGCTGCTCGTATACCTCGCGGTATATTTCCGAACAAGCAAGGAGCTCGTCGTGATTTCCTACGGCGGAGATTGCGCCGTTTTCCATAACGATTATCATATCGGCATCCTGCACCGAGGAGATGCGCTGTGCGATGATTATCTTCGTGGTGGTGGGAATATATTGTTTAAAGCCCTCTCTGATAAGGGCATCGGTTCTTGTATCAACTGCGCTTGTGGAGTCGTCAAGAATGAGTATCTTTGGCTTTTTGAGAAGTGCGCGGGCAATACAAAGCCTTTGCTTTTGTCCTCCCGAAACGTTAGTACCGCCCTGCTCTATCTTCGTTTGGTAGCCTTCGGGGAAGGACGTTACAAAATCATGTGCCTGCGCCAGCTTGCACGCCTCGACAAGCTCCCCGTCGGTAGCGTCCGCATTACCCCAACGCAGATTTTCCGCAATAGTACCCGAAAACAGCAAATTTTTCTGAAGCACCATCGAAACGGCACTGCGCAGAGATTCGATATCGTATTCTCTAACGTCGACACCGCCGACCTTAACAACGCCCTCGGTGGTGTCGTAAAGTCTTGGAATAAGCTGAACGAGCGTGGATTTACTCGAGCCCGTACCGCCAATGATACCGACGGTCATACCAGACTTGATGTGCAAATCGATTCCCGACAGCGCGTTCTTTTTTGCCTTTTTCGAATACTTGAAGCTTACACTCTCAAAATCAACCGAGCCATCCGCGATATCGAATATGGGGTTCTCGGGATTTTGGAGCGCGCTCTGCTCGTCAAGCACCTGACAAATTCTCTTGAAGGACTCTGCCGACATGGTAAGAATGACGTATATCATCGACAGCATCATAAGGGACATGAGTATCTGCATACCGTAGGTAAGCATTGCGGATATCTGTCCTACGTCAAGCGTCGCGCCTCCGCTTGTAATGGCAAGGCGTGAGCCTACGATAAGCACGAATATCATATTGAAATACAGACAGAACTGCATTATCGGCGTATTGAGTGCCACTATGCGCTCCGCACGTGTGAAGTCCTTCATAATATCCTCGGACGCCGCACCGAACTTTTCCTTCTCATAGTCCTCACGCGAAAAGCCTTTTACAACGCGCATTCCGCGGACGTTTTCCTCGATAGCTTCATTGAGGCGGTCGTATTTCTTGAAAACACGGCGGAAAGCGGGCATTGCGTGCTTTGCAACAAGCAAAAGTCCGCAGATAAGCACGGGAACGACAACAACAAAGGTCGTTGCAAGCGCTCCGCCCATGACGTACGCCATAACGATGGCAAAAAGGAACATCAGCGGCGCGCGTATCGCCGTGCGTATTACCATCATGTACGACATCTGCGCGTTGCCGACGTCCGTAGTAAGACGTGTAACGAGGGATGCCGAGGAAAATTTGTCGATATTCTCAAACGAATAAGTCTGTATCTTTCGGAACAGATCTCCGCGCAGGTTTTTGGCAAAGCCTGCCGACGCCTTGGCGCAGGTGTATCCCGCGATAGCACCGCACGCAAGCGAGCATACAGCCATAAGTATCAAAAGTCCGCCCTGCAACATAACGGTACTCATCTGTGCGCCGTTCTTTATCTGATTAACAAGGTCAGCGGCAATAAACGGGATAAAAACCTCTATTATTACCTCACCGATGATGAATATCAGCGTAAGTAACGTGGGGCGCTTGTATTCCCTGATGCACCCCGCAAGTCTTTTTATCATTCTTTCTACCTTTCTTTTAAGATATTTATGCATTGTTAATTATACTAAAATATGGTATTTGTGTCAATACCTAAATATTCACTAAAATCATTCTCATATATCAAGCCGTTTTATCGAAAATATTGTAATTTATTAAATAAATCATTTGTTTTAATGCTTGACATCGTAGTGCTTTTAATTTATAATTAAATCACAGCTATTGATAAGGAGTGAATATATGGCGATTATAACAATCGTAGGAGCAGGAATGATGGGGTCAGCCCTCGCATTTCCCGCACGGGAGAATGGCAACGAGGTGCGCCTTGTAGGTACACACCTTGACAGAGAGATCATCTCGGAGTCACAAAAAACGGGCAAGCACCCCAAATTTGACACGCCCTTCCCCGCAGGAGTGAAGTATTATCAGATCGAGGACGCGGAAGCCGCAATTGAGGGTGCAGACCTTATCATCGGCGGTGTTTCCAGCTTCGGAGTGGAGTGGTTCGGTGAGAAGATACTTCCCCTCATTCCCGAAAAAACACCCATACTCACCGTCACCAAGGGACTTATAGACACATCCGACG
>JAZNOD010000127.1:0-2634 GCA_045580585.1 Eubacteriales bacterium
AGGTTGATTTTAAATAATAGGTTACGCCACGAGAAAATCTCGCTGGCGAGGTGTCTCTTTTCGTTAAGAAAAATCCCCCAAGACATCGGCGGATGTCTTAGGGGAGTGGAGGACATTAGTCCAAAGGTTTCATAGTGGGGAAGAGCAGAACGTCGCGGATCGACGCGCTGTCAGTAAGGAGCATAACAAGCCTGTCAACTCCAAATCCGAGACCGCCTGTGGGGGGCAGACCGTACTCAAGCGCTGTGATGTAGTCATAATCGACCTGCGCGCGGCAATCCGGCTCTTGCACCTTTCGCTCGGCAACCTGACGCTCAAAGCGTTCCTTCTGATCTATGGGATCGTTAAGCTCGGAGAATGCGTTTCCAAACTCGGTGGCGTTTATAAAGTACTCAAATCTCTCGGTAAATGCGGGATTTGAGGGCTTACGCTTTGCAAGCGGACTGTTCTCAACAGGATAGTCGTAAATGAACGTAGGCTGAATGAGATTTTCCTCAACGAAAGCATCAAAGAACTCAACAAGTATCGCGCCCTTGGTCTTGACTGCGGGAAGCTCCACGTGCTTTTCTTTGGCGATGGCAATAGCTTCTTCATCCGTGGAAATAGCATCAAAGTCTACTCCCGAATACTTCTTGACAGCTTCGACCATGGTGAGTCTTTCCCAATGGGAAAGGTCGATCTGCTTGCCCTGATAATTGATGGTGAGCGTGCCGCAAACGTTCATGGCGACTGTCTTCATCATCTCCTCGACGAGATCCATCATACCGTGGTAATCGGTGTAAGCCTGATAAAGTTCAATTGACGTAAATTCGGGATTGTGTTTTGTATCCATGCCCTCATTTCTGAAGATGCGTCCAACCTCGTATACTTTATCCATACCGCCGACCACGAGACGCTTCAGATAAAGCTCGGTCTCGATGCGAAGCACCATGTCCATATCAAGCGTGTTGTGGTGGGTGTAGAAGGGACGTGCGGACGCACCGATTTCAAAGGGAGTAAGAATGGGGGTGTCTACCTCCAAAAAGCCCTTTGAATCAAGGAAAGCGCGAAGCTCGCGGAGAATGAGAGAGCGTTTTACAAAGGTATCCTTGACCTCGGGGTTAACAATGAGGTCAACGTATCTCTGGCGGTAACGCATATCGGTGTTGGTAAGTCCGTGTTACTTTTCGGGGAGGGGAAGCAGAGATTTTGCCAGAAGCTCCATCGACTGCGCATGTATGGATATTTCACCGCGGCGGGTGCGGAACACAAAGCCTTCAAGACCGATTATGTCACCGATATCCCACTTGCGATATTCATCAAAGGTCTCCTCGCCGACGTCATTTATTCTGATGTAACACTGGATCCTACCCTTGCCGTCGGCAATATCGATAAAGTTTGCCTTACCCATATCGCGGCGACTCATAATGCGTCCCGCAATGCGAACGGTTTTGTTTTCATATTCCTCAAAGCCGTTCTTTATATCGGTTGAATAAGCATCAACGGAGTATTTTACTTTTTCGAATGGGTTCTGCCCCGCCTCTACGAGAGCGGCAAGCTTTTCACGACGGATACGGAATATGGAACCAACGTCTACCTCTTCAGTCTCGGATATGTTTTCCTGATTAATAATTTCTTCTGCCATGGTCAGCTCCTTTCGCTGATTACTTATTCTTTGTTCTGGTTACGTTCTTTATATCAAGCACAAAGCTTCCGCCGGGAGCGTCTACCGTAACGGACGTACCTGCGTGTTTACCCATAAGAGCTCGCCCGATGGGGGAGAGATCCGATATGCGGTTAGCCTTGGGCTCTACTTCATTGGAGCCAACGATGCAATATTCTTCTTCGCATTCCATATCGTGGTCGTAAACAGTAACGGTAGAGCCCACGGAAATGATATTGCTGTCAATATTGCTCTCGTCAACGATAATGGCGTGACGTATCTTTTCATCAAGCTCTTTTATGCGAGCCTCGACCTTGGCTTGTTCGTTTCTCGCCTCGTCGTACTCGGCGTTCTCGGAGAGGTCACCGAATCCTCTTGCCACTTCTATATCGTGTGCGATCTCTGCGCGGCGGGTGTTTTTCAGATAGTTCAGCTCATTGACAAGTGTGTCATAGCCTTCTTGGGTGTAGTACATTGCGTTCTTGTTAGACATATCTGTTTTCTCCGTTCAGTTATTTCCGATAGCGGCAATGGCGGCTTGAAGCTGATTGTCATCTTTATCGGATATTGTATATAAATTTTTGTTTTTTATTTCTTCATCAAGTTCTATTTCAATGTCGGGATAAATGCCTATGCCGTCATATCCATCGGACAGCGGTGGAAAGTATTTTTTAGTTGTTAGCTTTAATGCTCCCATGAATCCATAATTTTCAAGCGAGAAAATAGATTGCATGCTACCCTTGCCGTAGGTTTTCGTTCCGACTATGGTTGAGATATCGTAATCCATAAGCGCGCTGGTGAACAGTTCTGCGGCGCTTGCGGTATGGCCGTTTGTGATTACGGCGCTCTTGCCGATAACGTATTCGCGGTATTTACCGATGTCGCTTTCAGAAACGTTGCAACCGGCGTAAGCTCCGCTAAGATTTGATATAACAGAAACTATTTCGTTTGCATATTCGCCGTCGCGGTTGGCGGTGCGGATAAATACGTCA
>JAZNOD010000128.1:0-2410 GCA_045580585.1 Eubacteriales bacterium
CTTTGAGGACGGAGAGATGCTGACCTGCGCGAGAAATCCGCACATCACACTCGGCAATATCCTCATCGGAGTCAACCGCAGAAAAGAAGAAATAGATACCTATTTTAATCTCACAAGGGATATCGTTTGCGCCAACGCAATAGGCAGCAACCTACAGCAAAGGCTTAACGGATGCGATTACGATTCGGACTCTATGCTCGTCACGAATGATCAGTTCCTCTACCTTTCGGCAAAGACCTGTTACGAGAATATGGGTGTTCCCGTATGCTGTGTTGCTCCCGTTGGCAAAGCGGAGTATTCTTCTTCTGCCGTGGATCTCGCAAGGCTTGACCTTACCATTGCGGAGAACAAGATCGGAGATATTGTTAACCTCTCGCAGTTCCTTAACAGCCTACTGTGGCATAATGTGAATGACGGCGCAAGCATCAATGATATCCTCCCGATATACAATGAGATCTGCATCTTGGCTGTGCTGTCTGGCATGGAGATCGATAAAGCAAAGAGACTGTACGCCGTGAAAACGGGCAAGGTGCTTCACCGATTGGAAAAGCGTAAGCAAGAGTTCAAGAAAGCAAACGGCAGAAAGCTCCCGAACTTCTATTACTTCATCACAGGACAAGAAGAAAAGATCGAGAAAAATAATACCGCAACGCTGAACTGTCCGATGTCGATCATCTACGATTTCGTTACGAAATACGAGCCGTACAGATTGCCGAAAAGAAAGGTGAAGCTCTCCGATCTCTTCGTCCTTGACGAAAGCGACGGCGACAGCAACGACTATCACCGCAAGAAAAATATCATCGTCGCCGTGCAAAAAGCCGAGGATGATATCCGCTACCTTCGCATCAGGGAAAGCAAAGCGCAGGGCGATGCGAAAGTCATTCTCCGTGCCGAGATGCAAGCGATACTTGATGAATGCTTAAAAGTCGTAGCACGCAACGTGTCAAACGATCACGTTCTCGGATTGCTTCTGCGAGAGCTTGATTCGGGAGAGAAAAAAGAGATATCGCAAATCAAGAGCTTCCTGTTCGCATGCCTTTTGTTCGAGAAGAACGGACGGCTTCTCTCAAAAGTTAAAACGCCCGAAGATTATCACTACACCGAGCTAAAGCTTGCAACCGAGGAAAACGTTGAGCGTGGAGATATGCTCGAAATCATTTACGGATATCCTCACGTGATTGTTGTTGACGGCGATACCGTCTTGGGCAGCCACGGGAAAATTGAAATTGTCGATGGCAAAGTCATTCACTATGATGCTAACGGCAACAGAGTTCCCATATCAGTATTAGATTATTAAAATTCCAAACACACATGAGTGTCGAGAAAAAATCTCGGCACTTTTTTTTTATTGCAAAATTTTTATAAGGAGTAAACCATAATGAAAACTTACGAAACCAAAACCAACAGAAGAAAACCAAGAAGGAGGTACTGCCTTGAGATACTACGATCCTAAACGCAGAGATAACCCCGGCGATTTCTTTCCTATGCCGAAGGCTGTGTTCCGTCTTGGACTTGACTACGGAGAGATCGCTCTCCTTGCATTCCTCATGTACTGCGAGGACAGGAAAACCTTCACGTGCCATCCGAGCTACGCCACGATTGGTGAAGCCATCGGCATGAGCAACAACACCGTCAAAAAATATGTAGAAAGCCTTGAACGCAAGGGCTTCATCTATACCGAGCCGACGATGGTTTGTACTCGTGACGGTCGCGCTCACAACGGTAGCCTGCAATATACCTTGCAACCGATCAAACCGTTGGAGGATGCCTACTACGAGCGACAGCTCCGTGAAGCTGAAGCGAGAGCGCGTTTCAATCAGGCTATGAAAAAATTTGAGAAGAAAGGAGGAAAACTGAATGAAGCAGTCAATGTATAAGAGTAAAGAAGAATTGCCTATGTTCCTCACAGTAATGGATGTGGCAAATATCCTCGGCATCTCCCGTGCAAGTGCCTATGAGCTTGTTCGTGAGGACAACTTCCCGAAGCTGAAGATCGTTCAGGGGCGCACGATTGTTCCTCGTGACAGACTCCTCGAACGGCTCGATGAGCAGACGAGATACGATGAATTACCACGGTGAACGCAACAATAAGTGAACCGTGTACCATTCACTATTGGGGGCTTTGCAAGCCCCTATTTTTTTAGCAGGTTAAAGTGCAGGGGACTAAAGTCCTGCCTGCACGCTCACATCAGCCCGCAACGGCGGACTGTGAGGGCGGTTTGAAAGATTTTTAGGATGGGGACTTTTTCTCACCGCTGTCGCCTTTTTGAAACCCGCCGTTTCAAGCATGAAAATGCGGTTTTTCCTATAAAAGAAAGGTGCTTTGATAACAAATTGATAACTCTCGGCGGTATCGCTGGATATTCTCTCAGGCTTGTGATATGCTTGGGGTGCAAAGAAACTTATAGAA
>JAZNOD010000129.1:0-12418 GCA_045580585.1 Eubacteriales bacterium
CCCGCCTCGCGTCTGATCCTCAGCATCAGAGAGAACACCGCGGCAGACTGCATAACCGTCAGAGGTGAATTGTAGGCTGTAAGTCCTGACGGATCGATATCCGTAGGTGCCAGTCTGACAGTCAGAAGCGGCATGGCTATAGTGCAGACAACCAGCATTACAGCTGAGATCCGCCAGTCAATATTGTGATGATAGATCAGAAATCCCAGCAGCAGATACGCTCCGTACACTATCCATGTAGGTATGTAAAACGCCGCCTCTATGCCTAAATAGCCGGCGAGCGGGAGTATCGAGCAGGTCACGAGGACCGCTAATGTAAGTATCATGAGCTGAGTGTCGTTTGCTTTGTTTACGACAGCCTTGAACAGCGGCATGAGAAGATAGACCATTATCTTCGAAGAAAACGTGCCTATCGCAAATATCGCTGTATTGGACAATAGCCTTTTATATTTGTTCATTTGAATATATCCATTCTTGCCGAATGCGGCATTCGTTTTTTACTGTACGTTCTCCCAGTTGTGCCAAACGTTCATAACGTCGTCATCATCCTCGAGCTTCTCGATAAGAAGTCCCATAAATTTGATATCATCCTCGCTGTCAAGCGTAACGGTATTCTGCGGAACCTTTTCTTTTTCCGCGGATGCCACAGTATATCCTGCCGCTTCTATTGCAGCTTGAACGTCGTAAAGGTCATCCGGCTCTGTGTATATCTCAAAAACCTCATCCTCCGCGGCGAAATCGGAAGCTCCGGCTTCAAGCGCGGTCTCCATGAGAGCATCCTCGTCAATATCTCCGTCCTCGTTAGAGATAACGATAACGCCCTTTTGGTCAAACATAAAGCCTACGCAACCCGACTGACCGAGATTTCCGTGATACTTTGAAAAATAAGAGCGCACGTTACCGGCAGTACGGTTTCTGTTGTCGGTTGTGGTTTCTACAATAACGGCAACGCCCGAAGGACCATATCCCTCATAAACGATCTCCTCGTACGCAACGTTATCCGCGCCGATTGCTTTTTTGATAGTTCTTTCGATATTATCGTTGGGAACGTTGTTGGATTTAGCCTTCTGGATAAGGTCTCTCAATTTTGAGTTGGAAGCGGGATCGGG
This sequence comes from Eubacteriales bacterium, assembly GCA_045580585.1. Taxonomy (GTDB): domain Bacteria; phylum Bacillota; class Clostridia; order Oscillospirales; family CAG-272; genus CAG-390. The sequence goes on from JAZNOD010000129.1 coordinate 1,110, forward strand.
ACCGCCCTCTTTAACTGCGATAGTGATCTCCTTTCCTATCTTGGTAAACACCTTAGCCTTTTGAGCGTCGGTCTTTTCCTTTTTGTGCTTGATGTTGCTCCATTTGCTGTGTCCTGACATTTTTATACCTCTTTGTTAATGAATTTTATATTTGTTTAGTCTTTTTAAGACAAATAAGCTCGAACGCAGTTCCAAGAACAATATTGGCAGCTCTTGTAAGCGCCACTCTTGTCTTGACTGTCTCAGCATCCTCATGGGTGAGTATCTGACAATTGTGATAAAAACGGTTATACGCCGCCGCGAGATCGAGAATAAAATGCGTGATCACAGAGGGCTCGTAGCTCTCGATTGCGGACGCTACTTTTTCTGGGAATACCGCAAGAACCTTAAGAAGCTCACGTTCCTCATCCGTGGTTATGGAATAACGCTCGGGGGCGGGGATATCCTTTGCTTTTTCAATAAGCGAACAGGTGCGCGCATATGTGTATTGAACGTAAGGACCTGTATTTCCGTCGTAGGAAAGCGCATCCTCGAGGATAAAGTTAATATCTTTAATACGGCTGTTGGATAGGTAGTAGAATACGACCGCGCCAACTCCTACCTCCTCCGCTATTTTAGCCCTGTCAGCCACACTCATATCGGGATTTTTCTCGGCTGTTATCTGAGAAACCTTGTCTATTGCCATAGCAATAAGATCCTTGAGCAATATAACGTTACCCGTACGAGTGGCAAGCTTTTCACCATTGATGCTGACTGTGCCGTAGGGAACGTGGACAAGCTGACCGTACCAATCATATCCCATCATCTCCACTACCTTGAACCATTGCGCAAAGTGCAACGACTGCGCGGATGAGGTAACGTAGATGCATTTATCAAAGCCGTATTCCTGCTTGCGGTAGACGGCGGCGGCGATATCACGCGTGGGATAAAGAGTGGATCCGTCACGTTTGAGAATAAGACATGGGGGCATATTATATTCGGAAAGATCAACGATCGATGCGCCGTCGTCTATCAACAAAAGTCCCATTTCGCGCAATTTTTCAATCTGCGCCGGCATTTTGTCGGTGTAAAAGCTCTCGCCCTTGTATGAGTCGAAATCAATACCCAGCTGAGAATAGGTCTTTGAATATTCCTCCAGGCTTATCTTAATAAACCACTGCCAAAGCTCGATGTTTTCGGGATCGTTGCGCTCGAGTTTGGAGAATTCAAGTCTCGCTTCGTCATTCAATGCCGCATTTTCCTCGGCTTCCTTGTGGAAACGCACGTAAAGCTCAACAAGTTTATCGATGCCGCCGTTTTCCATATCCTCGCGGCTTCCCCACTTGCGATATGCAACTATGAGTTTACCAAACTGAGTACCCCAGTCGCCAAGATAGTTGATACCTACGCATTTGTAACCTGCGAACTCGTGCAGTCTTTTGAGAGAGTGACCGATAATGGTGGTTCCGAGGTGTCCGATATGGAAAGGCTTTGCAACGTTGGGAGATGAATAATCAAGCACCACCGTTTTGCCATCACCAATGCGCGGAGAACCGTACTGCTCGCCTTCGGTAAAAACGTCCGCAAGGATCTGATTGGCAAGCACATCGTTATCAACCTTGAAATTAAGGTATCCGTTCAGTGCCTTTGCCGAAACGCCAAGCTCTGCTCCTGTCAAAGCTTCCTCAAGTGCGAGCGCGATCTGAACAGGCGAGCGACGCAACATGCGGCTGAGCTTGAAGCAAGGCAGGGCGATATCACCCATTGAAGTGTCGGGCGGATACTCGAGAAGCTCTTCAATATCCTTCGCCTGGAGAGTTGCTCCGATAAATGTCGCACTTGAGCATTTCGCAATTTCTTCTGCAATAATGTTTTTGAATTTCTGCATGATGTTCTTCCTAAAAATTATTAATAGTTTTTTCCTTCGTTAATCATATCTACAGCCGCTTGGCGTTGGGCATCCGTAACAGCAAGACCGCCGAGAATACGCGCTGTTTCATCAATCCTTCCCTGCTCGCCGAGAAGCTCAACGACAGTTTCTGACCTGCCGTTTTGTTCGTTTTTTGAAATAAGAAAATGTTCGTCCGCAAGTGAAGCGATTTGTGCTGAATGTGTTACGCAAAGCACTTGTGCCGATTTTGCCGCTTGTTTTAATTTAACGCCAATCTTACGTGATGTTTTTCCTGAAACACCCGTATCAATCTCGTCAAATATAAGAGTTGAAATTCCGTCAGCATCCGCCAGAGCGCATTTCACCGCAAGCATAACACGCGAAAGCTCGCCTCCTGACGCGACCTTCGAAAGCGGTAAAAGGGGCTCACCCGGGTTTGCAGCTATCAGAAAATCAGCGCAATTACACCCCAATCTGTCAAACGCGTCCTTCTCTGTAACGGAAACCGAAAAGCGCACCTTTGGCATATCGAGGTAAACAAGAGTGTCGACTATGTTGCTTTCGATTCTTGCGGCAGCCGCCTTTCGCGCTTTGCTAATTGACAAAGCCGCTTTGCGCAGTTCAGCCTCAACCGTCCTGTGTTCGGCAAAAAGTTCCTCTATAATGCTATCTGAATTATCTATTTCGTCAAGCTTGGTTTTAGCATTTTCCGCAAAATCAAGCACCTCGTCAAGCGTTGCGCCGTATTTTCGCTTAAGCCTTGTTATTACCTGCAGTCTTGCCTCGATTGCATCGAGACGTTTTGTGGGATCGTCGTCAAAGCCGTATTCTTCCGACTTAGCGAATATTTCGTTAGCAATATCGTCAAGCTCATATTTACAGCTTCTGAGCTTGCCGCAAAGCTCTGCATACTCCGGAATAACGTCGACAAGCTTTGACAGAGCATCTGCCGCGCGTTCAACCATATATGATGCGGTGATGCCTTTTTCGTTTTTGTAAAGTGCGCGCAGTGCCGCATCCGAATGCTTTTTGATGCGTTCGATACTGGAAAGGCGCTTTGACTCTGCAACAAGGGTATCCTCCTCGCCGCGCTTTAGCTTGTGACTCGAAATATCTTTTATCTGATATTCAAGCATATCTCTTGTCTGATATTTTTCCGCCTCACTCTTTTTCAGCGCATTTATACGCGAGCCCAGCTCCGTCCATTTGCGAAAAAGGTGTGAATATTCGGACAGCGCATCTGCGTTGCCGCACAGAGTGTCTATAAGTTCAAGATTTGAGTCGCTGTCATAAAGACGGCGAGTATCGTTTTGTCCGTGTATAGAGACCAGCACACACCCCACAGAACGCAGGATCTGCTGTGAAACGACCTTTCCGTCTATTCGGCACACAGATCTGCCGTCCGCGCTCATCGTGCGTTCAAGACAAAGCTCGTCCCCATCTATACCAAGCTCGGAGAGAAGGGTTCGTTCCCTCTCGGTAAAATCGGTAAAATAGGCACCGACCAACGCCTTGCTCTCTCCCGTGCGAACAAGGTCGCGCACTGTTTTATTACACAGGAGAAAATTGACGCTATCTATCATTATGGATTTTCCTGCGCCCGTTTCTCCGGTCATTACAGACAGCCCGTCTCCGGGCTCAAAATCGAGCCGTTTGATGACTGCCATATTTTCAATGTGAAGTGAGCGAAGCATTTCAGATAGCTTTAAGCATTATCTTTATACGCTCGCTTATGTCCTTGGCGGCGTCGTGAGTTCTGGCAACAAGAATAATACAGTCGTCACCCGCAACGCATCCGAGGATATCGTGAGATTCTATCGCATCAAGTCCCGTAGCTACCGCGGGAGCAAGTCCCGCAAATGTTTTTAATACTACGATATTTCCTGCAAATTCAACCTTTTTGATGGACTCAACAAGAACGTTATTGAACTTAAAAACAGGTTCTCTTGACTCCTTTGGAGTAACGGTATAGCGGTAAGAGCCTCTTCCCGTGGGGACTTTGGTAAGCTTTAGCTCTCTTATATCTCTTGACACCGTTGCCTGTGTAACGTCGTAGCCTTCGCGGCGCAGCATGCCTATCAGCTCTTCCTGCGTGTCTATTTCATACTTCGTAACAAGATTTATAATTATTTCTTGCCTTCTGCTTTTCATTTTCTTTCCTCACTTATGAATAAAGTTTTTTAAATAGCTCGCTGTATTTGTTTTTTGCTTTAACACGTATAAGTTTGGTTATTTTTTCCGAAGACGTCACTCTAACAACATTTCCATGATCCAGTCTTATGTTAACTCTTCCATCGATGGTCAAAAAGAGATTGGGTTCTCGCTCGCAGGTGTTTTTCACTTCTATAACGGATTCGCTCGGGAACACCATTGCTCTGGACACGAGGGAATGTGCGCAGACAGGCGTAATGCATACCCCCTTAACACGCGGATCAATAACAGGACCGCCCGCCGAAAGCGAATATGCCGTGGAGCCCGTCGGAGTGGAAACGATCATTCCGTCGGCGCGGTAGGAATCGATAAGATTACCGTCCGCATACACCTCAAGATCGACCATACGAGCAACTGCGCCATTCGATACGACCGCATCGTTGAGTGCGCGATTTTCGTGAAACACCTTCGTACCGTTGATCGCCTGAACCTTAAGCATAGAGCGTTCCTCTATCCTGTACTCCCCACTCATTATTTTTTCAATAAGATCAAGTTCGTTAATCTCAAGCTCCGTCATATATCCAAGACGGCCTTTATTTATTCCAAGAATGGGCGTTTCGCGTTCTGCGGCTCTTCGCGCGGCGTCAAGTACCGAGCCATCGCCGCCTATAACCACGATCATGTCAGCGTTATCATAAAGCTTCGCCCCCGGTAAAAGCACGGGAATATGACAATCCACGCGCCCCTTGGCATAATATGGGGCAGCCACCTCAGCTCCGCATTCCAGGAATCTTTTGATAACCTTTTCAGCGACATCAGCCTTGCCGGGAATATTAAAGTTTGTTATTACCGACACTTTTTTCATAATTTTCATCCTTTCGGAGTGATTCAATATTTTATCGAATCAACTATCCTATCAGTTTTGTCATTATCAGTCATAGTGAATAATGCAAGAAACTCGCGGTTTCCGTCTCCTCCCGAGATCGGCGACGGAACAAGCCCTTCCAGATAAAGCCCAACGCCTCGTGCAGCTTCGATAACACGGAGAACGGCTGCCCGTCTGTCCTCGGCGTGGCGGACTATGCCACCTTTTCCGACTCCGTTTTTTCCTACCTCAAATTGAGGCTTTATAAGCGTTATAAGAATACCGTCCTCCTTAAGCAGTGAGGGAATCTGAGGCAAAATATACGTTTGTGAAATAAATGAAACGTCCATAACGCCAATATCGCACGGCTCTCCGATATCGGAAAGCGAGAGCGTACGTGCGTTAAGCCCCTCCAACGATATCACGCGCGCATCGGAGAGGAGTTCGGGACTTAGCTGAGCGTGTCCCGAATCAACCGCTACGACAAAAGACGCGCCGTGCTTCAAAAGGCAATCGGTAAATCCGCCCGTCGATGCACCGATATCAACAGCTCGCATTCCTGTGGGATCTACGCCAAATTTTATCAGCGCTTCCTCAAGCTTGAGACCGCCGCGGCTCACATATGGTATAAGCGGTGTAAAATCCACCTCATGAGGCAGCGTATCGTCTATCTTCTCGCTGGCTTTGGCGACAGGTTTGCCGTCGATCTTGACGAGCGCGGCATCTATGGATTTTCTTGCCGCTTCGCGGCTTTTTGCATATCCATACTCAACAAGAAAAAGATCAGCTCTCATCAGCTTTTTCTCTCGAGCAGATACAAAGCAAGCTCGGCGAGCAATTCTGTATTAGGATAAGCCGAAATACGCGAAATAGCCCTTTGCGTTATTTCATTTGCCAGCCTCAATGCTTCATCGGGCGTCATAAAGCTCATAAACGTGGTTTTATTATGCTCGCTATCCTTTCCGACGGTCTTACCGAGAGTAGTCGCATCCGAAATCACGTCAAGAACGTCGTCAATTATTTGAAACGCAAGCCCTATATCTTTTGCGAAGCTGACAGCGGATAAAAGCCTCTCGTCGCTATCCGAAAGCCCCGCGGCAACACAGCCAAGATAAACACTGACAGCGATAAGCTCGCCCGTTTTTTTGCCATGTAACTTTTCAAGAGTCTCTCGGTCAAGCGCTGTCTTTTCACCGCGCAGATCGATGATCTGTCCGCCGATCATCCCCTCGCTTCCCGAAGCCCGCGCGAGTGCAATCGCACCTTTGCGTGCATTCTCCGAGGAAACGTTGGGATTTTCCAACGCAACCTCGATTGCTCGGATAGCAAGAGAGTCACCTGCAAGCAAAGCGGTCGCCTCGCCAAAAACCTTATGAGAGGTAGGTCTGCCGCGGCGAAGATCATCATCGTCCATACATGGCAGATCATCATGTATAAGAGAAAACGTATGCATCATTTCAACTGCGAGCGCAAATGGCATTGATGCTCTTTGCTCACCGCCAAACGCACGGCAGGTTTCGTTGACGAGATACGGTCTGATACGCTTTCCGCCCGCAAGCAAGCTATATATCTCCGCATCTCTCACCTCGGCGGTATCGGGATCGGAAAATGAAGAATAATACTCTTTTACAGCGTTTTCGACGTTTCCGGCATTTTCGGAAAGGGCTCTTAAAAGTCTGTCACGCATTGCCCGAATCTCCTTCGACGGAAACGGTAATTATTTTTTGTTTTGCCCTCTCGAGCGTGGTCGAGCACGAACGCACGAGAGAGACCCCCTCCTCGTATAGCTTCATAGCATCCTCCAGGGAGGTCTTTCCGTCCTCAAGTTCTCTGACGACCGCCTCAAGCCTTGCAATAGCCGCCTCAAAGCAGAAATTCTCATTAGACATTACTTTATCTCCGTTTGATCGTTATTTATTTGAATCACTTTCGCCCTCGCATCACCGTCGCCAAGAACGATCCCCACCTCTTGACCTATATCAAGCGATGCCACGGAAGTAACAACGCCTCCGTCAGCGTGAACAACAGCGTAGCCGCGCGAGAGCACCTTAAGCGGGCTCATGGCGTCAAGCTTTGCTGCAACATTGGCAAGCTTTGCGGAGGCGCCGTCTACGTTTTTTTCATATTCGTTATCAAGCTTGTCGGCAAGCCTTGAAACCATATCAAGGCGTATATCGAGAAGAGATTGCGGTGAGCGCAAAACTCTTGCGGATGAAAGTGTATCAAGCTGTTTTTGATAATGCTCTACCCGACGCGACATCACGCTTGTGCAACGAGAGGTAACGTTCGCGAGCTTTCTTAAAAGCTCTGCTCTGTCCGGCACAGCAAGCTCTGCCGCCGCCGAAGGAGTAGGCGCACGAAGATCGCTGACAAAATCCGTTATTGAAAAATCGGTTTCATGTCCCACAGCGCTGATAATAGGAATTGAAGAAGCCGCGACCGTTCTCGCAAGCCCCTCATCGTTAAACGCGCTGAGGTCCTCGCCCGAGCCGCCGCCGCGCCCGATGATTATGACGTCGGGGGGCAAAGTTTCGAAAAAATTGTTGGGATCATTAAAAAATTTAACACCTTCGGCAATGCTGGCTGCTGCCGCAGTGCCTTGTACGAGTGCAGGATGTATAAGCACGTCTGCAACGGGATAACGGCGGGAAAGAACGTTTACTATGTCTCTTATTGCCGCCCCCGTGGACGAAGTTACAACGCCTACTACACTTGGAAATTTAGGTATCGTTTTTTTTCTTGACGGATCGAAAAGCCCCTCTGCCTCAAGCTTCTTTTTCAGTTGCTCAAAGGCTATATATTGCTCACCTATTCCGTCGGGAATCATATTTGAGACATATATCTGATACGCACCGTCACGCGGATATACGGAAACGCGCCCCCAAAGCGTAACGGTCATACCGTTTTCGGGGGTAAACTTAAGTCTTGATGCGGACGAGGCGAACATCACACAACGAATAAGAGATTCGTTGTCTTTGAGCGAAAAATACAGATGCCCTGTCGAATAGTGATTTTTAAAGTTTGATATCTCGCCGCGAACGGTGACAGCCGCAAGAACATCGTCAGTATCAAAAAGCGATTTGACGTAGTTATTCAGCTGTGTTACCGTAAGTGCGGCATTTCTTGCCTCATAAGCCATTATCGTAAATGTATTTCTTTCTAGCAAGCAGGGCTATACCCACCGCGTTATCTGCTGAAAATTCGGGCTGTGTAAAATAACAATTCCCGAGCTCTGAAAGACGGTTTTGGATTATTTTATTGCTCATAACTCCGCCCGCCCACACTATCGGCAGCTCACCGTATATGGCGCGCGCATTCTGTGCAAGTCTCGAAAAAGTCTCAGACAAAAAATCAAAAACGTAAGCGCACACCGCCTCGGCAGTTTCGCCATTTCCAATGAGCTTTTGAGCGTTATTTTCAAGCCCTGAAAGGTTGCAGGAAAGTCCCTTTACTGAGGTTTTTGTGCGTGCGGTTTTTCCGCTGTACGCCCCTGCCGCTTTTTCCATCGCTGAACCGCAGGGAAAACAAAAACCAAGGCTCACGCCTATCCTGTCAACCGCCTGACCCGCATTGAGATCGGCTGTTCCGCCAACAAGAGAAATGCAAAGGTCTGTATCATTAACCTTTACTTTAAGCATTTCGGTAGTTCCGCCCGAAATATGAAATGCAAGAAACTCATCTTTAACAGTGGCAACCGCACCCGACGTATGATACGCCGCCATAATATGTCCCTGCTGATGAGAAAATCTATACAGCGGTGCGGAGCATCCCGCGCAAAACGCCTCGGCGGCGGCAACACCAGTCAAAAAACAAGGCATATATGAGTCGGCATTGTCGCGTGGCCGTGCCGAAACGCCCACGGTGCAAATGCGCCCATCGCTAACAAAGGCGGAAAACTCACGCATTATATCCGGCAGATTTTTCACATGGGCAAAAACGGCATCGGACTGACGCAAGCCTCGCTCGCCGTCCTTTACGGGAAGCGGACGCTTCAGGTTAGCTATAACGTTTCCGTTAATATCGCAAAGTGCGGCGGAAGTGGTATAATTGCTGGTATCAATACCGCAAAAAAGCATTAGACGTTCTCCTCTGCTTTTTTAGCATTCATTATGGAATTGAGGATGCCGTTTACAAAGGGGCGTGCCTTGTCCGCATCGTCAAAACGTTTGACAAGCTCAATCGCCTCGTTAAGAGAAACGTTGTCGGGAACATCACTGCGAAAATACATCTCATAAACCGAAAGACGCATTATCGCACGTGATACGGGAGATATTCTTGATATCTTCCAACCGCGAGAATATTTCTCAATAAGCTCATCGCAAAACGGCATTTTTTCGATAGTGCCGAAATACGTGCTTCTTACGTACTCGTCAGCCTCAAGACTGCGGAACTCGACCGCCCCGTCGAATACCTCCTCGGGGCTTGCATCTTTTCTGAAATCCTTTTCAAATAAAAGAGAAAAAACGGCTTCTCTTGCTTCTTTTCTTGTCATTTGCATTTCCTTTCAGCGACTATACACGCCGCTATGGCATATAAACCCATATTATATTTATTATACCTCTTTTATTTAAATTGTCAACACTTGTAATGAATATTTCCAAAAATATTCACGCAAAATATTCATTTTCCCATTTTATATTGCTTTTTGACGTTTTTTGTGATAAACTGTCATTTGTAAATTCAATTTCGGAGAACGCTATGATCAAAAAAATACTCACCAAGACTTGTATATATTTTTCGGTAATTTGTGCCGCTTACGCCTTTGCTATGATAGTTTTTCACGGAGCAAGCGGCGGTCTCGGCGCACTTCGCGTGCTGTTGTTCCTTCCCTTTTGTCTTGCCTTCGGCGCGGCGTCGGTGCAGCTTACCGAGGCGAAGTATGACAAGGCGTACCGCAGACTCCTGCACGCTCTTCTGACGGTCGGCGGCGCGATACTTTTTCTCCTGCTCCCCGCAGGTCTTAAGGGTTCGCAGAACCTAACGGGCAGCGTGCTGATTCTCGTTGGATACATAATCGTGCTCGCCGTTTCCTCGCTCTTTAAAAAGCGCGTTTCAAAGGCACTCGAAGAGGACAAAAAATACAGAAAGTGAGCATAATAAAAAATGAGCAAAAACAGCAAGAAAAAAACTCCTCGGATGCAATACGTTGCCCTGGCATCCATGTTCCTTGTCGGCGCGGCTTTGGGGCTTTTTACGGTTTTATATGTCGAAAACTCAAGCACGGACGAGCCTGCGTATAAAACGCTCCTTTCGTACGCCGTACTGCTTGGCGGAATATACGTCGCATACTTTTTCCATATAATAGTGCACGAGGCGGGACACCTTGTTTTCGGTTTGCTTTCGGGATATAAATTCGTTTCGTTCCGCGTACTTTCGTTTACGTGGGTAAAGGAAAACGATAAGATCAAATTCAGGCGGATTGCCATTGCGGGAACCGCAGGTCAATGCCTTATGTCTCCGCCCGACATGAAGGACGGCAAGTTCCCCGTCGCTTTGATCAATTTCGGCGGCGTTATCTTTAACGCGATCTTCTCCGTCCTGTTTTTGATAGGATATTTTCTTTTTTCAAGCTATTCGTATTTAAACACCTTGCTTCTTGTTTTTACCATTTTCGGCTTTGTTCTTGTCATCTTCAACGGCGTGCCGTTGCGTATGGGAGGCGTTGACAACGACGCTTACAACGCCATCTCTCTTTCTAAAAATGAAAAAGCGCTTGAGGCGTTTTGGCTCCAGCTGAAGATGCTTGAGCTACAGTCTATGGGGCTTCGCATCAAGGATATGCCTGCGGAGTGGTTTTCCGTTCCCGCGGACGAGGATATGAAAAACAATATGGTAGCGGCGCGTGGCGTGTTCGCATGCAACAGACTTATGGACGAGGAGCGCTTTGAGGAGGCTGATGCGCTTATGGCGCACATTCTTGATATCGACAGCGGGGTGGTGGGAATTTACCGCAATCTTTTGACGTGCGACAGGATCTTTGTCGAGCTTATATCCGAAAACCGCCGCGACGTGATCGAGGATATGCTGTCAAAGGAGCTTAAAAATTTTATGAAGGCGATGAAAAATTACCCGTCCGTTCTTCGAACCGAGTATTCGCTCGCTTTGCTTTTTGATAAAGATACGCAAAAGGCAGATAAAATAAAGGCTCAATTCGACAAAGTCTCAAGGAAGTACCCTTATCAGCAGGAGATTCAACCCGAAAAAGCTATGATGGATCTCGCGCAGGAGAAATATCAAGCTACTGTTACTTAAAACACAAAGCCGCGGAGAGCGACAAAATCGCTCTCGGCGGTGGTGTTTTCGCGTTTTAATTAAATTTTATTGCGCACCTATATAACGTATTTTTCTGCCTGTATACGAAATAGCGTAGCGTATTTTCCGTTTTTTGCCATCAGCTCACGGTGGCTTCCGATCTCAATTATG
>JAZNOD010000130.1:0-13987 GCA_045580585.1 Eubacteriales bacterium
GTAATTCATCTCTCTCAAATGCCATTTTAAAATCCTCCATTTTTAATATCAAGACGTCGCTATGCGACAATTATTTATATAAGGTACATATCATATATATAATACCTTTTTTTACTGTGTTTTTCAAGTGCTTTTTATAAATTTATACTTTATTTTAACGATTTAGTCACGACGTGTGTTTATATCTATGTCATTTTTCTTCACTGACGTTGGTTTTTCGGGATCACTCACGTCGATTACGCCCTTTTCTTCCAAACCAAATTCACACTCATCGATAACTCTTGCCGCCGCATGCAGTTTAAGCGCAGAAGATTCGGGGGAACCGAGCTTTATGCGGAATCTCGCGTCAACGCTGATCACCATATCGAATTTTTCCTCAAGGAACATTCTGCTGACTCGCCCGTTAAGCGGAGAAGACGTGAGCGTATCAAGAAAATTAGTTATATAAGAGCTGTCAGCTCCTCCAGATAGCTTTATATACTCTCCAACCACGCTTAATGCCGCAGGCGGCAATGAGGCATAGACTATTCCCTTGGCTATGAATTCGGACGGCTCGCTCTTTCTTTCAAGGACACGAAGTGCCGCGGAAAGCGCATAGTATTCACCCGCCACCTCCGTATATATAACGGCATTTCCCGCGACAACGGAAAATACGACCTTATCGGGAAGCGCAAAATCCACCTTGCACTCTCTGAGATATGGCAGCTTTTCGAGCGTGGTTTTTGCGATCTCATCGGAATCGTTACCGAAAAGATCTTCCCCCTGCGTTAGCCCTGCCGCGGCGAGAAGCTCCTCCGCGCTGTATGGGCATTGCCCCTCAACTACTATCTCTTTTATAACGAAAACATTGGAAACAAGCCTGAAAAGCGGATACAAAAGCACCAAAATAAACGCTATGATGCAAAGAAACAGCAGTTTCTTTGCTTTTTGTTTTTTTGCCTTTTGCGCCAGCTCCCGTGCTATCTGTTCCTCTCCGTTTTCACTTTTTTTAATTATCTCGGGTTGGGTAAAAACAGGCTCTGGCCTCGATTCCTCGTATGTGCGCTTATGCCTCTTTCTCATAACGTACTGTCTTACGTAACGTTGATTTTCCTGAGAAGTCTGCTGTATATTGTTTTTTTCCTGTTTATTTTTATTCTCTTCAGCCATCTGACTTTTGCGCAACCTCTCTTTCTTTGATCAGTCGCATTATCTCGTCAAAAATCAAGCCGTTAGCATCATTTGCGGCAAATTTTTTAACGTTGCGCCGCATATCCTCAAGACGGTAAGGTTCGCAAATAAGGCGTTCTACCTCCTTGCCTATCCTTCCGTCCTCAAGCTCGGATTCGCGTATCAGAACAGCTCCACCGCCGTCAGAGAGCACCTTGGCATTTTTGTATTGCTGATCATCCGTAACGTTTGGTGACGGAATGAGAATAGCCGCCTTTCCCTGACTTGCAAGCTCGGAAAGCGTAATAGCTCCGGCGCGGCAAATCACAAGATCTGCTGCCGCCATCTGTATCGGCATATCGTATATATATTCTACAAGACGCAGATTGGGCAGTTCAAGCAAGCCGGCCTCCTCAAAAGCGGCACGCGTTTTCTCATATCCCATCGAGCCGCATGCGTGTATCAGCGTGACCTCGGGGCGGCGCGCAATTACGTCCCGCGCCAGCTCAAGAGCCGCCTCATTCATTCGGGAAGCTCCAAGACTTCCGCCGAATGAAAGGATATAGTGCCTGCAACCTTGCGGTATATCAAGTCTTGCCCTTGCCTCAGTCCTACTGATGGATTCACGAACGTTCAACATCGGGCAACCGACGTGCATTACCTTTTCGGGGTGGTCAAGATGCTCCGCAGTGACGGCAAAATTCACAAAGATTCTGTCAATATGCGGTGATAGCTTGCGCACCGTAAGACCGGGTACAGCATTCGCTTCATGCACGGCTGTGGGAATACCGCGTTTTGCCGCCGCCATAAGTACGGGCCATGAGGTATATCCCCCCGTGCCTATTACGGCATCGGGCTTGAAGCTGCGTATCAGCTTTCCCGCGCGAATTGGGGATACAGCCGCAAGATACGCCGCCCTTATATTCTTCCACGTGATTTTTCGCCAAAATCCACGCACGTTTATGTGGTATAGTTTATATCCTGCCTTGGGAACAAGGGTGTTTTCAATACCGCGGTTCGTGCCAACGAAAGCTATTTCGGCATCGGGTATATTCTGTTTTATAGTGTTTGCAATAGCAAGGGCAGGATTTACGTGACCGCCCGTGCCGCCGCCTGTCATCAATATTCTCATTTTTTCTCCGCTGATTTACTGTTTCTGCGTGCAGAAACGGGAAAGCCCAAGTATGATTCCAACGTCAAAAAGCTGCATAAGTGTAGCACTTCCGCCGCTGCTGAAGAAAGGAAGCGCAACGCCCGTGTTAGGTAATACGCCCGTAACCACTCCGACGTTAAGCAAAACGTGAATGGCAAGCTTAAAGGACAGACCAAAAATAACGAGTGAGCAGAATTTATCAGCCGCATGGGCGGCGAGAATGAAGCCCCTCCACACAAGTGCAAGGAAAAGGATGAGGATAGCCAAAGCTCCTACAAATCCAAGCTCCTCGCAAACAACGGTAAAAACGAAATCGTTTTGCGGCTGTGATACGTATCCGTATTTTAATCTTGACTGACCAAGACCGAGACCAAAAAGTCCGCCCGTTCCTATTGCGTAAAGTCCTTGGGTAGTCTGCCAGTCGCTTCCGAGAGCATCTGCGCCTCTGTTAAGCCAACTATCAACTCTTGCGCGTGCATAGCCCGTCTGCATGATCAAAAAAGCAAGCAGACCTGCTACGGGCAGACAAGAAATGAAATACAAAAAATTTGTTCCGCTGATAAACATCATCGCAACGCCTATGCACCCGATGATGATGATTCCCGAAAAATGCTTTTCAAGACCCACGAGAACACAAACAAGTCCTATTATTGCCGCGGGTACGATAAAGCCGTGGAGTAATGAACGGCGATTAAATCCCTTGCTCAACACCGCATCCTCGTGCTTTGTCATGTACAACGCAAGCAACATTATTATTCCCGTTTTAGCAAGCTCCGAGGGCTGAAATGTGAAAAATCCGAGGTTCAGCCAGCGACGCGCTCCGCCGCCCGTTATTCCGACGACCAGCACTGCCAGCAAAAGCACTATGGATACAGCGTACACTCCGACCGCCATAAGTCTTGCGAGCTGCGGAGTCAGCATATACGTCACTATCGCCGCAAGCACGAATGCCACCAGCAGGTGCCCCAGATGCTCGGTGAGGAAAGCAAAGCTGTTTCCGTATTTTTCCGAAGCGTATGCGGTGCTTGCGCTAAATGACATTACCGTTCCGATAAAGATGAGGATGAGAGAAAGAACGAGAAAAACCGTATCCGGTCGGGTTCGAACCATAAGCACCGTACTTTCACCGCTTGAAATATCCTGCAATGTATACTCGTTTAGCATACGGTTGCCGCCCTTTTTACGCCGTAAAATATCTTTTATTTTGTTTGCCATTGTTCTACGGCGCCTCCTGATTATTGATTATGTCAGATACCAAAAAAAGCAACTGCGCAAGCAACTATTGTCACTGCTGTGAAAACGCAAACTACCTTTACCTCGCTCCATCCGCACTTTTCAAAGTGGTGGTGGATAGGTGCCATTTTGAATATTCGTTTGCCGTGCGTAAGCTTGAAGTAGCCCACCTGCAGCATTACAGATGCCACCTCAAGAATATAAATAAGTCCCGCAACTACTATGATAAGAGGATTTGAGAGCATAAACGCCATTCCAACTACCATGCCGCCGAGATATAACGAGCCTGTGTCGCCCATAAATATCTTCGCGGGATAAAAATTATACATAAGAAAACCAACCGTTCCGCCGATAACGGTAGCAGGCAGTACAGCCAGCTCGGGGCTTGTAAAATGAAATGCACATACGGCGAAAAAAACGCCCACAATTGCGGTAACGCTACTTGACAAACCGTCAATTCCGTCGGTAAGATTGACGGCGTTGACCATTCCCGTTATAAGGAACACTGCCAATAGATAATAAGCCGCGCCAAGCTCGATAGTAACACCGATAAAGGGTATATAAAGCGCAGTCTCAATGTATCCGCAGGCACTCATTGCCCAAACGTATAAAGATGAGGCAATCAGCTGAAGCAGAAATTTCTGCCATGCTTTGAAGCCTTGATTTTGCTTTTTGATAAGCTTGGTATAATCGTCGAAAAAACCGATAAGTCCATTCAATAAAGCCATTATTAGGGTAAGCGCCGCGGCATAAAGCTCGTATGCCCTGCCGTAGTACGCATAAACCGCAAATAGCACAGCAAAACCGATAATCGAGGATATTATGAATCCAAGCCCACCCATAATGGGAGTGCCCTCCTTGCCCTTGTGCCAACGCGGGCCGATATCATAAATCTTTTGCCCTATCTTACGGCTTTTCAGCACTGGAATGAGCTTGCGTAAAATTATCCATGTGGCGAAGAAAACTCCCAAAGCAACTGAAAAAAACTCAATCAACATACGTGTTTTCATTGTCTTTTCTTCTCCTTTACTTTATTTGCTCAAAATATCGCTCAAAGCGGCGGTAACTCTTTCTGCCGCCATTCTGCGGCTTGCTTTGATAAGTATGCAGTCGCCCGCCTTTAACTCATGCGCGATACTTGCGGCAATGTCATTTATATCTTTATCCTCTGTTGACAAAAAGCGCGTTATCATTTCATTACTTAAATAGGACGACGCACCGTCAGCTATGCGCTGGGCACTCTCGCCAAAAGCGAACAGCCGAACGCCTGCCGCACCAAAATGCTCACCCACGCAGTAATGCAGATCGTTTGAAAACGCACCAAGCTCAAGCATATCGCCGAGAAGAGCCATTTTCCTTCCGCCCTTTTCATCAGCAAGCGCACAAAGCACCTCGCAAGCCGCGCGCATTGACTCGGGGCTCGCATTGTAGCAATCGTTTATTATCGTTACTCCGCCGACCTCGAATATCTGCTGGCGCATTCCGACCGTACGATAATTCAAAAGTCCCTGCCGTACGTCTGTCTCGCCAATGCCAAAGCGCAATGCGACGGCTATGGCTGAAAGCGCCGCGTGAATATTATGCTTGCCAATCGCAAAAAGCTCCACTTCTTTTATTTTTGTGCCGCACACTACGGCATCAAATACCGTTTTTCCATCCCTTGAAAAAACGTTTTCAGCATGAATATCGGTATCGGCGCAAACTGAATAATACTTAACTCTGGCATCCCATGAGCCAACCTCCGAGAGAAGCGGTTCACCGCCGCAAAGCAAAAGCATACCGTCCTTTGAGAGTCCCTCCATTACCTCCAGCTTTGCAGAGGCTATTCCTGCTCGGGAATCAAAATATTCAATATGAGAAGTTCCTATATTCGTTATCACAGCGACGTCGGGATGCGCGCAACGCGACATGATTGATATCTCGCCCGCTTGTGACATACCCATTTCAAGCACGGCAAACTCCGTATCTGCCGCTATTTCAAGCTGAGACAAGGGCATACCGATGGTGCTGTTGTAATTTCCGCCGCTTTTGTACAGCTTATGGCTCACGCCAAGCACAGATGCTATCATTTCCTTGGCGGTGGTTTTACCGACACTGCCCGTAACTGCTACTTTTTTTACGTTTTTTTGATATTGTTGCGCATACTCCTCGGAAAATTTTGCTATGGCAGCTACGGTATCTTCGACTAATATAAGTGGAATTTTCGCGCCCGCATCGGGAACTCTTTCTGCTATGGCACACGCAGCGCCAAGCTCTGCCGCCTTATCTATATAATTATGTCCGTCGACCTTCTCTCCCCTTATAGCAAGGAAAAGGCAGTTTTTTTCTGCCTCGCGTGAATCGGTACAAACACATTTTATTTCATCTTCTGCGCAGAAGTTCCCATGCAGTCTTCCGCCACACATTTCGGCTATTTCAGATATAGTCAAAGCTTTGTTGCCGAAAGCGACCTTCATTTTATATTTTTCCTTTCAAATCTCCGAATATTGCGCATTCCGGAGCCGCCTGTGACGGTTCCGGAATACCTAATATGGAACGTAACCTCGTCGGGCGCGGTATTTTATCATAACACGGCCTCGAATGCACACGAACAACAAATTCTCGCACGCCCGACGAAGTCAGGGATAAACTCTTTTGCTATATCAATCCGTAACGTCAAGATATCTGAACGTCACGGTTATGACATCGCCCTTTCCCACGATAGTGCCTGCCGCAGGGGATTGCTCGATAACCTCGGGACCTGAACCTGTTCCGTGGTTTGACGAGCCTTTAACACTTATATTGAGACCTGCGTTGATAAGCACTTTGTTTGCGGCACTTGCCGTCATGCCCACGACATCGGGGACTTTTATATTTGCCTCGGGCGCGGCATCTCCTACGTAGAGAATGACCTTGCCCGTGTCCTTGCCAAGCATAGTACCTACCGCAGGAACTTGTGCCGTTACAATAGTGCCGACCCCTACTATCTCGCAGTCAAGTCCCAGCTTGCTGAGATTATTTTGCGCGGTATATGAAACTTCTCCAAGCAGATTGGGGATCTCAACCTCGATCTTTGCCGCCTCAGCGCCTGTGTAGACCGGCTCAACTCCCAGATAAGGAAGCATTTGTTTTAAGCAATTCGCTATATAGGGTGCGGCAACTACACTACCGTAGCGAGTGCCCGCGGTAGGCTCGTCGACTACGATGATTATAGCTATTTCAGGGTCGTCAGCAGGAGCAAAAGCAACGCAGGAGCCTATTCTCATATCGTCTGCATCGCCTATCTTCTCGGACGTACCCGTCTTTGCCGCTACGCGATAACCTGCGACGTATGCGTTCTTTGCACCGCCGTTGCCCGAAACACCTTCCTCAAGAATGGAAGAAACAGTCTCGCACACCGCAGAGCTTACAACCTGGCGGCGAACAGTCTTTTCATGCTCCCACACTATCTTGCCGTCGGAATCGGTCATAGACTCGACCAAATAAGGAGTGACAAGAGTTCCGCCGTTTGCAATAGCGGATATCGCTGTAAGGTGCTGAATAACGTTGACCTTAAAGTTTTGTCCAAAGGAAGAAACAGCAAGGTCTACTATACCAAACTTGTTTTCGTTATAAAAAATTCCGTTTGCTTCGCCGGGTAGATCTATACCCGTACGTTCAAGATATCCAAAATTCTTAACGTATTGATAGAAGGTATCCGTGCCGACTCTGCCGCCAACTATCATCATTATCGGGTTGCAGGACTGCTGAAGTCCCTGCGCAAACGTAAGCAGACCGTGTCCGCCCTTTTTATGGCATTTGATAGTTTCCGTTGCAACTCTATGAGCGCCTGTGCAGGTAAAGGTCTCACCCGTGGAAACGGTTCTCGTTTCAAGTCCCATAGCGCTTGTTATTATTTTGAAGGTAGAGCCCGGGATATATGTGTCGGTTATTGATTTATTCTGCCACATTTTAAGCAAGAGAGAGCTTTTAAGTCCGGAATAATCCTTGCTATTTTCCTCAAATCCCGAGGCATCGAGCTGTGCCTGATAAAAATCTGACAAAGTCC
Organism: Eubacteriales bacterium; assembly: GCA_045580585.1. GTDB lineage: Bacteria > Bacillota > Clostridia > Oscillospirales > CAG-272 > CAG-390. The sequence continues at coordinate 7,563 of JAZNOD010000130.1, forward strand.
ATGCGCTATTGTTATTAAAATCGGGGTAGGTCGCCATTCCAAGCACCGCACCTGAGTTCACGTCCATTACGATACCGCAAACACCTGCCTGCGATGCAGAATCCTCAAAGGTGGCTTTAAGCTGTTCCTCAAGAATCGCCTGTATCTTTACGTCAATGGTGGTGTGCAGATCATATCCGTCCACCGCCTCGATATAGCTCTGATATTCATACGGCATCTCGTTTCCATAAGAATCGCGTGCCGTAATGTATTTTCCCGGAATACCCGCAAGCTGCTTGTTATAATAATATTCAAGTCCGTAAAGACCGCCGCCATCCGTTCCCGTAAAACCAAGGACATGCGTAGCAAGGTCGCCGTGCTTGTAATAGCGCTTGCTTTGCGCCTCAACGTACAAAACGTTGGAAAGCGAATTTTCCGCGATAAATTCAAGTACCTTGTCGGCTACTTCATCGTCAGCATTGCGCTTGACGGTAGCGTCAAGGCTACCCGTTTTTTTAGTAAGAGCGTAGACGGTGTCATAGTCCGTCCCCAGAATCTCACAAAGTCCTCGGCTGATAAATTCATCAAGCCCTGCTCTGCCGTCCTGCATAGCCTTTTGTATGCTCGACGGAGAAATAAAAATGCGGTATGAGGTAACACTGGTAGCAAGAACCTCACCGCTTGCATCATATATACTGCCACGCTCAGAGCTTATTGTTGATTCGGTAGTAAGCTGATCAACCACTTTCTTTTGATAGTAATCAAAATTTATAGTTTGCAAGCAAAAAACCCTGATCGCAAGAGCTACAAAAGCTACAATTATTACCGCAAAAACAAGGTATGAGCGCAAGGTCAATCCTGTACTTATTTTTATTCTGCGCATGGTCCTCTCATTTCAAAAAGCATGGGACGCTGCACGAATGCAACGTCCCATCCAGATTAGCAACGGCTTACGCCGAGAAAGCTGTTAGTAGGGGCTGCCCCGTAGCTTCGATTGGTTCACGATGTCAGCCCGTCGCCGTCCTGCGGCTTCAGGTCATATTGATTATATTATTTACGTCGTTTTTTTATTCGTCGGATATACGAATACCAAGCGCACTCAAAAGCGCAAGCATTACGTCGTTATCCCCATTGGTGTCAAAGCTCTCTATCATATCCATTCCATTAAGGCGCAGATATTTGGAATTACCCTCCTCGAGCTTTATCATTCCGTATTTGTTCACCGCAAGATCCTCGATAAGCGCAAGATCGTTCTTGTCATCGAGCTTGACCTGCAGATCGTCCGCAATGGTCTGGATCTCGCGAAGCTCGTCACCAAGCTCGCTGATCTCGCTTGAAGTATTGTGAAGCATAACGCTAAGCGTTATCGGAAGCATAAGCACAAGGCAAAAGATGAGCGACATTGCTATCGCAGACAGAGGATTTATGGTTTTTCTTCCCTTTGCCTTAACTATCTTGTCACCCGGGAACCATTTTCTGATTATTCCGTCAGCGCGTCTGTATGCCGACACATCTGAATACTCGACCTTGGCAACCGTTTCGGTGGCACCGTTCTTCACGAGCTGTGTTTTTCCGACAAATTCCGATGAATTCGCCTCGGCGGGATGGCGGCTTTCAAGCACGCGGTAAGGGGATGCAGGCCGTGCATCGGCATCATTGCCTGCGGCGAGCGCGGCACGGCGCACCTCGGCGGTAACGCTCTTGCCCGTTTCATCTCTGTATATGCGCTGAACGTCATCAACAGTCATTACGTTTCCACCGTCTCCGGTTCGATATCTGTTGTAACGGTCATGCTCCATTATCTGCCCAAAGCGGTACGCCTCCGGATTTTCGCGTACAGACGCAGCTTCCCTTGTTTTTTGTTCAGCCACAGCGTGCTGTGCCTCACCCACAACCCCACGGTTTGCATAGCGCGCCTTAAGCGCCGCAATCGCATATTCATAGGAGTCAAAGTCATTTACGGCTCTGTTTGTCCTGTAAGTTGCGTTCATTTCTGCGTCCTTTCCGCCGACTGTGTCGGCTATACATTTTTATAGTTTCTCGCACACTCTCAGCTTTGCGCTGTGAGAACGGCTGTTTTTTTCAAGCTCCTGTGCTGAGGGAAGTATGGGCTTCTTACCCACGAATTTTATCTTCGGTTTGTTTCCGCACACGCAAACGGGAAAATTTCGGGGGCAAGTGCAGCCGTTTGCAAGCTCGGAATACGTCTCCTTTACCGCCCTGTCCTCCAGCGAATGGAAGGTTATGACGGCAAGCCGCCCGCCGCTTTTAAGCAGCGACACCGCATCTTTTATTGTTTGCGGAATGATATCAAGCTCACCGTTGACCTCAATGCGTATTGCCTGAAACGTACGCATTGCGGGATGGTGCTTTTGCGAGCGTCCTCCGTCGGGGAGAGCAGCTCTGACTATATCCGCGAGCTCGCCCGTTGTACTAATGGGGGCTTTTTCTCTTCTCTCGCATATTTTGCGAGCTATACGCGAGGCAAATTTTTCCTCGCCCCAATTTCGGAGTATTCGGCAAAGCGCATCCTCGCCGTACTCGTTAACGACCTTGTAAGCGTCAAGCTCCTGCCGCTTGTCCATTCTCATATCAAGCGGTGCATCCGCAAGATATGAAAATCCGCGCTCCGCAGTATCAAGCTGATATGACGAAACACCAAGGTCGAGAAGCACACCGTCAAGAGCTTCTATTCCAAGCTCATGACAAACACTTTTCATGTCTGCGAAATTTGCTCTGACGACCTTTGCTCGCTCTCCATACGGTGCAAGACGCTCCGTGGCTGCCGCCACAGCGTCAGCATCACGGTCAAGGGCGATAAGCGTTCCGTTTGTGAGCTTTGACGCAATCACAGACGAATGTCCTGCACCGCCCGCAGTACCGTCAAGATAAACTCCATTCGGTTTTATATCAAGTCCTTCGATGACCTCGGGGAGCATCACCGAAAAATGGGAGAAATCAATTGGCTTGCTCATCAGAGTCCGAGCCTTTCAAGTGCGGCGCGGATATCATCCACATTAGTGCTTGCCGTAAGCTTTTCATGCTCCTCGACAGACCATATCTCCGCATACTTACCGCAACCGACTATAACCGCACCGCCCGAAAGCCCTGCGTAGTCCACGAGATTTTGGTTAAGCACTATTCTCCCCTGCGCGTCGGGAGTGAGTGTGTCGCTGTTTTCGTTGTAATAACGCAATACCTGCTCACGTTCCCTTGCGACCATTGTCTCTATTTTTTCGGTAAAGGAACGCCATTCCTCAACAGAATACACCTTCAGTGACCTGTCTCTGATGCTCGGAAATACCACCAAAGGAGAACCGAGCGCATCACGGTGCTTTGCCGGAATGAATATTCTGTTCTTGGAATCAAGATTATGCCTATACGTTCCCGTAATAGGAATAGTAGGGATCATTGCGCCTCTCCTTTCTCCGATATGGGGTATTTGATATAGCGCGCGGCGGATTTATGGAGTATAAAACTCACCATCTCTCTTACAGGGAGGCGTTTGTCGATGACTTGTCCACCATCACAAACCATTTTCCACCACTTCGGTGTTTTTATTATAAAACAAAGCAAGAAATAATGCAATAGGTTGAGCCAAAAAAGTTGAAATTTTTTTCGATTTTTGTCGCAAATTTCGTCTTTTTTGTCAAAATATCTCCCCATTACTTGTTTATTAGTGTTAACACTTCTTGATATTATTCCAAATGTTATTTTTTTACATTTGGCGATAAAAAGCCTCTGCCAGCATTCGTAAAAAAACTCACCTTGTAATCTTATATCAACACAAAACGAATCACGACAACAAAAAACGGATGGAGAGCTTCCATCCGTTTTTTGCTATAAAATTCTATTAATTTGTGTAGTTATCGAAATAGCCCTGTATCCAGACGATGGGCGTTCCCTTGTCGCCGCTGCCCGAGGTAAGGTCGCACAGCGAGCCGATAAGGTCGGTAAGACGGCGGGGGGTAGTACCCTGCGAATCCATCTTTCCTACGAGGTTGCCGTCCTTCGCCTTGATTCTCTCAGAAATAGCCTTCTTGAGTTCATCTCCCGAAAGTCCGGCAAAGTCATTGTCTGCAAGGTACTTGAGCTTCAGCTCGTTGGGCTGACCGTCAAGTCCCGACGTATAGGCAGGCGCTACAACGGGATCCGCAAGCTCCCATATCTTTCCGACGGGGTCTTTGAATGCGCCGTCGCCGTATATCATAACGTCGACCTGCTTACCCGTTGCGTCAAAAATGCGCTTTTGAATATCCAAAACAACGTTCTCGCCGCCCTCGGGGAAGAGCTTAACGGTATCGTCAGTAGCCTTGTTAGAGCCGAGAAGTCCGTACTTGGAGTTAAAGCCGCTTCCGTTCTCGGATGACGTCAGCACGTCGTCAAGACCGTAAACCCTCTCCGCGCCTGCTGCAGTGAGAAGTCTCTTACTTCTCTGACGGCTGTGAATATCACAGCAAAGAACGTTCTTGGTGTATGCAAGCACAGCGCGGCAATCGTTGGCAAGGATAACCTCGCACTCACAGCCGCACGCGGTAATAAGCTCACGGTAAAACTCAATATAATCAACACCTGTAAAAGTGTGCTTGCGAACGCCGAAATGCTTGCGGTACTCCGCCTCGGTCAGAACGTCAGTCCAAGGATTGATACCTGCGGCATCAAGGTCGTCAAGGCTCACAAGGTGATTTCCCACCTCATCGGAAGGATAACTTAGCATAAGAGTTATCTTTTTAAGCCCCATTGCAATACCCTTAAGGCAGACCGAAAAACGGTTACGAGAGAGTATGGGGAAAATAACGCCAGCCTCGCCGGAGGGGAATTTTGCGCGTATATCGGCGGCAATCTGCTCCGCGGTCGCGTAATTACCCTGCGCACGCGCAACGACCGCCTCTGTAACAGCAATAACGTCACGGTCGCGGATAGCGAGATTTTCACTATTTGCGGCAGCAAGCACGCTGTCTACAACGATAGCGGCGATATCATCTCCGCTTCTTATAATTGGCGCACGGACACCGCGGGATACAGTACCGATAAGTCTTTCCATATTTTTCATCTTCCTTTCATATCGGATAAAAAGAATTACAACATATTATATAACTTTTAGCACTAAATGTCAATATTTGTGCTTTGTTTTTTAGTCAAAGTTGAAAAATTATTTCATTTTTTCCTGTTTTACCTTTTTATCCACAACGTGGCGAGACGCAAGCTCTTCCCTTACCTCATCAAGAGAGATACCCATCTCCACCATAAGCACCATAACGTGGTACGCAAGGTCAGCTATCTCGTAGATGGTTTCGGCGCGCTCGCCGCCCTTACCCGCAACTATGACCTCGGTAGATTCCTCTCCGACTTTTTTGAGTATCTTATCGATTCCTTTCTCAAAAAGATACGTAGTGTATGAGCCTTCCTTGGGATTAGTCTTTCTGCCTATGAGCATCTGCATCAATCCGTCCAGAGAAAATGCGTCTGCTTCGTTCTCATTTTCGTAAACGTCATTAAAGAAGCAGGAGCGCTCGCCCGTATGGCAAGACGGTCCCTCGGGGCGTGCGGTTATAAGCAGAGTATCGGCATCGCAATCAGTCTTTATGCTGACTACGTTAAGATAATTTCCCGAGGTCTCACCCTTAAGCCAGAGCTTTCCGCGGGAACGGCTGAAAAAGCAAACCTTTCCGCCCTCAAGCGTAATATCAAGGCTTTCGGGACTCATATACGCAAGCATAAGCACAGCTCCGTCCTTGACGTCTGTAACGATGGCGGGAATCAGCCCGTCCTTATTGTATTTAAGTTCGTTTTTATTAAACATTTTATAACCTCATATCTATTCCCTCATCGCGAAGCGTGCGCTTCAGCTCGGGAATCTTTATTTGTCCGAAATGAAAAACGGTAGCGGCAAGTCCCGCGTCAACGTCGGGAACTTCCTTAAATAGCTTTATAAAATCATCCGTGCTTCCCGCACCGCCCGAAGCGATGACGGGGACCTTTACAACGTCGCATACCGCGCGGAGCATTTCAAGGTCGAATCCGCCGCCAACGCCGTCGGTATCAATAGAATTGACCACTATCTCACCTGCACCGTTCTCGACGCCGCGGCGTATCCACTCGATAGCCTCAATGCCTGTGTCAATCCTTCCGCCGTTTTTGAAAACGTGAAAAGCACCGTCAACACGCTTTATATCAACGCTCAACACCACGCACTGACTGCCGTATTTTTCAGCGGCACGCGGTATGATATCGGGATTGGTTATAGCACCCGAATTTACGCTGACCTTATCCGCGCCGCATTTCAGCACGCGGTCAAAATCCTCGACCTCACGGATTCCGCCGCCCACGGTAAGCGGGATAAAAACGCGGCTTGCGGTCTCACGCAGTATATCGGCAAAGAGGCGTCTGCCGTCGCTTGATGCCGTGATATCATAAAAAACAAGCTCGTCAGCTCCCGATGAACT
>JAZNOD010000131.1:0-12558 GCA_045580585.1 Eubacteriales bacterium
GAATCAAGCAGAGTTTTAGTGAAATTTTTTGAGCTTTACTACAACTCCGATCGACTTCATTCAGGTATTGGTTATCTTACTCCGAATGAATATTTTCAAAAATTAACTCTTTAATTTGTCTACTTTTCTTGACAAGTTTCAAATTACAATGGGGATTAAAACGTTTTTCAAGAATGCATTTGGAGATATGAAGGAGAGTGCAAAGGCACAGCACGAGGTCGATAAGGCGGAGTTTGCTGCCGCAAAGGCGGAAGCAAAGGCAAACTTTGAGGAAAACAGAGCGCATAACACTTACGCAAAGGCAAAGGCTGATGCAAAGAAAAATTGGGATGAGGCTCATATGAGCCCCTCCCAAAGAGCCGCGAAAATGCAGAAAGAACGCGACGAGCGAATCGAGGCGGCTAACGCAAGAACCGATGCGGCAAACGCTCGCTACGATGCGGCAAAGAAGAAATAAGAAAACATAAGGCAGCACTATTTGGGGTCGCTTCAATTGGTGTTGCCTTTTTTGCGAAAACACGAAGATAGCAACAAAACTTTAACATTTCTATGTTATAATAAGATGTAAAAGCGAAAATAATCCCTCGGAGGAAGAAAATGTTTAAAATTTTGATCGTGGAGGACGACAGAGACCTGAACCGTTCCGTGTGTTCTTTTTTGAATAACAGCGGGTACGAAGCGACAGGTTGCCTTGACGCGGAGAGCGCATACGACGAGATGTATAAAACCACGTTCGACCTTATTGTGTCGGATATTATGATGCCTGATATTGACGGCTTTGAGTTTGCCAAGACCGTGCGTTCACTCAACAATGATATTCCGATCTTGTTTATGACCGCCCGTGACGATTTTGCATCCAAGCAAAGGGGATTTCGTATAGGAATCGATGATTATATGACCAAGCCCATTGACCTTGACGAGCTTTTTTTGCGCATTGGGGCGCTTCTTCGCCGTTCCAAGATCGCCTCAAGCCGCAGACTTGAGGTAGGTCAATTCGTAATGGATGCGGACGAGAGAAGCGCAAGCCTGAACGGTGATGAAATAGCCCTTACCGCAAGGGAATTTGACCTTCTTTATAAGCTATTGTCGTATCCGAAAAAGACCTTTACGCGCACACAGCTGATGGACGAATTTTGGGATGCGGATACCCAGACAAGTACGCGAACCGTTGACGTGTATATGACAAAGCTGCGCGCAAAGCTTGCGGATTGCGAATCCTTTGAGATCCAGACCGTACACGGTCTTGGATACAAGGCGGTGATCAAGTGAAAAGGGAAAAGACGCTCAAAAACATCATAGGTACGGTCAGTAATTTTTTCATCTTCTTTCTGCTTGCTGCCTTTGTAACTACCTGCTGTATCATGCTGTTTATCTCAACGTTGCAGGACTCCGTCGGCAGAGACTTTACGCAGAGCGAGATAACCATTGCCGCCAAGATCACGCTGGTAAACGTGGTGCTTATCAGCATCGTTATGGCTGCTATCGACTATCTCCGCCGCAAATTTACGGTGGAACGCCCCGTCAAAAGGATCAGCGAGGCAACCACTAAAATGATAGAGGGCGATTTTAACGTTCGCATTGAGCAGATCGGAAAAATCGGCACGGACGATAGCTTTAATGAGATAATCGAATGTATCAATAAGATGGCGGAGGAGCTTAAGGGTGTTGAAACTCTCCGCACGGATTTTATTGCCAACGTATCACACGAAATGAAAACGCCCCTTGCGGTAATGCAAAACTACGGAACGCTCCTTCAAGTGCCCGAGCTTTCGGATGAAAAGCGCATCGAGTACTCCAAGGCCATCACCGATTCTTCACGCCGCCTTGCGGATATGATGACAAATATTCTCAAGCTCAACCGTCTGGAAAACCAGCAGATCTACCCCAACCTTACCACATTTGACCTTGGCGAGCAGCTTTGTGAGAGCCTTTTGCAATTTGAGCATATCTGGGAGAGAAAGAATATTGAAATTGAAACCGATTTAGCCGAGGGAGTTTTTGTTTCGGCAGATGCGGAGCTTCTTTCGCTTGTATGGAACAATCTTTTTTCCAACGCATTCAAATTTACCGAGGACGGCGGCAAGGTCAGCCTTACTCTTATGGCAGACGATACGTATGCCACGGTCAAAATAAGTGACACGGGCTGCGGAATGAGCCATGAGGTGGGCGCGCATATTTTTGAAAAGTTTTATCAAGGCGACACATCTCACGCAACTCAAGGCAACGGACTCGGCTTGCCGCTTGTGAAACGCGTGGTTGATATTATGCAGGGTGAGATAGGCGTGGAAAGCACGGTCGGTGTCGGCACTATCTTTACCGTTAAGATCAGGAGGATGGCAGATGGATTGGAAGACGCTCGGTAAATCCGTACTGTTCCCTCATATTGCTATCATGCTCATTCTCGTTCCCGCAGCAACCGTTTTGCTTGTCGGTTCTATGGTATTTATCGGGACAAAGTCGGTAATTGCATACGTTTCCTACGTTCTTGCCGCTTACACACTGACGGTGTGGTGCTTTAAGATACCGCGGCTTATCAGTTTTTTTAAGACCTTCAAGGACGAAAATAAGTATGCAAGAGCATGGCTTGGAGATGCGCGTCTTCGCGTAAACGTATCTCTTTACGGCTCACTTGTGTGGAATTCCTTGTATGGAATTTTTCAGCTGTGGCTTGGTTTTTACCATCACACGTTTTGGTTTTACTCACTGGGCACATATTATATCTGCCTTGCCGTGATGCGTTTCTTTTTGGTCAGACATACGAGAAGATACGCGGCGGGGGAGAAGATGCAAACAGAGCTTGTGAAATACCGCACTTGCGGATGGGTATTTCTTCTGATGAATTTAGCGCTTGCTCTTATCATTTTCTTTATGGTATATTGGAACAGAACGTTTGAGCATCACATGATAACGGCGATCGCGATGGCGGCTTACACATTTACGGCGTTAACTGTCGCCATAGTGAATGTGGTAAAATACAGAAAATATAATAGCCCCGTCTTTTCAGCCTCAAAGGTGATCAGCTTGGCGGCGGCTCTTGTGTCGATGCTGACGCTCGAAGCTACTATGCTTACGACATTTGGCGACGGAACAATGACGGCGTTGGCGCAAAAATTGTTGCTTGGTGCAACGGGTGCTGTTATCTCTCTATTTATCGTGGCAACGGCGATCTATATGATAGTTGTTGGCACGCGGAAGCTGAAAATATTAAAAGCAGAGGTACAAAATGGATAATAAGGGGCAAAACGGATTTTCTTACAACTACTCCGCCAAGGAGCAGGCAGAGCTGAAGCGTATCCGCGATAAATATACCGCACCGACCGAGGTTGAGGACAAAATGGCGCGGCTTTACCGCCTTGACGCGAGCGTAACTAACACGGCACAAGCCGTTGCGATAATTTTCGGTGTGATTGGCACACTCCTTCTCGGCTTTGGAATGAGCCTTATTATGACGGAGCTCGGAAACATACTTGGGTTGAGCAAGGATACGGCAATGGTGATCGGTATTATCGTCGGTATTGTCGGCGGTGTTGTTGCAAGCCTTGCGTATCCCATATACAGTGCGATAGTTAAAGCCAAACGCAAAAAGCTCGCGCCCGAGATAATACGCCTTACCGACGAGCTTATGAAATGATAAAAAACACGGTATGTTTCCGAAGAAACATACCGTGTTTTTTATTGTGCGTTGGGATCCTCCAACGCGGCATCAAGGAATGCGCTGAAGATGTCTTTGTTAAAATCAACTATCTTGTATCTGCCTTCCCTGCCTGAATTAACTATGGGGTTGATATAAAGCTCGGATACCTCATCGTTAATGTAGTACACCTGATCCTCGATAGAGACTCTGTAGTACTGTCTTTGCTTAAAGACAGTGTCGGTGTCATCGTCATCATCGAATTTTTCATAGGTGCAGCCATTGAGCATATCGACGAATGCCTTTATTTGCTCACCATCCACGATCTTGTATATTTCGCCGCCCTTGCTTACGTCATTGACGGTAATATAATCGGGGATATCAATTGACGAAAACGGACGTCCGTTGGGGTAGCATGCCGAAAGTAAAAGGCAACAAATCGCCAAAAGCGCAATCAGAGAAATCTTTCGGGAACGAAGCATTTTTTGAGGTTCTCCTTTAATTTAAGATCAGTCCTCGGCAACGAATGCAATCTTGAGGCCTTCCATGGAGATATTCATTTCCATAGCCTCGTTCATCTTGTCAAGGGGATATTTGTGGGTGAGAAGATCGGTGATGGGCAGACCTCTGTCCTGAGCTTCCTTGAGGAAGGAGAAGGACTGGATCCAATCCTGTGCCTGATACGTCCAAGAACCGATTACCTTAACTTCCTTGTTGCAAAGGTCAAGGTGAGGATTGTAGGTGGTATCGCCGTTGTTTACAAAGAAGCCAAGCTCGCAGTAAGAGCCGCCGCGGCGAACGTAGCTCCAAGCCTTGGAAGCGGCCTTGGGAGAGCCTGTGCACTGGAAGAGCATTTCAGCGCCGAGACCGCCCGTGATAGCCTTTACCTGCTCGGTGGCGTCAGCAGCACCTGCGTTTACGGTGTAAGCCGCGCCGAGTCTCTTAGCCATTGCAAGACGCTTGTCATCCATATCGCAAGCGATAATGTTGCGTACGCCAAGGCAACGAACCATAGCGAGAAGGAGAAGTCCGATAGGTCCGCAGCCCTGAACGAGAACGTAAGAATCGAACTTGAAGTCAAATATCTTCTTTGCCTGCTCAACAGCGTGAACGATAACGGCTGCGGGCTCGATGAGGATGCGGAGATCGCGATCCATATCGGAAACGTTGAATACAACGCCGCCTGCGTTGACCTTCATATATTCGCCAAACCAACCGTTGAAGTAGTTTGCCTCACCGGGCATAAGTCCGAAGATCTCTCCACCCTCGCAAAGGTGAACGATCTCGGGCTTGAACTTGCAAACGTCGCACTCGCCGCAGGGCTTAAGACCGGTAACGATCTTGTCGCCAACCGCAAGGGGCTTGCCTGTGTAGTCCTTGGTGATGTTTTTACCGAGCTTAACGATAGTACCCGTACCCTCGTGTCCGAGCTGAACGGGGCAGTATCCGAAGGGATCGCCCTTGAATTCGTGAACGTCGGTGCCGCAAATACCGCAGCCCTCGACCTTAACGAGTATCTCGTCGTCGCCTATCTCGGGTATGGGAAGTTCCTTGAGGACCATTTTACGGGGTTCTTCGAGAACGGAAATTTTTGCTGTCTTTGGGATATCGAACTGTGCCATTTTAGTTTTCCTCCGTATGTTTTATTTTATGTAGGGAATTGGCTAACTATAAATATTATACAATATTAACGGGCGTTTGTCAACTGTAAAAAAGACTCTGGCGGTGTAAGTTTAAAGGGGTTGAGTCATTAAGATGCCGAAGCCGTGCTTTGGTTCTCGTCGGCGTATAGATATACGGCAGAGAGGCAAAGCGCGGCCGGAAAACACACATAAAAATCGAAATCCGCGAGGATCTCTACATTAAAGACCGCTTTTTCATCATATCAGACGGAAAAAGCGGTCTTTTTTTTATTAAATTATTCGTGTGTTTTTGTTCTGCGCTGAATGAATCAGCCACTTTGCGTTTTATAAAAGTTTGCTTATTTTGTATTTTCTGCGGGAGCCGCGGTAGTTTCTGCGGGAGCTGCGGTAGTTACGGCGGGAGCAGTTGTAACGGGCATGGGAACGAATCCTGTCTGACCGAAATCATTTGAGCCGAAGATAGATGCAATGTGCTTTGCAACGTCGATGTTCTCAAGCTCGTAGGTGCTGTTTATCCACTCCTTGACGCCGCCGCCGAGGGCGAAGAGAGGAACGTTAGTGTTGGTGTGGTTGTTGCTGGTGTAGATGTAGCCATCCTCGCTCTCCAGAATACCGCCGCACTCGTGGTCAGCAGTTATGATAAGGGCGGTGGTGGGGTGCAGCATGGTGAACGCAATGCAGTATGCAATGCAGTCGTTGTAACGCTGTACGCAGGTCATGGTATCCTTGGAATCGTTATTGTGAGATTCCTTGTCGATATATGCTTCCTCAATCATGATAAAGAACTTTTCGTTGTTTGCGGATATCTGACCGAGGGCGGTACGCGCATAGGGAACGAGCTGACGGCGCATAGAGCTTGAGGTTGCGCCCCAAACGAAGTCTACGGCGTTCTCGGCAACGAGAGTGTCTATCTGTCCCTGGAGAACGCTTGAGTCAGTTCTGTCGTTGTGGTGGCAAAGGAAGCCCGAGGGGGTAGCACCTGTAATAACGTCGGTGGTGACTACCGCGGTATTGTAGCCGAGGGAATGAGCAAGCTCGCGTACGTTGGGAATGACGTCACCCGTGGGGAGCATTCCAAGGAAGCCGTTGTCGGTCTTGTAGCCTGTTGCGAGCGCGGTTGCGGATGCTGCCGAGTCGGTGTAGGTTGCTACGCCGTTGATAACGGACTGGGAGTAAGTTCTGCATTTGGTAACTACGGGCAGTCTTGCCGCTACGAACTCATCGATGACTTGATTCTTTACCGTCATATCGATGTGGCTCTGTCCCATACCGTCGCCTATCATGAGAATAGCGGACGTAGGCTTGGGGAAGGAGAAGGTCGATGCCTTTGCGGTGGTGGGAAGGGTAGTTACGTCAAGCGAGACGTTGGTGCCGCTAACGTTGACGTAGTTGTTGACAAAATCACTTGCAGCTGCGCCAACGTAGTAGGATGAGCCCTGCATAACGATCTTGTTGTCAGTTTGCCAGAGTATGTATTTATCTTCGCCAAGAGATATTTTCGATGCCTCTTGGGAAACGGTGCGGTTTGTAAGACCAACGAGTATTTCGTATTCGGATTCCTCCTTGGAATCGTCAATGACCTCCAAAGCAAAGCCGAGGTTAGAATTGATATAGTCGGAAAGAGCTACTGCGGTAAAGTACGTAATACGATCGGCGGTCTTGGGGTATACGATCTTGTAGTCCTTGATATCAACGCCGTTTATCGAAATGTCCTTGAACATATACGCGCGGCTCTCGACCAGATCGGGTGCGGCAGAGTTAAGCACCATAGATGATGCACCTGCTACCACGTACTTTTCGATAAAGTAGTCAACGGCGGTTTCAAGAAGCGCGTCACAGCCGCCGACGATGATGATGCGGTCGTTTTCAAAAGCAACGGCGTAGTCAAACTCACGCAGCATTTCCTTGTACTTGGTGGATTCGGGGCGGTTAGTATAACCTATGAGGATCTCGTATGCCTTGGGAGCAACTTCCTCGTTTTTGCCGAGAGTATCGTCCTTGAGGGCGGGCTTTGTGCCAAACGCATCACTGATAGCGTTGCGAACCTTCTGTGCAAGAGCGATAGTCTCCTTATCGGCATATTCATATCGTACAACTGCGTACGATGCAAGCGTTTCGGGGGATATCTCTACGGGAACGTAAGGGCCTGTGGTTTCCGAGGATGAGCCTGCCGGAGTAGTTTCCGAGCCGTCGGAATTTGCGGGGGTACAGCCAACCAAGGCGAGGGACACCATAAGAATGGCTAAAAGTAGTGCAGTTGCTTTTTTAAACATGATAAATCCTCCTAATTCGAAAAAAATCGAATAAATTAATTAATTATATCATACTTGCAGTATTTAATTGTGAACTTTTAGTTAATTTTAGCTTATGGCAACGTGATAAAAGCGCAAAGCGGTAGGTGGTCAGAAAGGAAGAAGCCGTCACGGTCATATTCGTCCACTGCGTAGGTGCGTTTTGCGTCGCACGGCATATTCGTAAAGATGTAGTCTATCTTTATGGGATTAGCCAAGCGTCCGTAGTCGTGGAAAGTTCCGCCGCACAGTCTTGTGGCGTCGGTCACCTCCGCCCCGCAAAGGGTGTCGGCGGTAAACGAGCGTATAGCCGCAGAGTCAGGCAGGGCGTTCATATCTCCCGTCAGTATAAACGGCAGACCTATTTCGGCTATCCTCTTTTTTATAACAGCCGCGCCGCGCGTACGCGCGTTTGCGCCCTCGTGGTCGAGGTGGGTGTTGATGAAAAGAAATGGAGAGTCGGATTCCCTGTGCTTCAGCACGAGTGCGGTGTGTATTCTCGGAAAACAGCTCTGGTCTCCGTCAAAGCGTGTGCCCGGGGTAAGCGGTGTATCGGATACCCAACGGTTCTCAAGCGAGAAAAGCTCCATGTTTTCGTGTTTGTAAGCAACTATTACGGATTCGCCGCGCATATTTGAATCTCTGCCGCATCCGACGGTGATGTACCCGCGGTGCGCGAGCTCCTCGCGCAGGTACAGGCGCATGGGATTTGTGGCCTCTTGAAAACCGATTATATCGGGCGAGTGCTTTTCAATGGAAGCGAGGACGGTCTCGCGGCGGTTGAGAAAGCGATGTACGCCGTCGCTCGCAACGTCTACACGCAGGTTGAAGGTCATGATTTTAAGTTCAGCAGACACGGTGGATCTCCTTTGTCGGTTAATTATTCTTTATTTTTAGCGGAAAAAACGAAAACGGTAAGTGCCGCCACGGAAGCAAAGGCAAATATTGCGCAAAGCCCAAACATAATAAACGTTACGCTGTCGCTGTCAAGGGGCAAAAACTCATCGGTATCGACGTTTGCAGACGATGAGTCGGCAGCGGACGTCTCGGGCGCGTTTGTATCGCTGTCCGCCTCGGGCAGAGCAGGCTTGCTTTCGGTGGGCGCGGAGGGTAAGGCAGGTGTATTCGCCTGGGGTATCCGATCCATATCTTCATCGGTCGGGGAGTTCTCCTCGTCTTTGGTCAGTATATCCTCTGCCACATTGTTTTCGGCGGCGGCCTTATCCCCCGACAGGCGCGGCGGAGTGGACATAAAGAATGCCGCAACGAGGAATATGCAAAGGAATGCGGCGGCAAGCGGAACAAGGCGCGATATTTTTGGCGTGTGCCGTTCTTCGGCTCTGTTTTGCTCGGCATCGTTTTTCACCGATGCCATTATCTGCGAGTGAAGCCCGCGGGGGAGAGGAGTTATCTCGGGGACGTTTACAGCTTCCTCGGTCTTTACGGTTATTTCAAGATATTGGCGGCATTCGGGGCAGCTTTCGACGTGATCGAAAAGCTCGTTTATCTCTTTTTCCGTCAGCTCGCCATCAATATATTTATCGGCATACGAGGCAAAGCGTTCAAACTGCTCACAGCCGTGTTCCGTTTTGTTTTTTATTTCCAAGAGCCTTGCCCCCTTTCATTTTACTCATTGCTCATGACGTTCAGCGGGATGAAAAGTTCCGCTTGGCGAGTATTTCGCACAGCTTTTTGCGCGCTCTGTGCAGTCGGCTTTTTACCGTTCCCTCGGGAATGCCGAGCAGTTCGGCTATCTCGGTATAGTCGGCGTTTGCCATGTGGCGCAAAAGTATCATTCTGCGCATATCGGGCGGCAGTGCGTCGACAGCCGCGCGCACTTGTGCCGCCTCCGCGTTTCTTATGTAATCTTCCTCTGGTGTTGGCGAGGTATCGGGAATATCTATGGATGCTTCCTCACCGTCCTCATCGGTATAAACGAGGGGCAGCGGGGCTTTTTTGCGGCGGCGCAGAACGTCGAGCGCGGCGTTTCGGCAAATTCGCAAAACGTAGGAGTGCAGTGATTGCGCGTCTCCGCGGTATTGCGGAAGGGAACGCCACAGCTTTAAAAACGTGTCCTGCGTCACGTCCTCGGCATCCTCGCGGTGCGCCGTCAGCGATAGCGCAAGTCCGTAAACGTATCCCTCGTAGGCGCAGAGTATCTCCTCAAAGGCGGCGACGTCTCCCTCTTTTGCGCGCGAAAGGATTTCCGCGCTGACAGCGGCAGGTCGGTCATTTGCTGTTTTCAAGAGGCTCGCCTCCTTTCGTAATTTTAAAAATCAGGGCAAAAGCACACGGAGCAGAGCTTGCTCGATTGCGGCGGCATCGCTCTGTGCCATTATTTCGGCACGCGCGCGTGTTGCGCCGTGCATTCCCTTGACGTAGTGTGACAGCGTGACCTTGACCTCTGCCACGCCCTGACGTTCGCCTTTTTCGGCAATACTGCGGCGTAGCTGGTCAATAGCGGTCGCGGCTATCTGTTCGCGCGTGGGTGGCGTGTATTCTCTGCCGTCGAGGGCGGCGGCTATCTCATCAAAGATCCACGGGTTTCCCATGGCGGCTCTGCCAATGGCAATGCCGTCACAGCCCGTTTCGCGTTTCATTCTCAGCGCATCGTCAGCGCAGGCTACGTCGCCGTTTCCGAAAACGGGAATGCTTACTTTTTC
Source organism: Eubacteriales bacterium (assembly GCA_045580585.1). Lineage (GTDB taxonomy): Bacteria > Bacillota > Clostridia > Oscillospirales > CAG-272 > CAG-390. Next base: position 10,229 of record JAZNOD010000131.1, read on the forward strand.
CTTTACGAGCCTTATCACCTCGGGCATAATTCCCGGGGAATAGAACTGCTCGCGCGTTCTTGCGTGGACGCAAACGGCGGCGGCGCCCGCGCTTTCCGCGGCGGCGGCGCATTCGGGAGCGTTTATGCTGTCAAAGTCCCATCCCGCGCGCAGCTTTACGGTCACGGGAAGGGCGGACGCGCGGCAAACGGCAAGGACTATATCGTGTATTTTCTCGGGCGAGCGCATCAGCGCGCTGCCCTCTCCGCAGCTTACCACCTTTTTTACGGGACAGCCCATATTTATATCAATTGCGGCTGGCAACACTCCGCAAAAGCCTCGGTAATTACCGTGCGACAAAAGGCGTGCCGCTTCAGCCATAAACTCACTCTCCGAGCCGAATATCTGCACGGCGGTGGGGATAGAGCCGTCTATTTTGCAAAGTGCGGCGGTTTTGGCTGGTGCGGACGCGCGCCCCGCTTGCTCGTAAACGAGAGCCTTTGCCGAGACCATTTCACTCACGGCGTATTGCGCGCCATGCTCGGCACATATCGCACGCATAGTCAGGTCAGTCACTCCCGCCATCGGCGCAAGCAAAAGTCCGTGGCGAAGCCTGACGCTTCCGATAACTATCATTGAAATCACCATAAATAATTTTAATAACTTAATAATATCACAGAAAACAGCGCAAGTCAATATTAAATCCGTACTTGACTAAAAGAGGGAATAAGTGGTATAATTAGAAAAAAGGCGGTGGTAAAATGGCAGAGAAAATAAAAAGCAATATTTCTCCATCCTCGCCCGTCAGCGTGCTGTCGGGCGTTGGTGCTACGCGCGCGGCGGCTTACGCCAAGGCGGGCGTTACTACGCTTGAGGAGCTTCTTTATCACATTCCCCGCGCCTACGAAAACAGGGGAGATATAAGACCGCTTTCCGAGTCTTATACGGGCGGCGGAAAGTCAGCGCTCGTGCTTACGGTAGGAACGGAGCCGCGCGCGGCAAAGCTCCGCGGAAGAATGACGGTCGTCAAGTTCCGCGCCTTTGACGAAAGCGGAACTTGCGAGCTTACTTTTTTCAATCAGCCATATCTTAAACAGACGTTTACCGTGGGCAGCGAGTGGCGTTTTTACGGTGCGGTGGAGCGTAAGGAGACACGCAGCGGCGTAAGGTACGCCATGACCTCGCCCGTGTTTGAGCCGTGGCGCGAGGGTGCACTTCCCGATTTTTGCGCGGTATATCCGCTGTCCCTGGGACTTACGCAAAAGCAGGTGGCGGCAAACGCCGCCGAGGCTATGCGGTACTGCCTGCCGCACCTTTGCGACCATCTTCCCGAGGACGTCAGAAAGGCGCGCGGACTTTGCACGCTTGCCTTTGCTATACGCAACATACACTCGCCCGAAAGTTATTCGGCGCTTGCGGCGGCAAAACGCAGACTTATATTTGACGAGCTGTTTTTCTTCTCGCTCGGACTTGCGATGCAAAACAAGCGTGTGAAAAAAAGCGGTGCATTTTCCTGCAAAAAGCAGAACATATCCCCGATGCTCCCCCTGCTCGGCTACGAGCTTACGGGAGCGCAAAAGCGCGTTATCAGCGAGATAGCCGCGGATATGCGCTCGGACGTGCCGATGAGCCGCATCGTCGTCGGCGACGTCGGATGCGGCAAGACCGCCGTAGCGGCGGCGGCAATGTATATTGCCGCGCTAAACGGCAGACAGTCCGCGCTTATGGCACCCACCGAGATACTCGCGCGCCAGCATTTCGAAGACCTATCGCCGCTTTTTGAAAAGCTCGGTCTTAAATGCGCGCTTCTCGTCGGTGCGACGGCGGCGGCTGAGAAAAAGCGCATCCGCGCCGCGCTCGCGAGCGAGGGCGAGGATAGGTGCGACATCATTATCGGAACTCACGCGCTTATTTCGTCAGGCGTGGAGTTTTCATCTCTTTCGCTTGTCGTAACGGACGAGCAGCACCGCTTCGGTGTAGCACAGCGCGCGGCACTGGCGGCAAAGGCGCAGAACGTCAGCGTCACCGTGTGCCACGTGCTGCGCTACACGCCCTTCTTCATGGCCATCAAAAAGCTCATCGACCGGGGCGAATTGGGCGAGATCCAGTCCGTTACCCACGAGGAGGGCGTGGGCAATGTGCACCACAGCCACAGCTTCGTCCGGGGAAACTGGGGCAATTCGGAGCGCTCCAGCTTCATGCTGCTGCAGAAGTCCTGCCATGACGTGGACATCCTGCAATGGCTCATCGGAAAGCGCCCGAAATCCGTGCATTCCTTCGGCTCCCTCTCCCACTTTGTCCGAAAAAACGCCCCGGAAGGCTCCCCGGAGCGCTGCATCGACGGCTGCCCC
>JAZNOD010000132.1:0-1525 GCA_045580585.1 Eubacteriales bacterium
TGTTAACATAGAAATGAATATTGCGTCTTTCGAAATATGGAGTGCAGGTATTCCAAACCTTGGTCTCGGGATGCAGAGCCTCTACCGCAAGCCACGCACCGTAGCCGATTCCTTTGGTGTGCTCCTCGGGAGAAACGAATAAGATCTCCAGCTCGCCCCGATGCGTTTCTTGGGTGATTTTCAGAATAAGACCTCCAACTCGTCTGCCATCCAAAACGATGCGGTAGGTCTCGCTATCGGGCGAGTCAATACAACGCTCGATGGTTTTGCGAGAGATGATCTCGCCGTCAAAATCCATGTGGTCGTCACGCTTGCCGAATTCCTCGATCGCGCCGTACTTGAATGCCCACTGATTGTCAAGAATGAATTGCTCGCGGTCGTCCTCTGTCAAGGGAATAAGCTCAACCTTTGTGTTTTTCATAAAAGCCTCCTAAAAAAATAAAAAACTCCGGCTATTGCGCACACAATAACCCGAGCTCACTCGGACACCTAATCCGGCATACGAGCGCTACGGCACTCTGCCTCCGGTGACCATATCTGTTTTTGTAAGTATATCATAAAATTGCCGAAAAGTCAATAACTGCCCCGCGGTAGACAAAGAAAAGGCAAAACGAAAGAGGGCGCCGACTAAGGCGCCCTCAAAAATTGGGTTGCAGTAAACAAAGAAAAGCAATTTTAGTTATTGGACACCGATGCACTCTGCAACCGTGCAAGGATCGTCTCCGCAGCGGCATCAAGTCCTACGGACGAGTCTATCACAATATCGTAGTGCGCACCGTCGCCCCATTCAAGCCCCGATATGTGCTTATAATAGGATGCCCTTGCCTTGTCGGAATGCTTGATATTCCTTTCGGCTTCTTTTTTGCTGTCGCCGTAAAGCTCCATTACACGCTTGATTCGGTAATCCTCGGGCGCGTGAATAAATACGCGCACTACATTCGGATGGTCGCGGAGAACGAAATCGGCGGCGCGTCCAACGATCACACAGCTTCCGCTATCGGCAATTTTTTGTATGACCTTGTATTGTGCGCGGATCGCGTGCCGAACAACTTTTCTTGAAAGATACAGGTCGTGAAGCCGTCTCGGCGAGTTTTTGTTCAGTCCCGAAATAAATTCACGGTCAAGTCCGCTTTCCTCTGCGGCGAGCGCTGTCATTTCCTTATAGTAAAACGGAATACCGAGCCTTTCGGCAACCATTTTGCCTATTTGCTTGCCGCCCGAGCCGTGTTCACGGGCAATCGTTATAATCACACCCGGTCGTGACGGCAATATTGCCACGGGATGCTCTGCCTTTGCCTTTTCAAGCGAGGTTTGGGCATACGCCTTTTTGAAGAAGAACAGACACATAATAAAACCGACAAAAGTCGTAAGTCCGTCCGTTACGGGATAGGTCAGCCAAAAATAATCAAGACCGATCAGCGAGAAAAGATAGCCCAGCGGCACGAACAGGATCACCGTGCGGATAACCGTCAGAGCCGAGCTTTTCACGGGCTGTCCCACCGCTTGAAAGAGTACGGGATAGGTC
>JAZNOD010000133.1:0-10351 GCA_045580585.1 Eubacteriales bacterium
TGCAAGCGACGCTCACCGATAAGCAAAAGGAAATACTTGAAAGGCTCGACGATTGCCATTCCGAGCTTTCGGATATCAACGAACGCGAGATATTCGTGTATGCGTTTCGGCTCGGAGCGAGGATGGCTATTGAGATCATGAACTTTAGCGTCGAATAAATAAAAGCGGAAGAAACGCGCGTTTCTTCCGCTTTTATTTTTATAAAATGGTTTTTGCGAAAGCAAAAAGCTACCTTCATATTTGCCCGTAGGGCAAATATATCATTCATCTTACGCCAAAGGCGTATATCACATTTGCCGAAGGCAAATATATCATTATGAAATCCATTCCACAAGGAATGGATTTCATTGACGGCGTTTCCTCGCGCAAAGGTGCGAAAGGGGACAGGTATCGCATTTCGGGCTTTGCGCGCGGCATACCTCGCGCCCAAATTCGACAAGGCGGTGGCAGAGGTCGGTCTGCTCGTTTTCGGGGATAGCTTCGGAGAGTATTTTTTCCACCTTCGCGGCATCCTTTAGCGATTCGGGATAGAAGCCGAGCCTGCCGCAGATGCGTATGCAATGCGTGTCCGCAACTATTGCGTTGATGCCGAAAACGTCACCAAGCAGGAGATTTGCGATCTTGCGTCCCACACCCGGAAGCGTTAAAAGTTTGTCAATGTCGGAGGGGAGAACGCCGCCAAATTCGTCACGCAGACGCTCACACGCCGCCTTTACGGAGGCGGCTTTTGTGCGGTAGAGTCCGCAGGGGCGGATTATGCGCTCAAGCTCCTCAATTGGGGCGTCCGCCATGGCGCCGAGGGTTGGAAACGCGGCAAAAAGCTCACGTGAAACTATATTTACTCGGGCATCCGTGCATTGTGCGGAGAGCCGCCCCATTACGAGCAGCCGCCAAGGCTCTTTTTTGCCCCATTCAAGCGAGCAGGCGGCATCGGGATACAGCTCTGCAAGGGTACGCGCAACAGCCGCGCCGAGGTCCTTTTTGTTGTTTTTCATTCGTTTTCCCCATTTCATTCGGTATAATCATTTTAGCACGCTCCGACGAAAAACGCAAGGGGCAGGACACAAAATGTTAACAAGCTAAAGATGAAAATCTATTGAAAGTAATAATATAATGTGATATAATACAATAGTTATAATAGGCGAATTAGACCGAAAGGATGATCGTTATGGAAATAAACGTTAAAATAAAGCTGACAAGGGGCGCAAAAACTCCCGAATATGCCACCGAGGACAGCGCCGCTGTTGACCTTCGCGCCGCGCTTGAGGGTGAGAGCATCGTTATCGCCCCCGGCAAGCGTGCGCTCGTTCCCACGGGTATAGCGATTTCTCCGTCGAGGCGCGACGTAGTTGCTGTTGTTGCCGCAAGGAGTGGACTTGCTACCAAAAAGGGCATTTGTCTGGCAAACGGCATCGGCGTTATCGATGCCGACTATCGTGGCGAGATAGGAGTTGCGCTGTTTAACTCGTCGGACGAGCCCTTTGAGGTGAATGATGGCGACAGAATCGCGCAGATGATGTTTTTGCCCATGATCCGCGCGGATTTTGATACCGTCGACACGCTTGACGATACAGAGCGCGGCGAGGGCGGCTTTGGCTCCACGGGGGTAAAATGATGAGACTTTATCTTGCATCCGCATCGCCCCGCCGCCGCGAGATACTCACGGCGATGGGAATTCCGCATACTGTGGCTGTCAGTGAAGCGGACGAAACTCTCCCCGAAGGCATCGAGGCGGCAGAGGCTGTTACTCTCCTTGCCGAGCGCAAGGCTCGCGCCGCACGCGGCAGATTTCTCTCCGAGGGAGCGCAGCTTGACGGCGCGGTAATACTTGCCGCGGATACGGTGGTGGAGTGCTTTGGTGAGATACTCGGAAAGCCACACGATAAAGACGACGCGCGCCGAATGCTCACCATGCTTTGCGGTTGCGGAAGCGCGGTGCATACGGGGATATGTGTGATATACGGTGATTCCGCCGCAACTCATACCGAGACGACCTACGTGACCTTCGACGATATGAGTGCGCAGGAGATAGAGGATTATATCTCCACCGACGAGCCGTACGATAAGGCGGGCGGATACGCCATTCAGGGCAGAGCAGGACTTTATATTGCAGGCATAACGGGGGATTATTTCAACGTTGTCGGCTTGCCCGTTCATGCTTTTTATGCGCTTTTGCGCGACAGCTTCGGAATATCACCGAAGGAATTTGAGAATTAAGAGGTAAGGAAATGTCCAAGCATTTGGGAATAGATCTCGGCACGGCAAATACACTTGTATATATGAAGGGCAAGGGTATAATTTTGCGCGAGCCGTCGGTCGTTGCCGTGGATCAGCTGCGCAAGCGCGTGGTCGCCGTTGGCGGCGACGCCAAGCGTATGATAGGTAAAACCCCCGGCAACATTGTGTCATATAAACCGCTTAAGGACGGAGTTATTGCCGATTTTGACGTTACGGCAAAGATGCTCCATTCCTTTTTCAACAAGGTGTCTGCGGGCGGAATCATTTCTCGTCCGTCGGTCATCATCTGCATTCCCTACGGTGTTACCGAGGTTGAACGGCGTGCCGTCGAGGATGCGACGTTTGAGGCAGGTGCAAAGAACGTTGCGCTGATCGACGAGCCGATAGCCGCCGCAATCGGTTCGGGACTTCGCATTGCGGGCGCGCGCGGCTCTATGATAGTTGATATCGGCGGCGGAACAACAGAGGTTGCCGTTATCAGCCTTGGTGGTATCGTCATTTCTCACTCGCTTCGATCCGCGGGTAACCAGCTTGACGAGGCGATAGTGCAGTTTATGAAGCAGGAGTACAAGATACTCATCGGAGACAGCACAGCCGAGGCTCTTAAAAAGAATATCGGTTCCGTCCACCCGAGCAAGGACAGGGGTGAAATGGAGATCAGGGGAAGAAATCTGCGTACGGGACTGCCCGCTGTAATGACGGTAAATTCCTCTCACATACGTGCGGCAATGAGCGAGCGTGTTGAACAGATAATAAACACTATACATCAGGCACTTGAAAATACACCGCCGGAGCTTTCAGCCGATATTTTTGATTTTGGCATAATGCTTGCGGGCGGAGGCGCGCTTCTCGGCGGTCTGCCCGATCTTATCACGGAGCGCACGGGCGTGCGCGTGACCGTTGCCAAAAAACCGCTTGACAGCGTGGCACTCGGCATAGGCCGTGTGATAGACGGAAACTACAACAACGTAGTGAGATATAGGGCAAGATAACCTTTTCGGAGGATAAATATGGGAGTCTTTAAAAGATTCTTTAAGAGTAAATTTTTTATAATAACATTTACGGCGGCAATGCTCCTGTCGATAATACCCGGTGTACTTTGCGTTATGGGGCATGGCTCGTACGTGCGTTCCGCGTTTCAGGTGATAGCAACGCCGTTTGAATGGTGCTTTACCAAAATAGGCGAGGGATTCGGCGGCTATGCAAAGTATTTTTCCAACCTTGAGGAGCTTCGGGCGGAAAACGCGGCTCTCAGAGCCGAGCTTGAACAGTATGAGGGCAAGATATACGATGCCTCGCTCATAGAGGAAGAAAACGAGTATCTGCGCGGATATCTCGGGCTTAAAAATTTGCACACGGACTTTCTTTTTGAGTCAGCTACCGTAATAGGACGCGAAACGACAAATTACCGTACGGTGTATACCTTGTCTCGCGGTTCGCTTCACGGAATTGAAAAAAATATGCCCGTCGTGACCGAGCAAGGACTTCTCGGCTACGTCACGGAGATAGGCGCAACGTGGTGCAGGGTGGTTTCTATCATCGAGACGGCGTCTGCCGTCGGCGCGTGCATCGAACGTTCAGGCGACCTTGGACTTATCGAGGGGGAGTATGAGCTTCGCTTTGAGGGATTGTGCAAAATGATACATATTTCTCCCGATGCCGATATAAGAGAGGGAGACGTGATAATAACCTCGGGAATGGGCAGTATATATCCTCTCGGACTGACCGTGGGGAGGGTAGTTTCCGTTTCCCCTGACGAGAACACAAGGACACTTACGGCTGTGGTAGAGCCGTCCGTGGACTTTGAGGACGTTTCAAAGGTTATGATAATTACCGACTATAACGTTTATTCCGATAGCTCGACGGAAGAAAAACAATAAAATCAATATTAAGCAAGGATACAAACCGATGAAGAGTGTGGCAATGATAGGCTTTGGCGGAATTGCCCGGGCACACAAGAACGCGCACCTCAGACTTGAGGCTGAGGGCAAGGAAAGACTTGTTGCGGTTTGTGATATCATCCCAGAGGCGTTTAAAAAGAATAAAGATAAATATCGATACGGGCGAGCAGACTGCCGAGTGTAGCTTTAATACTTACACCGAGCTTGAGGAAATGCTTGCCAATGAAAAAATAGACGTTATTGATATCTGCTCCACTCGTATCTTCACGCTGACCTTGCCATTGATATGATGGAGGGCGGATATGCGCGGAGCTTTGATACCGCAAAAACTGTAAATTTAAGGAAGGAGGGCGCAAATGGAGATAAAGGAGCAAGCGAAAGATCCGCTGTTATCGTCTAAAACGCTGGGGCGGTGTTTGTTATTTTCCGTGCTTTTGTTTCTTACTGCCGCGTGTCAGGCATCTTTCTTTTCAGCGACGGCGGTATTCGCCGCAACGCCCGACCTCCTGCTTGGCGCCGTTATGGGCTTGGCGATCTATGACGGCGAACGCACGGGCGCGATATCGGGTATTGCCGCAGGCGTTTTTGCCGAATCTCTCGGCGGAACGGGCATAATGCTAATGCCTGTCTTTTATATGATGGCGGGATACGTTTTCGGCATTGTAACAAGATTTTTTTTGAATCGAAACTTCCTCTCATGGATAGTTTACATGCTTATAGCCTCGTTTGCGAGGGGAGTTTGGACTTTGCTTTATCTCGCCGCAACCGAAACGGGATTTAATTTTGTTACGGTTTTTTCAAGGATAATAATTCCCGAGTTTTTTATGACGGTGCTGTTTTCCTTGCCAATGTATTTTTTGTGCCGCATTTGCGCACGCCCTTTTCACCGAAGGAGCGAGCTGGAATAACGGCAAGGGGGTGTTTTGTGTGAACGAATTTGATAATAATAATACGGGAGCAGCTCCAAACGATACGCGAAAATACAGTCTTGACAAAAAGATGTTTTCGCGGGTGGGATTTGCTCTGCTTGCGGTGTTTTGTATCAGTATCGGGCTTGAGATAGCGGCAAGTTCATTCTTTCGTAAATTTTTTCCGAGCATATACGCATTCAAATATTTTTCCGTCTGTTGCAATTTGGTGTGCAATTATCTGATAGCAATACCGATAGGTATGGCTATCCTGAACACCGTGATCAAGCCGTGGGCGCTCAGGGAGGATAAAAAGCTCGGTTGCGGCAAGATGCTTTTGTGGTTTTCCGCCACCGTATCCGCAATGTTTTTTGGCGGACAGGTCGGCTCTATGGTCAATTCATTGATCGAGCGCACCTCGGGCAACGGCTCGTATTCGGGTATTGACAGTTTTACGAGTGACAAACCGCTTTGGCTCAGCTTTATGATAATGGTCGTTTTGGCACCGATAGCGGAGGAGCTTCTTTTCAGGCGCGGCGTGACCGAGGCTCTTCGCCCGTGGGGATGGAAGACCGCTATTTTACTTGGCGGATTGTTTTTTGGGATTTTCCACGGCAATCTTGAGCAATTTTTCTATGCCGCACTCGTAGGTGTGTTTTTGGGGTACGTTTACCTTTATACGGGAAAGCTGCGTTACTCTGTAATTTTGCATATGGCGATAAATTTCGTCACGGGATTTTTGCCATTGCTGATAAACAGGTTTGCTTTTTCAGCGGCGGAGCTTCAACGCTTTGTTAATGCTTCAAACGCATATTCAGCGGCGGCACAATCTGCCGCAAGTCCTGAGGAGATACCGGCAGAGCTATTGCGGGAAATGCTCGTTTCCCTGTCCGCCGTATTGCCGGGTATGGCGTTCTCAATACTTTACAGTGCCATAACGCTCGGCTTTACGGTGGCTGGTATTATCGTTGTTTTCCGTTTTTATCGCAGGCTGTACTTTAAAACGCCCGAGCGCCGCATAGAGGGCGGATGCATAGGCGACACTGTTTTCCTCGCCCCCGGCGTTTTGATTTTTATGATTGTAATGGCGGCGTTTATGGTTCTTGCCGCAATAGCGGCGTAAAATAAAAATTTGTGAAAGGAGATACTTATGAAGGTTGAAAACAATTTTTCCGAAGAGGAACAAAAGCAATCAAGAAAAAATCTTACCGTAAGATATATAATAATAAGTGTTTCCTTTGTTATAGCGGCGATACTTTACACTATATCCATCGGACGTATACAGCTTGAGTATGCCGCAAACTCCTCGGAGGAAAAGGAAAGCACGTATCGCCAGCGCAAGGTTGCGATTCAGGCTGTCCGCGGGGAGATATTCGACAGAAACGGCGAAGCTCTGGTGACGAATGATTACAAATATTCATTGATATTTGATTATTCGGCAATGTCGCGTTCAGCGGCGGAGCAGAATGCCGCCATTCTTGAGGTTCTAAGCCTTATCAACGCGCAGGGGGCAGGCGGCACTATCCCCGAGACGTCGTCGCCCATCCGCGGCAAATATCCTTATTTGTATTATGATAGCGAGATGTTGGAAAGCTCGACAGCACGCTCACGCCTTAAGCGCATACTGAATGCAAACGAGCTTGGTGAGGACGCGGACGCCGCGTCGCTTGGCAAAAAGCTTGCCGAAAAATACCGAATGCTTGACAAGGACGGCGTTCCCCTTCACAGCGCAGAGGAGATTTCAGAGCTGATACGTGTGAGATACGAGATGGAGGTCATCCGTTTTTCCGCGATAGAGCCGTACGTTTTTGCAAAGGACGTGGAGCTTGACGTTATTACCGCCGTGTCCGAGGCAAGCATCAGGGGCGTTAATACGAGCGTTTCGTATTCCCGTGTGTATCATTATCCCGGATATGCGTCGCACATTCTCGGAAGAATAAGCAAGATATACGCCGAGGATGCTGAATATTACACCTCGCAGGGATATCCCGTAACAGCGCTTGTCGGTGTGGACGGATGCGAAAAAACGTTCGAGACCTATCTGCGCGGCATGGACGGCGAAATGCTGATCACAGAGGACGATGACGGAAATATTGTCAACGCCGAAGTAGTCAAGGATGCCGTTGCGGGCAAGGACGTTTATCTGACGATAGATATTAAGCTTCAGATAGCGGCAGAGGACGCACTCAAAAAGAATATAGAGGATATCAACGCCAAGGCGGCAGAGGACGAGGATCCGCTTGACGGTGAGGATGCCGATTCCGGCGCGCTTGTTGTACAGAGCGCATCGGGCGGAGATATACTTGCGATAGCGTCTTATCCTACCTACGACCTTTCAACCTTTGGCGCGGATTACAACGAGCTTATAAAGGATAAAACGAAGCCGCTTTTCAACCGCGCGCTTCAGGGAACCTATGCGCCCGGCTCGACCTTCAAGGTCGGTATTGCTATGGCGGCGCTCTGCGAGGGAACGAAAATGAGTGACGGCTCGCCATTTGATGCGAGTACCGTCATAAAAACGACGGGAAAATATACCTACTATAGCGACTATCAGCCCACGTGTTGGATATATACCAACAAATACAGGGGCAGCCACGGTTCAATAAACGTGTCAAAGGCTATTCAGGTCTCCTGCAACTGCTTCTTTTACGAGGTAGGCAGATTACTTGGAATAGATAATATAAACAAATATTGCACGAGCTATGGACTCGGACAAGCGACAGGCATTGAGCTCCCCGAGGCGAAGGGAGTTCTTGCCGACAGTAAATACAAGCAAAGCTCGGGGCAGGGCGTGTGGACGGGCGGTGATACGATAGCTACCGCTATCGGTCAGGCGTACAATCAGTTCACGCCCTTGCAGATAGCTAACTATATTTCTACCATAGTTAACGGCGGAACGAGATATTCTGTTCATCTTCTGCACTCGGTAAAGAGCTTTTCGGGTGAGGAGCTTCACAGCTATCAGCCATCCGCAATCGACAAGCTCAACGTCAGCAGTAAAAACTATAAAACTATTATATCGGCAATGAGCAGCGTTATCGAGGATGGTTCGGCATCCAAGGAGTTTTCCAATTTCCCCATACCAATAGGCGGAAAGACGGGAACGGCGCAGATCAATAAAAACCAAAGCAATAACGCTGTTTTCGTGGCGTTTGCTCCCCTCGACTCTCCTGAAATAGTCGTTTCGTGCGTGATCGAAAAGGGTGCAAAGGGACTTAACGCGGCGCAATCCGTGCGTACGGCTATGGAGTGCTATTTCGGGATCGGCGCATGGGCAGAAGGGGAAGTCACCGAGTGAGGACTGTAAAATGACGGATAATATCAAATCAGAAAATAAAAAGAGATTGCTCCCCCGAGTTGCGGCACTCCACGATCTGTCGAGCTTTGGCAGGTGCGCACTCACGGTTATAATTCCCGTGCTGTCGGCTATGCGCACGCAGTGCATACCGATACCTACGGCGTTGCTTTCCACCCACACGGGCGGTTTTGAGGGGATGCATTTTCTCGACCTTGAAAACGATATCAAAAAAACTGCCGAACATCTTGACAGCATCGGGGTGGATTTTGATGCCATATATACGGGTTTTCTCGGCAGCGCGGCGCAGGTGCGCACGGTTGAGGACTTTATTGACAGATTTTCAAAAAGGACCAAGCCGCTTATCTTCATCGATCCTGTTATGGGGGACGACGGCGAGCTGTATTCCGCCTGCTTTCCCGAGCTTGTGCATGAGATGCGCCGTCTTATCGCGCGCGCCGACGTGATAACGCCAAATCTTACCGAGGCGTGCTTGCTTACGGGCGAGAGTTTTCGTGCTACGTCCGTACTTGCCGTTTCCGACGCAGAGGAGCTTGGCGCACGTCTTGCGAAAAAAATAAGGGAGTACACTCCCGCCGAGTGTGTGATAACGGGCATACTCACTTCCGACGGAGTAGGCACGTACACCTCGCGCGGCTTGCACGTGGAACGCCAAAGGGGCAGGGGGTATCCCGGCACGGGCGACCTGTTTGCGTCCGTAATGCTTGGAAAACTTCTTTTCGCAAAAGGAGTAAACGAGGATAGTGTTTGTCGGGCTTCCTCTTTTGCATCGGAGCATGTTGCGAGAGTGATAGAATTTTCAGAAAAATACGGGAAGGATGAGCCAATGCGGGACGGTGTTTTGCTTGAGGCTTGTCTCCCCATGCTTTTTGACAAGGTGAAAAATGACTAAACACGAGGAATTGGCGGCGGAATATTTTCTCTCGGGGGCTGGCTGTGCGCAAGCGGTTTTTTGCGCCTTTTGCGACCTGCACGGGGTGGACAGGCGCACTTCCGCGCTTATCACGTCGTCGCTTTGCGGCGGTGTAGGGCGCTTGCGCGAGGTCTGCGGAGCGTTTTCGGGTGCTGTAATGGTGCTTGGTATGCTGTACGGCTTTGATTTTCCGCACGAGCAGAGTGAAAAAAGCGCACATTATAAAAGAGTTCAAGAGCTTGCCGAGGCTTACCGTGCCGAAATGTCGTCGGTGGTCTGCCGCGAAATACTCGAAAACGCGGGCAAACGTGCGGATACCTCGCCAATGCCCGAGGCGAGAACGGCTGATTATTACCGCGAGCGCCCTTGTGTGCGCGCCGTAAAGGCTGCCGCCCGAATACTTGATGAATATATTGATAAAATGGAATAAAATGCAAAAGGCATTTGCGCTCTCACAGCCTTGTTTTGCGTTAAAAACACATTTTAAAAAGCCTACCATCGGCTTTTTCGCAGGGACTGCGTTGTGCGCAGTCCCTAAAAATTTATTGATTGTTAATTATATGTTGAAAAAATATACTATAATTGAGTATATAATTATATACAAAATAAACTCGGGGCAGTGTGCCCGCGAAAGGAAAAAACGATGCTTCAATTAAAGCAGATCACAAAGGAATATCCCGCCGGCGACAACTCTGTTGCGGCGCTCCGCGGAATAGACCTGACCTTCAGAAAGAGCGAGTTCGTGTCCGTGCTCGGCCCGTCCGGATGCGGAAAGACCACTATGCTCAACATCATCGGGGGACTTGACAGATACACCACGGGAGATCTTGTGATAAACGGCAGATCTACCAAGGATTTTAAAGCGAGGGATTGGGATACCTACCGTAATCACTCTGTCGGTTTTGTCTTTCAGAGCTATAATCTCATACCTCACCAGAGCGTTCTTCAAAACGTAGAGCTTGCGCTCAGCCTCTCGGGTGTGGGAAAGGCGGAGCGCCGCCGCCGCGCCAAGGAAGCTCTTGAGCGCGTGGGGCTTGGAGATCAGCTCAAAAAACGCCCCGGTGAGATGTCGGGC
>JAZNOD010000134.1:0-1651 GCA_045580585.1 Eubacteriales bacterium
CTAAGACCGCTTGGCCTCCGACTTGTGGCATATCCTCTCCCACGCAGCGCTGGATGCGCTGAAGATATTACCGTTTTTATTTTTTACTTACCTGTTAATGGAGCTTTTGGAGCACAAGGCGGGTGAGCGCGTGGAGAGGGCCGTGGCAAAGGCGGGGCGTGCGGGGCCTCTCGTTGGTGGACTTCTCGGGCTTTTGCCGCAATGCGGATTTTCCGCCGCGGCGGCGGGCTTTTTCTCGGGGCGGGTGATCACGGTGGGCACGCTCCTTGCCGTGTTCCTTGCGACCTCGGACGAAACGATCGCCGTATTTCTTGGCGAGGGGCTGCCGCCTAAAACTGTCCTTGTCGTCCTTGCCGTGAAGCTGGTGGTGGCAACGCTCGCGGGTCTTGCGGTAGATCTCTTGCTTGGCAAGCGGCAGGGGCATCTGCACGTGGAGGAGCTTTGTCATGAAGAGGGGTGCCACTGCGAAAAGGGTGTTTTGCGCTCGTCGCTCCACCACACGCTGCAAATTTTTTCCTTCATTTTAATTATAAATATAGTGCTCGGTGTCGTTTTGCATCTCTTAAGTGCCGAGCAGCTTGCCGCCGCGCTTGGCGGCGTGCCTGTGCTCTCCCAGCTTGCGGCGGCGCTGGTAGGGCTGATCCCCAACTGCGCGGCATCGGTTGCCGTAGCCACCCTTTACGCGCGCGGCGTGCTCTCGGCGGGGGCGATGCTGGCGGGGCTTTTAACGGGCGCGGGCGTCGGGCTTTTGGTGCTGTTTCGCACCAACAAGCACGTGAGGGAAAATCTTATTCTTGC
The DNA here is from genome assembly GCA_045580585.1 of Eubacteriales bacterium. GTDB lineage: Bacteria > Bacillota > Clostridia > Oscillospirales > CAG-272 > CAG-390. Next base: position 799 of record JAZNOD010000134.1, read on the forward strand.
GGCGGCGCTGCTTTTGATCGGCGTTGCCGTTGGATGTGTTGTGGATTACACGGGGCTTGCGGCGCTCTTGGGGCTATAACAAATTTTATGGCGTGGAAGCGCTTTGGCAAAAACCGCCAAGGCTCGGTTTTTAACCCCTACATTTATTACAATAGAAGGCGAAAAACCCCATATTTAGATGTCAAAAAATTTTTTTAAAAAAATTAAAAAAAGGGGTTGACAAGCCCAATATCTTTATGATATAATGTGCAAGTCGCCGCGAAAAAGGCGGAGGCGGAATGATCCTTGAAAATTGAACAACGAGAGATAGTATGAAGCACAGCAAGTGCGAAAATATCTCGACAATTCCAAAGAGAAATATACTCTTTAAAAGTAAAAGCAAGAGCGAATCAAGCTCGAAACAGATTTTATCTCCCTTTTGTGGAGTTAAGATACAAGATTTCGAGAGTTTGATCCTGGCTCAGGATTAACGCTGGCGGCGTGCATAACACATTCAAGTCGAACGAACGGCGAGGGGCTTGCTCCTCAAAGTTAGTGGCGGACGGGTGAGTAACGCGTGAGCAACCTGCCCTTTTGTGGGGGATAACGACGGGAAACTGTCGCTAATACTGCATAACCAGGTAGTACCGCATGGTACAGCCTGCAAAGATTTATTGCAAAAGGATGGGCTCGCGTCTGATTAGCTAGTTGGTGGGGCAACGGCCTACCAAGGCGACGATCAGTAGCCGGACTGAGAGGTTGAACGGCCACATTGGAACTGAGATACGGTCCAGACTCCTACGGGAGGCAGCAGTGGGGAATATTGGGCAATGGGCGAAAGCCTGACCCAGCGACGCCGCGTGAGGGAAGAAGG
>JAZNOD010000135.1:0-42082 GCA_045580585.1 Eubacteriales bacterium
GTCATCGGTCCGCTCGCAACTCCGCCCGAGTCAAATGCGACACCGGTATAGAGTCTTGGAACAAAGAAGCTTATCGCAAGCGAGATCACATAACCGCCGATCATAAACGGCAGTATCGGAATACCGGTGAGCACTCGAAGCATCGCAATACCTACAGAAACCGCAACACCGACTGAAAGTCCTGTTCCGATAGTTTTCTGTGTTATAGTGCCGTTTGAAATCTCTTCAACCTGCTTTTTGAGAACATGTACCGCCGGCTCCGCAACAACGGTAAACCAACCAACAAGCATGCCAACGGGAATGAGCACATATTTGAAATCGCTCGCCGCCAATGTCTCACCGATCAGTTGACCGGCGGGCATGAAGCCGACATTTGCCCCCGTTAAAAAGAGCACGAGTCCCACGTATGTATAGATAAAACCGATAATCGCTTTTGGCAGCGCGTTGCCGTGAAAGCGTCTGAATATGAGCTGGAACAGCACAAATACTACCACGATAGGCAGAAATGCTACCAGCATTTCGTATGCGTAGTGCGGAAGCTGTTTTGCTATCATCACAAACGCATCGCGCGTTGTATGTATATCAGAGATAGGATTTACCGTTGCCGTTGCTTCCGGCGTAAAGAATATGCTGAGCACGAGCACCGACATAATGGGGCCAACACTCGCAAATGCAACTGTACCAAAGCTCTCCTCGCCATGATGTGAACCGGTAAGCGTTGCCATACCGGCACCAAGTGCCATTATAAACGGTACTGTTATAGGTCCCGTTGTAACTCCGCCCGAGTCAAACGCCGCCGGAATAAACTCGCTCGGCGCGAACATAACGAGTATCATCACAATGAGGTAAAACAAAATAAGCAGATAATTAAGTCTGAATCCGAATTTTGTTCTGAGCATGGACACCACAATAAACAGTCCGACACCGATGGCGACCGACATGATAAGCACCATATTCGGCACTGACGGTATCTGCTCGGCAAGCACCTGCAGATCGGGTTCAGCTATCGTGATGAGCACGCCCATCACAAAGCAAACGATGAGATTGAGCCAGGTTTTCTTCGACTTCGACATAACGACACCGATGCCCTCACCAAGCGGCTGCATAGACATTCCGGCACCAAGCGTAAAGAGGCTCATGCCGAATATGAGCGCAAGCGCACCGAGAATAAACAGCGTCATTATGCCGGGATCGATCGGCGCGATAGTTACGCTGAGGACCAAAACTATCGCCGTTATCGGAAGCACGGAAGAAAATGACTCATTCATTTTTTCCTTAAAAATCAGAAACACCCCCTTGAAATTTGCACATTGAAGGGGTTTCAACGCACACTGTTATTATTGTACCATATATAAAAATAAATTGCAAGGATTTGATTGTTGCAAAACTGTAAATTAAGCAAAAGAACCGCTGTCACACAGACAGCGGTTCTCTGCTATTTCCATTTAAATCCACTTGCAAGAAGCGTAACGTCATCTCCAACTGCGAGAAGACCGCCCTCTAAGGTGCCGACACGCTCATCTCCGGTTGGAAGAAGTATGCGGCAGTTGCAAGGCTTCAGTGCCGTCATAAACGGCACATGACCTGCCATCACGGCAAGCTCACCCTCAAGTCCGCGCACATCGAGCTTCACAGCATCCTCGGAAAAAATATCTCCGTCGGGTGTGGATATTTTAAGAGTAAATACGTTCATATCGCCACTCCGTTACGCGTTTGCCTTGGCTTTTGCAACGGCTTCGTCGATAGTTCCGACATAGAGGAACGCCGACTCGGGAAGGTCATCGTGCTTGCCGTCGATGATCTCGGCAAATCCGCGTACTGTTTCTGCAAGCGGTACATATTTTCCTTCCATTCCGTTGAACTTCTCTGCCACGGAGAACGGCTGTGACAAAAATCTCTGTATCTTACGCGCTCTTGCAACGAGCAGCTTGTCATCATCCGAAAGCTCGTCCATACCCATGATTGCGATGATGTCCATAAGCTCCTTGTAACGTTGGAGTATGCGCTGAACCTCGCGCGCAACGCGGTAATGCTCCTGTCCAAGAACATCGGCAGAGAGTATGCGGCTGGTTGACTCAAGCGGATCCACCGCAGGATAGATACCCTGCGAAGCGATGGAACGAGAAAGCACGGTTGTTGCATCAAGATGTGCGAAGGTGGTTGCAGGAGCCGGGTCGGTAAGGTCATCCGCCGGAACGTAAACCGCCTGAATAGATGTTATGGAGCCACGCTTTGTAGATGTGATACGCTCCTGAAGTGCACCCATTTCGGTTGCGAGCGTCGGCTGATATCCAACTGCGGACGGCATGCGTCCAAGAAGCGCGGAAACCTCACTTCCCGCCTGAGTAAAGCGGAAAATGTTGTCGATAAACAAAAGCACGTCCTGACCTTCGGTGTCGCGGAAATATTCCGCCATGGTAAGTCCCGAAAGTCCAACTCTCATTCTCGCTCCGGGCGGCTCATTCATCTGACCGTACACAAGTGCAGTCTTCTCAATAACGCCCGACTGTATCATTTCATTATAAAGGTCATTTCCCTCACGTGTGCGTTCTCCAACGCCTGTAAAAACGGAAAGGCCGCCGTGTTCCTTTGCTATGTTGTTGATAAGCTCCATGATAAGCACGGTCTTACCAACGCCCGCACCTCCGAAAAGTCCTATCTTACCGCCCTTTGAGAAAGGACAGATAAGGTCGATAACCTTGATTCCGGTTTCGAGTATTTCGGTTGATGTGGAAAGCTCCTCGTAATCGGGAGCCGGACGGTGAATGTTCCATCTTTCGCATCCGTCCGGTGTGGGTTTGTTGTCAACCGCGTCGCCGAGCACATTGAAAATACGTCCCAGCGTTTCACGTCCGACGGGAACGCTTATCGCGCGTCCGGTGTCGGTAACAACCGTTCCGCGCTGCAAGCCGTCGGTCGATGCCATCGCGATGCATCTCGCGGTGTTGTCACCGATATGCTGTGCCACCTCGACGGTAAGCGTGCGCTCGCCGATAGGCATTGTAAGTGCATTGTATATAGCCGGCAGTCCGCCGTCATTAAAGCTAACGTCCACAACAGGTCCCATGACCTGCGCCACTGTTCCGTTATGTGTACTTACCAAAGCTATAACTTCCTTTCGTGTTATGATTTTTGGATAAATCGTTTGTTATAACTACCCTCATCCGTCAAAGTTGCAAAGGCAACTTTGACACCTTCCCCCTAGGGAAGGCATTACTCGCCTGCTCCGGCGACTATCTCTGTTATCTCCTGGGTTATCGCGCCCTGACGCGCACGGTTATATTTGAGCTGAAGATCATCAATCATAGCCGTTGCATTCTTTCCGGCGCTGTCCATTGCCATTCGCCTTGCCGCAATTTCAGAGGCAAAGCTCTCGCGAATAGCGCACATGAGCATTCCCGACACATATTCCGGAATTGCCGCATCAAGCACGCTTCGCTCATCCGGCTCAAATATCATACCGGTTGACTGAGCATTATCCGCACGCTTAAGCGGTAAAATCCAATCTATCTCCGCGGTCTGCGTCATCATGGAAGCATACTTCGTGGAAATAATGCCAAGTCGGTCATATTCGCCTTTTACAAAGTCCTCGCACAGCGCTCTTGCAAGCTTATACGCATCCTTGGATGTGTATTTTTCCGACGAATTTTGCTCTTCGCCATATTTGTCGCACGCGCGCTTTCCTATCGGAATAAACTGTGCCCCAAAATAATTTGCCGCAAGTCTGAAAACATTAGCGTTGTATCCACCGGCAAGGCCTCTGTCGCCTGAGATAACAATTATACGTGTGCGGGAAATATCATCACCGCGAATCTGCATATACGCACTCTTTTGACATTCCGCAGAAGCACAAAGTGCACCGATAAAGCTATCAAGAGATGCCTTATATTCACGGCCCTTTCTCATGCCCTCATTGGCACGGCGCATTTTCGAGGATGCCACAAGCCCCATCGCCTTTGTGAGGTGGAGCGTTGAGTCAACGCTTTTTATGCGCACCCGCAGTGCTTTTATATCAGCCCCCACGACTATGCACCTCTTGTTTCGTTAAGGTCGGTGCGAAGACGGTTAAGCTCGTTTATGGCTACCTCCAGCTCGTCGATGTCCGACTGCTCCCAGAATCCTGCCTCCAGACGTGCAAGCAGGTCCACATACTTAGCCTCAAGCAGCTCATACAGTGCCTTTTCCCAAACGCTCACGTTCTTAACCGCAACGCCGTTAAGGAAGCCGTGAATAACCGCATAAACTATCGCCACCTGACATCCGACACGAACAGGACTGTTTCTTCCCTGCTTTAAGACTTCAACTATACGCTCACCGAGCGCAAGTCTTGCCTTGGTGTCTGCATCAAGGTCGCTTCCAAACTGCGCGAATGCTTTAAGCTCAAGATACTGCGAATATAAAAGCTTAAGCTCGCCCGAAACCTTTTTCATAGGCTTTAACTGTGCGGAACCGCCAACGCGGCTTACGGAAATACCGGGGTTTATAGCCGGCATAACACCGGAATGGAACAGCTCTGTTTCAAGGAATATCTGACCGTCTGTTATGGAAATTACGTTTGTCGGAATATACGCCGAAACGTCACCCGCCTGCGTTTCGATAAGCGGCAGTGCGGTTATTGAGCCTCCGCCGTATTCGGGTGCCACGCATGCCGCGCGCTCAAGAAGACGGGAATGGAGATAGAATACGTCACCGGGATATGCTTCTCTGCCCGGGGGACGTCTGATAAGGAGCGACAGTGCGCGGTATGCAACCGCGTGCTTTGAAAGGTCATCGTAAACGATAAGCACATCCTTGCCTTGCTCGCGGAAATATTCCGCCATAGCGCAGCCCGAATAGGGTGCGATATACTGCAGAGGAGCACTTTCCGACGCAGACGCGGCAACAATAGTGGTATATTCCATAGCACCGCAGCGAGCAAGCTCATTTGCAATCTGCACCACGGATGTGTTCTTCTGACCTATAGCAACGTAAATACAGATAACGTTCTGTCCCTTTTGATTTATGATAGTGTCAATCGCGATTTCCGTTTTACCGGTCTGGCGATCGCCAATAATAAGCTCGCGCTGACCGCGTCCGATCGGTATCATGGAGTCTATTGCCTTGATGCCGGTCTGAAGCGGTACGGATACGCTTTTTCTCTCGATTATACCGGGAGCCTCCGACTCAACCGGGCGAGTAGCCGTGTATTCAATCGGGCCCTTGCCGTCAATCGGCTGACCGAGCGCGTCAACAACTCGTCCAAGCATAGCGTCACCGACAGGCACGGAAAGAACGTTTCCGGTACGCTTTACAGTAGAGCCCTCTCGGATACTGTTCTCGTTTGAGAGAAGTGCAACAGATACGGTTTCATTCTCAAGATTTTGCGCCATGCCGAAGCTTCCGTCGTCAAACTCCAAAAGCTCGTTTGCCATGCAGTTTTTGAGTCCGTACACACGTGCGATACCGTCACCGACCAAAACCACGCTTCCGGTTTCGGTCATTTCGATTTTCGCTTTATAGTTTTTGATTTGATCTTTTATTATATTTCCGATCTCATCGGGTCGAAGATTCATTTAGTTATGACCGTAACTTTTATAAAGTTTCCTTTCTTCGAAGTTAGTTGCCGATAGAATCGCCAATTTTGGCAAGCTTCGCCTTAAGACTCGCATCCATTATATTGCCGTCCGCCCTAACGATAAATCCGCCAAGAATTGACGTATCAACATCACAAACAAGCTCAACTTTGCGTGAAAGCTTTTTTTGAAGTTTTTCGCGAAGTGCATCAAGCTGAGCGTCACTAAACGGTGCCGCGCTTGTAACATGCGCCGTAACAATACCGTCAGATGCCTCGTAAAGCTTTAAAAACTCTTCGGCACATTCAGAAAAATCACGTATGTGTCCGCGCTCACAAAGAAGCTTCAGAAATGACACGGCGTACTCGTGAAGAAATTCTCCAAACGCCTTGTCAATAAGCTCACAACGCTCGCACATCGGAATGTTCGGCGATGCGAGAAGGTCGGTGTACTCGATGTTTTCACTCATTATATCCCTAAGTGCCTTAACCGAGTCGGCGACCTCACGCTTAACATTTTGTTCTGCCGCAAGCGCAAAAAGTGCCTGCGAATATTCTTCTGCAATCTGTGTCATTATTCGTCACCGATACTGTTTATAGCGGAATCGATAAGTGCGCTGTGATCCTTTTCATTAACCTCGCGCTCGATAAGCTTTCCCGCGATCATAGTAGACACCGCTGCAATCTCACGCTTCACGTCGGACTCCGCCTTCTTCTTGTCAAGCTCGATCTGCTCATGCGCCGCACGTACAATTCCCTCGGCATCTTCTTTTGCCTCGGCAACGATACGAGCCGCATGTCGCTTCGCCTCATCTGCCGCATTTTTTCTCATTTCACTTGTCTCATGCTCGGCATGAGAAAGCTTTTCTTCGTATTCCGCCTGACTTGCAAGAGCTGCCGTCTTGGCTGCATCTGCCGCGGCATAGTCACTCTCGATAGCAGCACGCCGCTTATCAAGCACACTCTGTACCGGTTTAAAAAGAAACTTTTTGAAAATCAGAAACAGAATGAGCAGATTTGCAAGAGATGCGAGCATCTGCCATAGATTGACGGAAATAACTTCCATATTGCCCATTAAACTTCACCTGTATTTTAGATGCTGGAAAGCAGAATGTTAACAAATCTTCCGGGAGCAAGGAATATAAGCAGGAATGCGATAATGAGTGCATAAAGACCGGTCGTTTCCGCGATAGCACAACCCATGAGCATGGTGGTTGTAACAGCACCCTTGGATTCGGGCTGACGGCCTATAGCCTCACATGCCTTTGCAACTGCGTTTCCTTCACCGATACCGGGGCCGATACCTGCGATCATTGCCATACCTGCGCCAAGAGCGCATCCGCCAAGAATAATACCTATTGCTAGTTCTAACATTTTTATGTCCTCCATAAATTATTTTCGTTTTATTATTTTTCCGCTTTAGCGGCTTTTTTCGCTTTAAGAGCCTCCCAGTCGTCAACCGCAAATCCGCTTGACACATAAAGCATGGTCAGCATTGCGAATATAGACGCCTGCAGGCATCCGCTGAATATGTCGAAATACAGGGAAAATACAGCGGGAATGCCCACCTGGAAGATTGGGATATCGGAAAGAAAACCAGGAAGCCAACCGAGTGCCATTTTCGACAGTCCCTGAAGCACTGCAGCAATAAGCACCGATATAACACTTCCCGAGATAACGTTTCCGTAGTGACGCAAAGCCATCGAAACGGGTGTTGCAACTTCACTTATAATGTTAATCGGTGTAAGCGGCCACGGATTGCAGAAGCTAAGCGCGTAGTGAACGGGACCGCACTTCATTTTGTAATACGTGATAAGCACGAAAACGATTATTGCCCAGCCGCCAACGATATTCATATCAGATGTCGGCGGATAAAGTCCGACAAGAGTTATAAGACTCGAAAGAGCCGAGAGTCCCATAATCGCGGCGATAAACGGTGGAAATCCGCCGAAGTATTTGTCCGCCCCCATGTTGGTGCGCACCATTGACTGCACTGTTTGAACAATCCATTCAGCCGCCATTTGCCGTTTTGTTTCAACTCCGGCACGAATACCGTGAGTGAAATACAGACAAAGGAAGAAAAGCGTAATCATTACCGCCAATGAGTTAACCTGTGACTCGGTTATCGGGAAGTCCTGCAAGGGCATCGGAAGTATAAAAAATATCTGTGCACCGGCTATTTCTATACCGCTTCCTGCAGGCTTTGTCAGCACCTTTAAAATCATGGCGCTAAGGATCGGCAGTATCATCATCGCAATGTAGAAAATATCTACCGCGCGGAAGGTCGAGGTTCTTTTACTGCTCATTTGCATTCTCACCTCCACTGCCCGCCGACTTTAAAAACATCGGACGCAGCTTCACCGCAACGCTTGGGAACAAAAGCGGTATCAGCACAGCTATCACATCAAAGCACGGCACCAAAAATCCCACTACCATAAACGCCACAAGTAAAAAATTGCGAAGCGTCATGGAGAGCTTCATCAGATTCTTGGCTTCCTTTTCCTCCTTGGAAACCGCACTTTGAACGGTAAGGCCCATCAAGAAGAAATTAAGCACTGCTGCGAATATGCCAAGCAGATTTCCGAGAAGCACGGTAATATTCCATTTACCGATAACAAGGAAGACAGCCTCCATTAAGACGGACAGTATCAAAGTCCACGCCGCAACGTACACGGTTTCGCGGCGAACAACAGCATCTATTTTTTTCATAGTCGGCAAGCGACACCTCCCAACACAACATTAACACAGTAAAATACATTAGTACATAGTATATCATAAATTTTTCTCATTATCAAGAGTTTATACAGATTTTTTACGAAAAGTATACATAATCAAAACAGTAAAACGCCGTGGAGCACCACAGCGTTTTTTACCATAAATTATATTTTCTCTCTGAATTGCCCGGAGTGAAGTTGTGAATAGAGTCCTCCTGCGGCTACAAGCTCGTCATGTGTTCCCTGCTCGATAATTTTGCCCTCGGATATGACCGCGATCTCGTCGGCATTCTTGATAGTTGACAAACGATGTGCAACAACTATTGTGGTACGTCCGCGGCAAAGCTCGTCAAGTGCTTCCTGAATCATTATTTCTGTTGTGTTGTCAAGTGCGCTCGTTGCCTCGTCGAGAATGAGTATAGGCGGATTTTTAAGGAATACTCTTGCAATGGAAAGTCTTTGCTTCTGTCCACCGGACAGGCGCACGCCCCTCTCGCCTATAACGGTTTCATATCCGTCGTCAAGAGTCATGATCCACTCGTGGATATTAGCACGCTTCGCGGCTTCGATAACCTCCTCCTCGGTAGCATCAAGTCTTCCGTAGAGGATGTTTTCACGAATCGACGCGTTGAAAAGGTAAATATCCTGCTGAACTATACCGATATTACGGCGAAGCGATTCGTTTTTGATCTTGTGGATCTCAACGCCATCGATAAGTATCTGTCCCGACTCGACATTGTAGAAGTGCGGAATGAGGTGACAAATCGTAGTCTTTCCGCCGCCCGACGGTCCGACAAGCGCAAATGTTTTGCCCTTGTCAATTGAAAGATTTACCCCTTTCAGTACGTCATGCTCGCCGTCGTATGCATATGTTACATTCTTAAACTCAATTTTGCCCTCGGCACTTCCGATATCAACCGCATCGGGAGCGTCAGCCTCAGGCTCGGCATCAATAATTTCGAGAAATCTCTCAAATCCCGTAACACCGTTCTGATATTGCTCCATGAAGTTTATCATCGTCATAACCGGAGTTATGAAAACGCCGACAGACACCATAAACGTGGTATAGTCGCCAAGCTCTATCTTCCCGGCGTACAAAAACAGACCGCCGGCAATAAGCACGATTACGTTAAAAATATCAGTGATAAACGATGTCGATGAGTGGAACTGCCCCATTGCCTTGTATGCCTTACGCCTTGCCTCGACAAAATCAACATTCCCCTCTTCAAACTTTTCCTGCTCCCGCTCGGCATTGGTAAAAGCTTTTGTGACACGTATTCCCGAGATCGAGCTTTCAAGTGAAGCGTTTATCTGCGCTACGGACTGTCGGCTCTGAAGGAATGCAGCGCGCATTTTGCTGCGCAGTACCGTTGCAATTGCAAGTAAAAACGGAACAGCCACGAAAATGATCAGTGTAAGCCATATATTTATCGTGGAAAGATATATAAACGCAGTGATAACAGACACGCTGGATATCAGTATGTTTTCAGGGCCGTGGTGTGCAAGCTCGCTTATGTCCATAAGATCGTTTGTCATACGGGACATTATTTTTCCGGTTTCGTGATTGTCGTAATAGCTATATGGAAGCTTTTCTAGATGACGGAACATGTCGGAGCGCATCTCTGCCTGCATGCGCACGCCCATTACGTGACCGTAATACTGTATAAAATAGTTGAGCAGCATGCGAACAACATATAAAAGCAGCAATGCCAGACCGAATATTACGATAAGGCGGTACTCGCGGTTGGGTATAAGGTCGTTGAGCATGGTGCGCGTAACCATGGGATAGACAATGCCAACCAGTGCGACCACGAGAGATGCCAGCATATCGAGCGTGAATATCTTCATATGCGGCTTATAATACGACAAAAATCTTTTTAACATTTATGATAATTCTCCTGAAAATTTTACAAATACATTATACCACTTATAGAAAAAATCGGCAAGAAGTTTTTTCCATTATACACAAAAGATTTACAATCCGCGATGAAAAAGCTTTGACGGAGCAACACCGTGATGTTTTTTAAACATTTTTGAGAAATTGAACACATCGGGATACCCCGTCATACTTGCTGTATCCGAAACGGAATACCCCCGCCCCAAAAACTCTGCCGCGTGCTTCATTCTGACAGACATTATGTATTCCTGCACTGTAGCACCGTATTTTTGCTTAAAAATACGTGACAGATACTGCCGACTCACATGCATACCCCTTGCCAATTCCTCTACAGATAGGTGGTTCATATAGCTTCTCTCAATATAGCTCGCCGCACGTGATGCCATATCTGATTCGGACACCCGTGTGAAATTATCTTTTGCGAGCAGCTCCGCCATAAGAAAATACAGATTTCCAACCAAAAGTTCTTCCCGCATTTTTTCGCTGTTCACCGCATTTTGCATCTCAAAAAAGCGCCTTCTGCAGTCGCATGTCACAACATCGGGAACGCCATCGAAAGCCTCGGCAAGCTTTCCCATAAATCCTATCCAGATGTAATGCCAAGGCTCCTCTTCATCCGCAACGTAATACGTAATTTCTCCGGGACGTATCAGGAAAAGCTGACCTTCTGAGAGCAAGTGTTCGCCGCGTTCATTTTTGAATTTTCCCTTTCCGGACAAAATGTAGTGCAAAAGATAACAGTCGCGCACTGCAGGTCCAAAGGATTCCCCCGCGCCGCACCGCTCCCAACCAAACAGCACCGGATTTAGATCTTCAAAACCTCTGTCGTTTATAAAAATATTCTCCGTATACTGTGATTTTTTTATTGTTTGTTTAAGCATTTTAGAGTGCTCCTGAATTTCAGTATTGTTTACATTATAACATATTTCGGTTACATTGCGCCATTCACAATATCACCAAAATATGATATCATTTATTTGAAAGCATAAATAAAAACGCCAAAAAGGAGAATATGCAATGGTAAAAATCACATTTATCGGCGCAGGAAGCACTATTTTCGCCAAGAACGTGCTTGGCGACATCATGCTCACGCCGTCAGTTCACGATGCGGAAATCGCGCTTTACGACATCGATGCAACACGTCTTGAAGACTCATATATCATGCTCACCGCACTTAACAAAAACATAAACGGCGGTGCAGCGACAATCAAAAAGTATCTCGGAGTTAAAAAGCGTAAAGACGCGCTCCGCGATGCCAAATTCGTTGTAAACGCAATTCAGGTCGGCGGATATGATCCGTGCACCATAACCGATTTTGAGATTCCGAAAAAATACGGGCTCCGACAGACTATCGGTGACACGCTCGGTATCGGCGGCATATTCAGGGCACTTCGCACGATCCCCGTGCTTGAGGAGATCGCTCACGAAATGGAAGAAGTCTGTCCGGATGCCTGGCTTCTCAACTACACCAACCCCATGGCGATGATCACGGGATATCTGCAGAAATATACAAAAATAAAGGTAATCGGTCTTTGCCACAGCGTTCAGGTATGCGCATCGGGTATACTTAATAAGCTCGGACTCAGTCAGTATGTTGACAACTGCTCCACCACCATCGCCGGCATTAACCATATGGCGTGGCTTCTCGACATCCGTGATCTTGAAGGCAACGACCTTTATCCTGAAATACGCCGTCTTGCCGTGAATTTTGACAAAGAGCATCAAGACAAGGTACGCTTTGAATATATTCGACGCTTCGGTTACTACTGCACAGAGTCAAGCGAGCACAATGCGGAATACAATCCATTCTTCATTAAGTCGAAATATCCCTGGCTTATCGAAAAATTCAGCATTCCGCTTGACGAGTATCCGCGTCGCTGTGTAGATCAGATCAAGGAGTGGGAAGATCAGAGAAAGCAGCTGGTTGAAAACAGCGAATCCCTCACCCACGAGCGCACATATGAATACGCATCATACATCATAGATGCAATAGTGACCGACAAGCCCTATAAGATCGGCGGAAACGTACTCAACACGGGACTTATCGACAATCTTCCCTCCGAGGCGTGCGTTGAGGTTCCGTGCCTTGTTGACGGCAGTGGAATTACCCCTTGTCATGTCGGCAAGCTTCCCACACAGCTTGCGGCTATGAACGTCACAAACATAAATCCCCAGCTTCTCACAATAGAAGCCGCAAGAACCAGAAAGAAATCGAAGATATATCAGGCAGCAATGCTTGATCCGCATACTGCGGCAGAGCTGTCGATCGACGACATCATCGCAATGTGCGACGAGCTTATAGCGGCTCACGGCGATTGGCTGCCCGAATATATTGATGACACTCTGTAAGCAATGTTCATATAGAAGAGGTGATGCACTGACATGCGTCACCTTTCTTTTATGCATTTTGCGGTGCATTTTGCACTGCGAAATACGCATGTTTTTCCATAATGTACTATTGACATAAAATAAATTGTGTGATATAATATTACATAGATTGTTGCAGTGACGAAGAGAGTAACGTCTGGCAAGCTTGCAGAGAGTCGTCGGCTGGTGTAAGACGGCAGTGAGCCACACGCGAAAAACACTTCCGAGCACGCGGAAGAACGCGGAGCATTTCCGTTAGTAGAACCGCACGTTGATCGCGTTAAGATTTAATTAAGGTGGACTCCACAAGCATTGCTTGTGCGTCAATTTGGGTGGTATCGCGGAAGCTGTCTTTCGTCCCATGTTTATGGGCGAGGACGGTTTTTTTGTTTCTTGTCCATTGCATCACCAAAATTTTATTGGAGGAACCTACCATGTTAAGAACACACAACTGTAATGAGCTCACTAAAGCCAATATCGGCGAGCGTGTAACCCTCACCGGCTGGATCGACACAGTCCGCGACCACGGAGGTGTACTTTTCCTTGACCTTCGTGACCACTACGGCGTAACACAGATCGTCGTAAATGACGATAAAATGATCGCCGGCATGCCCAAGGAAACTGTTATCCTCGTTGAAGGAAACGTAACCGAAAGAGATGCCGAAACCGTAAACGCAAAAATTGCAACCGGTATGATCGAAGTACGTGCCGACAAGATCGAGGTTCTCGGTCCCTGCCAGCTCGGCCTTCCCTTTGAGATCGACGCTTCCACCGAAACCCGCGAGGAAGTAAGACTCAAATATCGCTACCTCGACCTTAGAAACAGAAAGATACACGACAATATTGTTCTGCGCTCCAAGATACTTTCCTATCTTCGCTCAGAGATGGAGGATATGGGATTTCTTGAGATCCAGACTCCCATACTCACCGCTTCCTCTCCCGAGGGTGCGCGTGACTATCTCGTTCCCAGCCGTAAGCACAAGGGCAAGTTCTACGCTCTTCCCCAGGCTCCCCAGCAGTTCAAGCAGCTTTTGATGGCGTCCGGCTTTGACCGTTACTTCCAGATTGCCCCCTGCTTCAGAGATGAGGATGCGCGTCAGGACAGATCTCCCGGAGAATTTTATCAGCTCGACTTCGAGATGTCCTTCGCAACACAGGAGGACGTATTCGCAGTTGCAGAGAAGGTTGTATACAACACCTTCAAGAAGTTCTCTGACAAGCCCGTATCCGAGCCGCCCTTCACACGCATCACATTTGCCGATGCAATGCTCAAATACGGTACTGACAAGCCCGACCTTCGTAACCCTCTTATCATAAAGGATCTCACAAACTTTTTCGCTACTCACGATTTCCTTGAGATCAACGGACGTACCATTCCCTTTAAAAACAAGCTTGTTCGCGGTATCGTTGCAAACTATCTTGTTAAGAAGGACGGAGAGGGCGACGGCAAGAAGGCATTTGAAAAGGCTATCGACGCATACTCTCGCAGTATCGGCATGAAGTTCGGCTGCGGATATATCACTCTTGAGGATGGAGAATTCAAGGGACCTATCGCGAAGTTCCTCTCCGATGCGGAAAAGGCAGAGCTTGTGGAGCTTTGCGGCATCAAGGAGGGCGATTCCCTCTTCTTCATCAGCGACACTCCTGCAGTTATCAACTCTTTGGCAGGTCAGATGCGCACATGGATCGCAAATGAGCTCGGACTTATCAACAAGGACTCCTTCGAATTCTGCTTCATCGTTGACTTCCCGATGTATGAGCGCAATGAGGAAACCGGCAAGATCGACTTTACCCACAATCCCTTCTCTATGCCTCAGGGCGGAATGGATGCGCTTCTTAATAAAGATCCGCTTGAGATCTTCGCATATCAGTACGACATCGTCTGCAACGGCGTAGAGCTTTCGTCCGGTGCTGTCAGAAACCACAATCCCGAAATCATGAAGAAGGCATTTGAGATTGCGGGCTATGGCGAAGAGGATGTTAAGGCAAAGTTCGGCGCGCTTTACACCGCGTTCAGCTACGGTGCTCCTCCTCACGCAGGTATGGCTCCCGGCGTTGACAGAATGATCATGCTTATCGCTGGCGAGGAAACTATCCGTGACGTAATCGCATTCCCGCTTAACGGAAACGCACAGGATCTCATGATGGGTGCTCCGAGCGAAGTCACCGAGCTTCAGCTCCGCGAAGTGCATATCAAGGTAAGAGATTAACCATAATATTCTTAAATAGGGATACGGTCGCTTTTTGAAAAAAGCTCCGCAAAAACTTTATAGACGCTATCGCTTCATAGACATTGGGGCTAAACTTTAGTCCACACTCTCGGTAGTCGGGGCCCTGCCGATGCCCGCATCGGCATCCCAACAACCGTTTTGTGTAAAGATTTCGCCCAGCGACATCTTTGGCGTTTGATAAGCAAGCGATATGTGTTGTTCACTACACACACGAAAGGAATAAGATATATGCTTATAACCGATAAAGAATCCTTTATCCGTCTGCAAAAGCTCAACCAGCTGGCTCTTACAGAAGAAGAGTCTGCCGCAACCATTGCATTCTTCGAAGCAAGAAATGCAGAGATTGCCGCTATGGATGCTGTTGACACCGAAAATGTTGAGCGCATGGTGCACGTAATGCCTATGTTCACAGTTGTACGCGAGGATAAGGAGATCAAACTCTTCACACGTGACGAGCTTCAGAAGTCCGCGCCCGAGTCCTATGAGGGCTACTGGCAGGTACCTCGTCTGGTTGAATAATTAGGGGGAACTAAGATGAAGCTTTATATTAACAAAAATGAGAGTGTGGCATCCTCGGCTGTTATACTTGACGATATGATGCTCACCACCGAGCTTCCCACCACCGCAGGCTCGAAAATGCTCGATGGCTACATGAGCCTTTTTGAAGCAGAAGCGGCAAAGAAGCTTAAAGCGGCAGGATATTCCATCTCCGGCAAGGCAAACGTCGGCGAGTTCGGAATCGATCTGCTTGGCGAAACATCCTACTTCGGTGCCATCACCGATGAAAACGGAAATCTCACACTTGCATCTGCCGAGCTTCTCAAGAACGGCGAAGCTAATGCAGCTGTGGGACTTGATGTAAACGGCGCACCGCGACGTGCGGCGGCACTCGGCGGTCTTGTTTATATCAAACCGACCTACGGTACTGTATCACGCTATGGAACGATTCCAGCAGCTTGCTCCGGTGAATGTGTCGGCGTTATGGCAAGCACCGTATCCGACTGTAAGCAGGTTCTTGGCTCTATCGTCGGTCACGACGACAAGGACGGAACATCCCTTCCCGAAGAAAAGTGTGCGCTTGTTACAAACGGCGCGGCAAATCTTAAAAGAGCCGCTGTTATAAAGACATTCACAAAGGATATCGACGCTGCAACAGCTGAAAAAATCGCGTCGGCCAAGGCTTCGCTTGAATCTAACGGCGTAAGCGTTGACGAAATTGACTGCGATGTGCTTGCATTTGCGAAAACAGCATGGAGTGTTCTCATGTGTGCCGAGCTTTGCAACAACGTGTCGCGCTACGACGGCGTGAAGTACGGTCACAGAAGTGAAAACTACACCACTATAGGTGAGCTTTACACAAACAGCCGTACAGAAGCATTTGGTGAGCTTACCAAAACCGCTATCCTCTACGGTTCTGAAACGCTTTCCGACGACAACTACATGCCTGTATACGACAAATCCATGCGTGTACGCCGCGTGATCGTTGAAGCGCTCGCAAAGCTTTTCGAGGAGTATGACGTTCTCATTCTCCCCGCATGCTCCAAGGCTGCATATACTGAGGCTGACACCAAGGCAAACAAGTATATCTCCTTTGATGAGGCACTCTACACAGCACCTGCTTCAATTTCCGGTATTCCTGCGGCTATAGCCGGCGGAGTACAGCTTCTCGGCAAGGCATTTTCCGAGAACACTCTCTTTGAAGTGGCAAAGATAATAACAAAGGAGGGCAAATAAGATGAGATATGAAACCGTCATCGGTCTTGAGGTTCATGTAGAGCTTGCAACCGAGTCGAAAATATTCTGCTCCTGCTCCGCAAAGTTCGGCGGCGAACAGAACGATCACGTTTGCCCTGCGTGCTGCGGAATGCCCGGCATGCTTCCCGTTGTAAACAAGCATGTTGTTGACCTCGGTATGACAGCCGGTATGATGCTTAACTGCCATATCAACCGCACAACAACATTTGATAAAAAGAGCTACTACTATCCCGACCTTCCCTGCTCTTATCAGACAACCCAGTGGTTCGCTCCCGTCGCCGTTAACGGCACCGTGGACATCGAAACCTCAAAGGGTAAGAAGTCTATCCGCATCAAGCAGATCCACATGGAAGAGGACGCGGGTAAGCTCGTTCACGATGACTGGACCGACACCTCGCTCGTTGACTTCAACAGAACCAGCGTGCCGCTTATCGAGATAGTTTCCCAGCCCGACCTTTCAAGCGCAGAAGAAGTTATCGCTTATCTTGAGCGTCTGCGCTCCCTCCTCAGATTTGCAAAGGTTTCCGACTGCCGCATGGAGCAAGGCTCGATGAGATGCGACGTTAACCTTTCCGTTCGTCCCGAGGGCTCCGACAAGCTCGGTGTACGCACCGAGATGAAGAACATGAACTCCCTCACCGCTATCACCCGTGCCATCGAGTATGAGGTTGCACGTCACATCGATGCACTTGAAAACGGCACAGAGGAGCTTGTTCAGGAAACACGCCGCTGGGATGACATCAAGGGCAAGTCCTACGCTATGCGTAACAAGGAAACAGCCGGTGACTACCGCTACTTCCCCGATCCTAACATCATGCCCGTTGTTATTGACGACGAGTGGTATGATGGTATTAAAGCTTCACTTCCCGAGTTTCCCGAGATCAAGCGTGCTCGCTATACAGGCGAGCTTGGTCTTACAGAGTATGACGCAAACCTTCTCACCGAAAGCCGCGCATTCTGCGATGCTTTCGAAGCGGCACTTGCCGTATGCGGCTCGGCAAAGGAAGTTGCAAACTGGCTCATTTCCGACTGCATGAATCTTCTTAACCGCAAGCAGATGACCGTTGATGAACTGAATATCGACGGAAAGGCGCTCGGCGCGCTCATCAAGCTCTGCATGGACGGCACTGTTAACCGCGGCAACGCCAAGAAGATACTCAGCGTTATGTTCGACTCCGACACACCCATCGATCCTGCAAAGTATGCCGAGGAGAACGGATTTATCGTTTCCAACGACACCGGCAAAATGGATGAAGTTATCAAAGCAGCCGTTGCTGCTGATCCAAAAGCCGTAGCCGATTTCAAGGGCGGCAAGGAAAAGGCACTTCTCGCAATTTTCGGAAAGTGTATGAAGGAGCTTCGCGGCAACTGTGATCCGCAGATCCTTCGTGAAGCACTTCTTAAGTATATTGATAAGGTTTAATTTTAGGCGCAGCATAAGTTCTATTGAGGTATAAATGAAAAAATTACGTCTTCTTTCTCTTTTAGTTGCAGTTATTATCATCTTTTCACTTGTTCCGATGAGCGCGGCGAACAAAACCGTATTTCGCACCTCGGCAAGTGAAGACAACTATGTTCAGTTCACAATTTCTGGCAACACCTTAACCGTTGAGGGTAAAATCGTTTCCGAAGATCTTGCAAGCATTTGGATGCGTTCCAAGGAGATAACCAAGCTTAATGAATACAGCAAGATCATTGACGCAAAAAGCGGTGAATATTTCCGCGAAACGCTCTCACTCGCAGGCATTTCCGAGCCCACAAACATCACCTTGTATACAAGAAAGTCCACTGATGAGGCTAATCGCTTCTGGGGATTTATCTGGAAAGATGTTGTTGTTGAGCCGTCTGCTTCCGGATACCGTTTTGTCACATCAAGCATCGAGGCGCACAACCTTGATATGTACAATCACTGGGTTAATCCGGCGGATGAGCTTGGCGTAACCTCCGACAAGGTAAAGGCAGTGTCCGATGAGATATGCAAAGGACTCACAAATAATCACGACAAGGTCTTTGCAATCTACAAGTGGGTTACTGAAAATCTTTACTACGACTACGACTACTACTACGGCAAGCGCGATCTTATTCACTATAAAGCCGATGATGTCCTCGACTGTCATCTCACCGTGTGTGCAGGCTATGCCGACCTTTTAAAAGAGCTTCTTTGGGCACAGGGTATTCCTGCTATGGAGGTTGACACCTATGCCGCAGGCATTAGTGTGGAAGATTTCGGCACTGCTGCTCCCGGCGCAACCGAGAGCAACCACGCTCACGTTGAAGCATGGGTAGACGGACACTGGATGATAATGGACGCAACATGGGATTCCAACAACAAATATGAAGACGGAATATTCATAACAAAGGCACCTTCTGACTATAAGTATTTTGACATCAGCATCGACACCTTCTCATATGACCACAAAATATTGGTAAGAGATTCTGCCGCTCCCAAGGACACTCCTGCATCGTGGGCACAGCCCGAAGTGATCGCCGCACTTGCAAACGATCTTGTTCCGGGTGAGCTCCAGCATGACTATGCGAGTGATATCAGCAGACACGATTTCTGCACACTTCTCATGAGTGCAATTTGTCATTATGAGGGAGTGGACACTATTGAGGAGTTGTTAAAACTCAAGGGAATCACCCTTAAGGCTTCCCCGTTTGTTGACGATAAGGGACTCGCTGTTATCGCGGCAAATCTTCTCGGTATCGTAAACGGAACTGATGCTACACACTTTTCTCCCGATGCAAATATCAAGCGTCAGGAAGCAGCAACAATGATCCGTCGCGCAGCAACCGTGCTCGGCTTGCATGAGGGCACCGAAATAGCGAAGTTTGCGGACACAGCAAAGCTTCCCGCGTGGGCGCTTGACGGTATCAACTTCACATCATCGCTTGTATCAGACCATGGTGCTCGCGTCATGGGCGGTGTGGGCAACAACAACTTCGACCCGAGCGGAACATTCACCGTTCAGCAGTCGATCCTCGCACTCTACCGTCTGTTTGACACACATCAGTAAAAGCAAAGCCTCACTCGAAAGAGTGAGGCTGTTTTTTATTTCCCATTATCTAAATCTGCCTTTGCCTTATGCTTCTGCCCAACATCTGAAACCGTGCTGCCGCGCTTTATCGTGGCACTTCCAAACTGTTTGCGAACACAGTCAAGAGCAAGATCAAGCTTTTTGTCACGCTCAAGCTGTCGCTCGCGCTCTTCATCCGGAAACAGTGTTAACTGACACGCATCACCGCGGTCAATGTCTGTCACAGATAAACCGAGAAGCCGCAATGGCGTGTACCCGTTCCACAGTTCCCTCAAAAGCGACTGTGCCTCGCGGTATATTTCCCCGGTAATATTTGTGGACTCCGAAAGATTCTTCTGATGCGAACGGTTTACAAACTCGCTCGTTCGGGTTGACACGGATATACAGTATCCGCGCACTCCGTCACGGCGCAGACGCGAGGCAACGCTGTCAGCCAGCGCGAGTATTACAGCATCGGCACTCTCATAATCAGTCAAATCGGTTGCAAGCGTGGTAGAATTGCTGTATCCCTTGGCATCATCCGGCACTGCTTTAATCTCGGAGTTATCAATACCGTTAGCACAGAGATGCAGATACTGCGCCGCCTTTTTGCCAAGGAACGCCTCAAGTGCAGCTATGTCACATTCTGCCGCATCGCCTATTGTATAAACCCCGTGCCGCTCTAATTTTTCCGCAGTAGCCGCACCAACTCCGAAAAGCTCCCCCACGGGAAGATGCCACAGCTTATCTTTAATCTCACGCATAAACAGTGTGTGAACCTTATCGGGCTTCTCAAAATCGCTCGCCATTTTCGCGCACAGCTTATTTTCGCCGATACCGATGTTGACCGTGAAGCCGAGTGTGTCGCGGATCTCATCCTTTATTTTATACGCTATCTCGATCGGGTTGGGATATACCGTTTCGGTGTCACTCATGTCAAGGAAGCATTCGTCAATCGAATACTGCTCTACCACCGGCGCGTATTTCTCACATACCGCCATAAACGCTCTCGATGAGTGCTGATACAGCTTGAAATTCGGTGAGGCTATAATTAAATTCGGACATTTCCGTAGTGCCATGGCAATGGGCTCTCCGGTTTTCACACCGAACTTTTTTGCAGGCAGTGACTTCGCGAGTATAACACCGCGACGGCTCTCCCTGTCACCACCGATAGCCGACGGAACAAGGCGAAGGTCGTCAAGACCTTCGCCAACGCGCTTCACCGCTTCCCACGAAAGAAACGCGCTATTTACATCCACGTGAAAGATAAGCCGTGCCACAGTGTTGCCTCCCGAACATTTGTTTGGTTATATTATATCACACCCCACGCAAAAAATCAAGAGGAAATTTAAAATATTTTAAGGGTAAAAATTTATAATAATACGTAAAAACTCTGCATTGACAAATAACAGCGTTGATGCTATAATTATTTAAGGAAAAATATTCAAAATTAAGGAGATTTCAATGGCTGTTGTAACAATAATCGGTGCCGGAATGATGGGCTCTGCGCTCGCTTTCCCTGCACGCGAAAACGGTAACGAGGTGCGTCTTGTCGGCACACCGCTTGACCGAGAGATAATAGATAACTGCATAAAGGAAAACAGGCACCCCAAATTCACCAAGGCTTTCCCCGAGGGAATAAAGTATTATCAAATAGAAGACATGGAGTCTGCCATTGACGGTGCCGATATGATAATCGGCGGCGTATCAAGTTTCGGTGTCGACTGGTTTGGAGAGTATGTTCTCCCGAAAATCCCCGAAAGCACACCTATAATCACCGTAACCAAGGGACTTTACGATCTGCCTGACGGAACGCTTCTCTGCTATCCCGAAGTCTGGAGTGAACGCCTTTCTAAAATGGGACTTCGCCGCAACTTAAACGCAATCGGCGGCCCCTGCACAAGCTATGAGCTTGTGGCACACGATCACACAGAGGTCACGTTCTGCGGCAGTGATATTAAAACGCTCGAATTTTTAAAGAGCGTTATGGCTACCGACTATTACCACATAAGCATCTCCACCGACGTTATCGGCATTGAGAGTGCCGTTGCACTAAAAAACGGTTACGCTCTTGCTGTTGCGCTAACGATTGGTCTTAATCAGCGCGAATTCGGCGTGGAGAGTGAGCTGCATTTTAATTCGCAGGCTGCGGTATTCTATCAGAGCGCGAGAGAAATGGCAGAGCTTCTTAAAATCCGCGGCGATGGCAACACCGAAGCGCTCGCTGTCGGACTCGGTGACCTTTACGTAACGGTTTACGGCGGCAGAACACGTCTTGTCGGCATCCTGCTCGGACGCGGTCTTACCATCGACGAAGCAAAGGCAGAGCTTAACGGAGTAACGCTTGAGTCGCTCGTTGTAGCCGAGCGTGTGGCACGCGCGATACGGGCACTCGCAAAATCCGGAAAGCTTGACGCAGAGAAATTCCCTCTTCTTTTGCACGTCGACTCGCTCCTTACCGAGAAAAAGCCGGCAGATCTTCCATGGGAAGCGTTTGCATACAGAAAAGCTTAAATAGATAACGCCTTTGCGAAGTGTCGCAAAGGCGTTGTTTTTTTACTTATCTCTTATAGTAATACTTTCGATTATCGGCTGTTCGCTCGGAAGAATTGTGCCGTTGCCGTCAATGGGGGACGCATCATAGCAGATCGCATCAACTATCTCCATTCCCTCGATAACACGTCCGAATGCCGCGTAAAGTCCGTCAAGGCTGCTTTGGGCATCCTGATGAACGATAAAGAACTGCGAGCTTGCGCTGTTCATATCCTCTCCGCGTGCCATGGAAATGACACCGCGTGTATGCGAGATAGGATTGTTGTATCCGTTTGCGGCAAACTCACCCTTTATCTTTTTACCAGAGCCGCCATAACCGTTTCCCTCCGGGTCGCCGCCCTGAATTACAAAGCCCGCGTAAATACGGTGGAATGTGAGTCCGTCGTAAAATCCTTCACGTGCGAGCTTTATGAAATTTTTGGCGGTTATCGGTGCCGCATCTGAGTCGATCTCAACCGTGATAGTGCCGTAATCGCGGATGACTATGTCGGCGTAGTATTTGCCGCTCACGTTTTCTGAGGCGCACGAGGTACAGATTATCATAACTAAAATCAAAAGTATCGGCAAAAGCTTTTTCATACTGTTCTCCTTTATTTTATAATATTATGAGTATAGCACACTTTTTCAATTTTTTCAAGAGGAAAGTGTATAGTAGCCTATTTTTACATATTCATGTTGACAATCTTATGAATTTTTGATATAATATTTATGAATATTTTGTCAAGGAAATGCTTATGAATATAAAACATTCGATAATCTGGAGAACGCTTCGTCC
This sequence comes from Eubacteriales bacterium, assembly GCA_045580585.1. Lineage (GTDB taxonomy): Bacteria > Bacillota > Clostridia > Oscillospirales > CAG-272 > CAG-390. The sequence continues at coordinate 22,861 of JAZNOD010000135.1, forward strand.
TCTCGTTGATATCTTTCTGAAGATCAAATTCGGGTACACCTCGAAAAAGCTGAAAAGATCCGAGCTTCCCGAAAATTATCTCGTACTCTCAAACCATGCAACAGACTTTGACCCACTTTTCGTGGGTGTCAGCTTTAAGCGTCCCATGCACTTTGTGGCAAGCGAGCATATATCCCGCTGGAAGATTGCATATCCACTACTTAAATTCGCGTTTGAGCCCATAATCCGCAAAAAAGGCATGAGTGCCGCACACGCGATAATCGATATTTTGCGAAAACTCAAGCACGGGCACAATGTTTGCATGTTCGCCGAAGGCGTTCGCACATGGAACGGAGTTACATCTCCTATAGCACCCACAACCGGTCAGCTTGTAAAGAAGGCAGGATGCGGACTTGTTACATATAAGCTCGTCGGCGGTTATTTTCTCTCTCCCGGCTGGGCGAAAAAACTGCGCCGCGGTTACTCTCACGGTGAGGCTGTCAATATATATACCAAAGAACAGCTTGATGTCATGAGCGTGGATGAAATAAACGAAGCAATTTGCCGCGACCTTTATGAAGACGCTTACGCACGCCAGCTTGAGTCCCCAAGGGTATACAAGGGCAAGCGACTTGCCGAGGGAATTGAAAATCTTCTCTTCATCTGCCCCGAATGTAATGCACACGAGAGCATCACATCAAGTGGCAACACTGCACACTGTAAAAGCTGCGGCATGACGCTCGAGTTTGACAAATACGGGATGGTTTCCGGCACACAGTATAACACCGTGCGCGAGCTTTACAGTTGGCAAAAGCAAGCCGTCGAAGAACTCGCGAAAAAGGGTGAGAGCTTTGAAATGAGCGATGCTGTTTTGACCTTGATCGAAAACGAGGCGCAAATAGTTGAAAGCGGCAAGGCAGCCTTCGGCAAGGAAGGCTTCACCATGGGCAACACACACATTCCCCTTTGTGAGCTTGACGCCATGGCATTTCACGGTAAGCGCAAGGTTGTGTTCTCTTCCGGCAAGAAGTATTATGAGCTTGCACCGGCTGATAACATAAACGCAGTTAAATTTGTATGGCTTTACGATTCAATTAAAAGCTTACAGAAAAGCGAAATAAATTAACTACACGAAAGGCGGTAATTATAATGGATTTTTCAGCTGCCAACACAGAGCTGTGGGCACCGGTCATACAAATCGGTATCATGGCGGCACTCATTTTTCTGTCCAATGTACTTCTCAGAAAAATACCATTTATCAAAAAAAGCCTTATGCCCATATCAGTTTTGGCGGGCTTTATACTCCTGCTTCTCCGCACGACCGGAATTCTCGATATTGACGCAGTATTTTTGGAAAAGCTTACATATCACGCACTTGCTCTCGGCTTTATAGCCATGGCTCTGCGTATCCCCGAAAAAAATTCCGGGACAACAGCTCTTACCGGCGCACGAAGCGGTGCCCTTATCGTCAGCACATATCTGGTGCAGGCAATAATCGGTCTTAGCATATCCTTAGTGCTCGCGTTCACTGTTATGCCCGATCTTTTCAAGGCAAGCGGCATACTTCTGCCAATGGCATACGGTCAGGGTCCCGGTCAGGCAAACAATGTCGGTACGACCTATGAGGCACTCGGAATGGCAGGCGGCAGAACCTTCGGTCTGTCACTTGCGGCATCGGGATATCTCTGCGCGTGCGTTGTTGGTGTTATATTTCTTAATATATACAATAAGCGCGGCAGTATCCGCCGTGTCTCTGAAAAATCAGAGCTGTCAGGCTCGGTAACGCTCGATACCTTTCAGCATCAGGGCGAAATTCCAATATCAGAATCAGTTGACAAGCTCTCGGTTCAGTTTGCACTCGTTGCTATAGTTTATCTTGTAACCTACCTCATCATATGGGGAATTACTTCCCTGCTCGCTTTGATAGCTCCCGGCTTGGCGGCTACTGTATCAACACTTTTGTGGGGCTTTAACTTCATTATCGGTTCAGTTGTAGCAATGGGCTGTCGCGCCCTCTTTACAGGGCTGAGATCCGCAAAGCTGATGAACCGTCAGTATCGGAATAACTACCTGCTCTCCCGTATATCCGGTCTTGCCTTTGACCTTATGATAATCGCAGGCATCGCCGGAATAAATATTGATGACCTCTCGGCAATGTGGATTCCCTTCATACTAATGGCTGTTGCCGGTGGAGTTATTACGTTTATTTATCTCAAATATATGTGCAAAAAGCTCTACCCCGGATATGAAAACGAAGGCTTCTTCTCAATGTACGGCATGCTCACGGGAACTATCAGCTCCGGCGTGCTCCTGCTTCGCGAGATCGATCCCGAGTTTGAAACTCCCGCAGCAAACAATCTTATCACGGGAAGCTCATTCGGCATTGTCTTTGGAGCACCTGTATTGCTTCTCGTAAGCCTCGCGGCAAAGAGTACACTCATGTGTATTTTAACGGTTGTTATCGCGGCAGTATATCTTATCGCGCTGCTGATTTTCATGTTACTGCGAAGAAAAAAATAAATTTCACGAAATAGTGTGAGGTCATTTGTAAATGTCATGAAGACTACCGCCTCGACAAGTGCAGATTTTCCTTGATCAGATGTGGAAGGCTGACATTCGTCCGTAGTAGCCTTCAGAATAAACAATGCTCACTGCAGATATGTTGACACTTCATACTGACATTATCACCTCGTATGCAAGATGGATGCCGACGGCATATTTCTCTGTGTCGCTTATTGAGCTTAAATTTACCAAAAAAGGCAAGGTTACCTACATAAAGATCGTCGTTGACACAAAATAAATTGAATGCTCTGCCGTAGCACTTCGGCAGAGCATTTTTTCTTCAAATTTCACAAAAAGCCTTGACTTTATTTTACCGATATGCTATAAATATTATAGTATAATTGTGTACGGAGGTCCCTCTATATGGAAAACCAAAAATGGTATGAGAATATGTATTATCTCAACCGCGACCCCGACTGGGACTGCGATTGGATATGGACACAGGAAGGGATGGACGATTCCACTCCCGAGTCCTGCATAAAAGGTATTGAAAAAATCTTTGGTGAATATCAAAATCCCATCACCGATGCCGGACTTTGCCTATTCTGTCAGGTTGCGCTTCTGCCCTCAAAAGCATACACATGGGGCGGTGAACGCTGGCCGGAATATTACAACAGAATGCCGGATGCAGCAAAAAGATGGAAGCGCCCGTACAAAATGTTTGCAGAATACAAAATCGACCCGGTTCAGATTTTTATTGACACCGTAAGAAAAAACAACATCCGTCCGTGGGCATCGTTCAGAATTAACGATATTCATCCGCCGTCAATCCCCACACGCATGTATGTTGAGTGCGCGGAATCAGATCAGATGGTGGGAAGCCACAACTTCTACAGCTTCCGCCGCAACTGCTTCGATTTTGCCTATCCCAAATACAGAAATGCACTTCGAGATTTAATCAAGGAAGTGTTTGACAAGTACGATTTCTTCGGTATTGAGCTTGACTTCATGCGCGAGCCGTATTGCCTTGACTACAAGGGTAATCCCGAATGTCATAAGATAATGACCGAATATATCAGAGAGATAAAGGGCATCATGCGCGAGGCTGAAAAACGTCTTGGACATGACATAAAGATATTTATAAGAGTTCCTTCCACCCCGTCCACATGTATGGAGTTCGGCTTCGATGTGAAAACAATGGTAGACGAAGGTCTTGTTGACGTTGTAGCTCCTGCTCCGCATCAGGTATGCACCGACAGCGGTATTTCCGTAAAGGAATGGAAAGAATGGGTTGGCAACAAGGTTCCGATAGTTCCCGGAATCGAATCTTCCAATCTCAAATGCACCTCCAACACCACTGTACCCCTCACAAAAGGATATCTCGCCTCTTTCTTCGGTCAGGGGGCTGAGGGCGCACATCTTTACAACTATTTCATGAGCCCTTTTCATGTGGATACATGGAAGATTACAAGAGAAGACGTGCTTCGCGGCACTCGCCAGTTTATCGTAACATACCAGGACTGCTTCGCATATGAGGAAAACCAGTATAAGCCGCTTCCGATGCGAGTTGACTGCAAAGCAACACTTCCGCTCGAGGTAGGTCGTATAAAGTCCACCGATAAGGTAAGCGTTATTATTGACTATGAGGGCGATACAGCACCCACTCTTTCTGTAGCTGGCAAAGAAAATGTCACCGCTGTTCAGATCGAGCCTATCATCCGTCCCGGTCAGGGTCCGGACGGCATGGCGAACCTCACCGAACACACACCGCTCTCTTTTGACATCAGCGGCATCGAAACTCCGTCGCATCTCGACCCTACATTCAACGGAAAAGGTACAGTACACTATGTAGAGCTCGAGATCGATGCAAAATAAATGGTATATATTTTGGAGGTAAACACTTATGGAAAACAAGAAATGGTATGAAAACATGTTCATGCTCAACCGCGACCCCGACTGGGACTCGAAATGGCTTTGGGAAAGCAAAGGAAGAGATGATTCCACCAAAGAAGCATGTGAAAAAGGTATAGAGGAGATCTTCGGCGGATATCGAAATCCACTGACCGACGTAGGACTTTGCCTGTTCTGTCAGGTTGCACTGTTCCCCACCGACAAGCACCTTTGGGGCGGCAGAATGTTCCCTCTTTACAGATACAATGACGGCGCAGGCTGGCGTTGGAAACGTCTTAATATGATCTATGAGGATTACAAGCTTGACCACGTTCAGATGTTCATAGACCAGACTAAAAAGCACAATATAAGACCTTGGGCAACCTTCAGAATGAATGACTGCCATTCTTCGAACACTCCTACAGCACTCAAGGTAGAAGCAATAGAGGGCGGAATGGTTGTCGGAAATGAATACGGCTATTACCGTCACTGCTTCGACTTCTCCTATCCGAACTACAGAAGCGCACTTCGCGACGTTATCAAGGATGCTGTTGACAGATACGATTGGTTTGGTGTTGAGCTTGACTTCACTCGTGAACCGTATTGCTTTGACTATAAAAATAACCCCGAATGTCATAAGATCATGACAGAGTATGTCCGCGAGATCAAGGAAATTGTTTCAAACGCGGAAAAGCGTGTCGGTCACAAGATACAGATACTTATCCGAGTTCCCGCCACTCCTTCCACCTGCCTTGAGTTCGGCTTCGATATCAAGACAATGGCAGAACAAGGACTCATTGACGCAGTAAATCCCGCTCCCAGATGGGCACACAGCGACAGCGGTATTCCGATAAAAGAATGGCATGAGCTGGTAAATTATAAAATTCCCGTACTCGCAGGCATCGAGCAGATGAATGTTGACTACACCGTTACCACGCTCGAAATGGTAAAGGGTTACGTAGCCGCGTTCTACGGTCAGGGCGCAGACGGTATTTCGCTCTACAACTACTTCAATTCCTATACTCCCCCGAGCCCTTGGGATATCTCAAAGGAGGTTGCACTTGAGGGTAAACGTCAGTTTGTCGTAACCGATCAGGACTGCTTCGCATATCCGGAAAACCGTTACAAGCCCCTTCCGCTTGAGATTAGCGGCAAGGTAGAGCTGCCCCTTGAGGTAGGTCTTATCAAAGCAAATGACAGCGCGTGTATCATCATCGACTTTGATGGAGATGTAATGCCTACTCTCACAGTTAACGGAAAAGAAATTGCAGCCGTTAAGTGCGAGCCGGTTGAGCGCAGAATTGCCGGTAAGCAGGAAAACCTCAATCTTACCCCGCATAATCCGCTCTCGTATGACATAAGCGGAATTGAAACGCCTTCCTCGCTTAATCTTACATTCAGCGGAAGTGGTACTGTACACTACGTTGAGGTTGTAATAGACGCAAAATGACACCATGTGCTCTGCCGGTAACGGCAGAGCATTCTTGTAAAAACGCAAAAAATCTCATAATATATCTTGACTTCCTCTTTGCGATATGGTATAAATATTATGACATAACTGCATGTCAATATTTTTGAGGTGACTACTAATGGAAAACAAGAAATGGTATGAAGGCATGCACATGCTCAACCGCGATCCCGACTGGGATACTTCCGGACTTTGGGACAGAATGGAAAGAGATGAATCCACTCCGGAAGCATGCAAAAAAGGAATTGAGGAAATTTTCGGTTCATACAGAAAGCCGCTGACCGACGTTGCGCTCTGTCTGTTTGCACAGGTTGCGCTACTCCCTGCGAAGTCATACATCTGGGGCGGAACATTCTGGGAGCTTTACAGATACTCTAACCGTGACGGAGCGCTCAGATGGAGACGCCCGCACATGATTTTCAAGGAATACGGACTTGATCCCGTTCAGATATTTATCGACCAGACAACAAAGAACGGTATAAGACCTTGGGCAACATTTAGAATGAATGACTGCCATCCTCCGAGAATTGCAACAGCTATGTATGCAGAAGCTGTAGAAAACGGACAGGTTGTCGGTGAGTCCTACGGCTACTACCGCCATTGCTTCGATTTTGCATATCCGAAATACAGAAACGCAGTTCGTGATCTTATTAAAGAAGTTTTCGACAAGTACGATTTCTTCGGACTTGAGCTTGACTTCATGCGCGAGCCGTACTGCTACGACTATAAGAACAACCCCGACTGCCACAAAATGATGATCGAGTATCTGCGTGAGATCAAGTCGATCATGCTTGAAGCAGAAAAGCGTGTAGGTCACGAAATAAAGATACTTATAAGAGTTCCCTCCACCCCCATCGCCTCCTTACAGTTTGGTTTTGATGTTAAGACCATGGCAGATGAAGGACTTATCGACGCTGTAACCCCCACACCGAGATGGAGAACCAGCGACAGCGGTATTCCCGTAAGAGAGTGGAAAGAGCTTGTCTGCGACAAGATCCCCGTAATCCCCGGTATAGAATATCTTAACCTTGAGTATACATATACCGATGTCAACATGGCAAAGGGATACTTTGCTTCCTTCTTCGGTCAGGGCGCTGACGGCAGTTATCTCTACAACTTCTTCAATCAAAGCGGAACTCCCAGCACTTGGGACATCACCAAGGAAAATTGCCTTGAAGGCATGCGTCAGTTCATCGTAACCGACCAGGACATAGCCGCATATCCCGAAAACCGTTATCTGCCGCTTCCAATGGCGGTTGATGGCACGGCAGAGCTTCCGATCGAGGTTGGTCTTATCAAGCCCACCGACGATGTAACTCTCATTATAGACTTTGAGGGCGAGGGCGAGCTTACTGTTTCCGCACTCGGCAGAGAAAATGTTGCCGGTGTTAAAATCAACCCCGTAACAAGAAAAATCTGCGGCAAGCCGGAGTCTGCAAACCTTACACCTCACAGACCTCTTGCATTTGATTTCAGCGGCTGTGAAACTCCCGCTCCAATGAATCTCACCTTCACCGGAAACGGAACCGTTCACTACGTTGAGGTTATGATCGACGCTAAATAACTACCTTCCGCGCTGTAATATTGCAGCGCGGATGTTTTTTCAAATTTTCCATATTGGGCGACAATATTGCTTGACGTGCAAATGTAAATGCTGTATTATGTAAATATGATTACAGGCTTGGAGGTAACTTCACATGGAAAACAAAAACTGGTATGACGGCTCGCTGTTTTTAAACCGCGCCCCCGACTGATGCCTGCACATAGACTGCTCCACAAAGGAGCTTGCACAGAAAAATCTCGAGGAAATGTTCTCGGCATATGCAAGCGAGGCTATAACAGATGTTGCCATTAACGTCTTTGCACAAGCGTCATACATTCCAAATTCCGTGTTCGACTGGATGCCGGGATATTGGATTAAATATAAGGACACCGATCCCGACTTTGCAAAGCGGTGGGAAAACTTCTATCTATGCTACGCGGAATACGGAATCGACCCCGTTCAGATTTTCATAGATCAAACCAACAAAAACGGACGCCGTGCATGGGTATCGATCCGCATGAACGACTGCCACAAGGGACTCTCACGCTCAAAATTCTTTGACGAGGAGCAGGCAGAGGGGCATCTTATCGGTGAAGCATACGGCTACTACTGGCACGCTTACGACTACCAGTATCCGAGATACCGCACACTGCTGAAATACTACATAGCGGAAGTTCTTTCAAAGTACGACTTTTTCGGCATAGAGTACGATTTCCTGCGTGAACCGTGGTGCTTTGACTACAACAATATAAAGAACCCCCACGAAATAATGAACGAGTATCTGCGTGAGCTTAAGGCTATAGTTACCGAGGCTGAAGGGCGTGTCGGTCACAAGATTCAGATTCTAATGCGCATCCCGCGCGATATAAAAACATGCATGGACTTCGGATTCGACGTTGAAACCATTGCAAATGAAGGCCTTGCCGATGTACTCAGCCCATGTGCGAGATATGCGCCTACCGACGGCTGTCTTCCTGTAAGAGAGTGGCTCGCGCGTGTGGGAGATAAAGTAGCCATCATCCCCGGAATAGAAGTGTTTAACAAGCGTATGTTCTTTTCCGAGCCTAAACATTCAAAGGCGTTTCTTGCCTCATTTTACGGTCAAGGCGCACCTGGAGCATACCTCTACAACTTCTGGAACATTAACAAAGGAAACCGCGAGGTTTGGACGTTCAACGCCGAGAACTGCCTTAAAGGGCTGCGTGAATTTTACGTAACCGAGCAGGATCTTTGCATTAACCCGGAAACAAAGTACAAGCCCTTCCCCCTCGTAATCGACGGTGAAGCTGATTTTTCCATGGAAGTCGGAAAAATCAAGGCAAGTGATGACACCAAGATAATTATTGACTTTATCGGTGACGTTATCCCAACACTTTCGGCAAACGGCGGAAAGGCTATCACGCCAGTTCAGTGTGAACCTATAAACATGATAAATCACCTTGGCAAGCTCATCACACAGACCGATAATACTCCGCTTTCATTTGATCTTTCCGGCATTGAAACAGACTCGCCGCTAAATCTGAAATTCAATGGAAGCGGCACCGTATACTTTATTGACGTTGTTGTTGACGCTAAATAATTCAAGCTTCGCTGTGACATGTTCACAGCGAAGTTTTTTGTAAATTCCACTCGTTTTTTTAATATGTTATCTATTTTTAAAAATGGGTTGACATCCCCCAAAATATGTGATATAAATAAAGTTAATAAGCGATCTTTATCGCGGAAAGGATGCTGTTTTGCAGCAGCTACAGATTTGTATGGAAAACAAAAAATGGTATGAAGGCATGTATATGATGAACCGCGATCCCGACTGGTGTCTTGGTGTAACAAGTGAATCCAAAGAAGCCTGCGAAGCACAGCTTATACATCACTTCTCATCCTTCGTTAACGGAACACAGATCACCGATGTAATGTTCAACACATTCTGCTCGCAGTCCTACATTCCTTCATTTGTTTTTGACTGGTTTGCGATGCGCTGGATTCAGTATAAGGACTACGATTACCTGACAGGAGAAAAGGTAACCGAAATTCCCTTCCAAATTGCGCGCTGGGAAACCCTTTATAAATGCTACGCCGAATTTAATATAGATCCCGTTCAGATATTCCTCGATCAGATGAAAAAGTACAACAAGCGAGCATGGCTCTCCATACGTATGAACGACTGCCACCATGATGTCTATAACGGCACAAAGATGCAGCAGGAGGATATTGCAGCGGGTCAGACAGTCGGTGATGCTTACGGCTACTTCAGCAAGTGCCGCAACTTCTCATACGGCAGATACCGCACACTGCTCCTCGCTTACGTTGAAGAAGTATTCTCAAAATATGATTTCTTCGGTCTTGAGCTGGACTTCATGCGGGAGCCGTACTGCTTCGACTACAAGAATACCCCCGACTGCCACAAGATAATGACTGAATATTTGAGAGAAGTGAAGGCTCTTGTTTCCATAGCTGAGGCGCGTGTCGGAACATGACATAAAAATTCTCATAAGAGTTCCGAGCTTTCCCAAAGCTGCGTTTGCACTTGGATTTGATGTTGAAACACTCTATAAAGACGGCATTATCGATGCCGTCAACCCCACACCGCTGTTTAATAACACAGACAGCTACATTCCGATTGAAGAATGGAAAGCAATGCTCGGCGACGATGCCGCCATTATCCCGGTACTTGAAATACTTAACCATAAGTATCCCTACAACCAGCTTGAAAACGTCAAGGCATATCTCGCGGCCTTTTACGCGCAGGGCGCGCCCGGTGCATATCTTTACAACTATTACGGCCACGCAAAAAGCGGAATATGGGATCTCACTCCCGAAAAGTGCCTTGAAGGAAAGCGCCACTTTATCGTTACAAACGAGGACTGCTTTGCATTCCCCGAGGAGCGCAACAAGCCGCTTCCGATAGCGATTGATACAAGCGCAGAGCGAAAGCTTCTCATTGGAAAGGTTAAGCCGAGCGATAAGGTAACACTTCGTATTGACTTTGAAGGTGAGAAAGCACCTGTGCTTTGTGTTGGCGTGAAAACGAATATTCATGGCACACCAACCGAGTCAATCACGCTTGGCGGGAACGGAAAGACGCTTATTCTTTCAGATTACACACCGTATTCTTATGACATAAGCGGCATCGAAACCGATAATGAGATTACCGTAAAATTCGACGGTAACGGAACTGTACACTATCTTGACCTGCTCATAGAGGCATAAAATAAATACCAAGGAGATTTTATCATGGAGAACAAGAAATGGTATGAGGGCGCGTATATATTCAACCGCGACCCCGACTGGAACGGTCAGATCAACATGAACACCGACAAGGAAACCTATCTCAAGGATCTGCGCGAAACCTTCGCGGCGTACAAGGGTGGCATAACCGATATCGCACTTTGCGTTTTCGGCAAAGGTTCGGTTATTCCCTCTGAAACCACACCGTGGGGCTCTGACAAGTGGCTCAAATACAAAGATATTGATCCTAACGAATCCTTTGGTCAGGCTCCCAATCACTATAAATGCTTTGTGGAGTATGGCATAGATGCCGTTGAGGTGTTCATTGAGGAAACAAAGAAGAACGGCATACGCCCGTGGCTTTCAATGAGAATGAACGACTGCCACCCGTCTAAATACAACATTGACCTTTATTATGAAGCCGAGGAAAAGGGTATGCTCCTCGGCAAAGAGTACGGATACTACGGCACATGCTATAACTTCGCGTTTGACAAGTACCGCGATATGACCATTGACTTCATGCGCGAAATGCTCTGCAAGTACGATGTCTTCGGTCTTGAGCTCGACTTTCTTCGTGAGCCGCACTGTCTTGACTACAAGCACGACGAAAACCGTTGGGAAATCATGACCAACTACATGCGTCGCGTTAAAGCAACCGTTACCGAGTGCGAAAAGGTGATAGGACATCCGATCAAGATACTTATGCGTCACCCGAGTAATCCCGAGTCCGCATACGATTTCGGCTTTGATATGAAGACTATCGCCGCAGAGGGACTTATCGACGTATCCAGTCCCGGTCCGAGATGGCTCAACTGTGACAGCTATATTCCCGTTGATGAGTGGCAGAAGATCGTTGGAGATGACATCCCCGTTATCCCCGGTCTTGAGATATTTAACGTTAAATATATCTACAGCCAGGATTATCACATAAAGGGTTACATGGCAGCGTACAAGGCGCTTGGTGCAAAGTCTATATATGCATACAATTTCTTCTGGATAAACGAAGACAACCAAAAGAATTGGCAGGTGTCTATTGATAACTGTACCGAGGGTTACCGCGAATTCATCGTTGCAAATCAGGACTGCTTCACACGCGAGGACATGAGTTATAAGCCGCTGCCGATAAAGCTTGACGGCACTCACGAGTTGCCGCTTGTAATCGGTCTTGTAAAGAGCATAGACGACGTTAAGCTCGTTATAGATTTTGAAGGGGATGAGATTCCCGTAGTGTCTGTTGAAGGCAAGGAAAATGTGGTCGGATATGAGCGTGAGCCTATCCGCGAAGGTTCAGGCAGCGGCACTCCTGATGCTGACGGAAAATGCATCATCACCACACACAACACTATCGAATATGACCTTAACGGAATTTCCACAGACGGTCCCATATCGCTCACATTTAATGGAAAAGGAACTGTACACTACATCAACTTCAGAATAGACGCGAAATAAGATTTATAACAGTAAGAGTCAAAAATACCGCTGCATAAAGCAGCGGTATTTTCCTTTGCCTTGCTAAAAATTCGCAAATGTTATTGACAAACACTTTGCCGTATGGTATAATATCTAAGTCGACACATGAGTATTTCGGGATGTAGCGCAGTTGGTAGCGCGCCTGCTTTGGGAGCAGGATGTCGCAGGTTCAAATCCTGTCATTCCGACCACATGAAAATAATCCGAACATTCTCTTACTTGGAGAAGCGTTCGGATTATTTGTTTTATTTGAGTATCCCAACTTTAATAGTAAGAAATGAAAATAGCCACCGATAAGAAAAATTGTCGGTGGCTTTTCTAATGCACGATAGAGTATTTGGTAACAGTAATTATTTTCACTTAAACGCCGGAGCGTGGGTCTCGCCCGTTGCAAAAGCGTTGGGTCCGGGATCGGACATAGAAAAATACATTTTTGCTGCCTTGGTCGTGCCGAAGTCGCGGTTAGAGCCGGTCTGTTGTACCTTATTGAAGGCATCGCGGAACATCTGATTGTGGGCTTCTTCACGGTTGAGGAGAAAATCAATGGTCTCTCTGACCTTTTTGTCCTCAATCTGGCGGTAGAGATACTCATAAACCACCTTGGCTCTCTGCTCGGACGCGATATTGGAGAGCAGGTCTGCGCACAGGTCGCCCGTGACGGTGACGTAATCTCCCGTCCATGAATATCCCGAAGAATTAATAAGCCCGGGATTCAGTCCGAGCAGAACGTGCGTCTGCACCTCTCCTGCCTGCACCTTGGTGGCATCCACGTCATGACCGTTAAGAAGATTGATAGTCTGTGCCACCATCTCCATATGACCAAGCTCCTCTGCGGCGATATCAAGAAAGAGATCCTTGATTTCGGGATCCTTGATCCTGAAGCTCTGCGACATATACTGCATTGCCGCCTTGAGCTCACCGTTACCGCCGCCGAGCTGTTCCTGAAGCAGTACGGCGTACTGCGAGTTCGGTCTTTCGACCTCTACAGGATGGAATAATTGTTTTTCATGTTTGAACATAGCAAATTTAACCTCCGTTTATGGATTTAATACTATTATTTCCCATTATGCGAAGGCGTATACTGCTATATTCTTTTATCATCCGTCGCGGGATTGTCGATCAGCTCGCCGTCTTCAGTGAAACGTGAGCCGTGGCAGGGGCAGTCCCAGGTGTGTTCGGCTTTGTTGTATTTGAGGGCGCAACCGAGGTGTGGACATCGGGGCGCGGTGGGTGTAAGAAGTCCGATTGCAGACTCAAAAGCATTTACCGCAAGCTGTGGATGAAGAACCGTGCGTGAGGGGTCGAAAACGTCAGCATAAGGGTTGGGCTTTCCTTGAACGAGATCGCAGAGAATATCTGCGGCGACCATGGCGTTGGTCATGCCCCACTTGTTAAATCCCGTTGCCACAAAAACGTCGGGCGTGGATCTTGAATATTGACCGATATAAGGGATATCATCGAGCGTCATACAATCCTGCGTCGCCCACTTGCCGACGATCTCGGCATTTTTGTAATACTTACGGGCAAAATCTTCAAGCTCCTGCCAACAACCGCCTTGCTTGCCAGTTCGGTGTCCGCCACCGCCGAGGAGCAGAAGATCGCCGTAACTTCGGAAGGACAGTCCCGTGTCCGATTCATCCACATACATTCCTTCTACTTTTTTGGCGTTTTTGAGTGCAAGAACGTAGGAACGATGCTGATAGAGTTTGAGATAGTACAAGCCATGTTTATTGAGCATCGGAAAATGAGTTGCAATAATCAGTTTTTTGTAGGTGATTTCACCGTGATTGGTGATTGCCTTGTGCGGCATCAGTTCCATGACTTTAGTATGCTCGTAGATTGGCAGATCTTTTGCAATTGTATAGAGAAATTTCAACGGGTGGAACTGCGCTTGATCTCTCACGCGCACCGCCCCTGCGACCGTAAACGGAAGCTCGCAGGCATCCAAGGACTCGGCTTTCATACCGAGACGCCCCAAGGCGGCGACCTCTTTTTCAATCTTCTTGCGGTCACCCATAGAATATACGTAGTTATCCCGCGTTTCATAGTCGCAATCGATCTTTTCACAAAGCTGAGCATATTCTTTGATTGCTTTATTTTGTGCGTCAATGTAAAGGCGTGTTTTATCCTCACCAAAGCGTTTGATCATTTTGTCGTAGATCAAACCGTGCCCCAAAGTGATCTTCGCCGTGGTGTTTTTTGTGATACCACCGCTGATCTCATTCGCCTCGACCAGTATACAATCCACGCTCGCATTTTTTAGCTTATAGGCGCATAAAATCCCCGTGATCCCGCCTCCGATGATCAGAATGTCGGTGTTTTTATTGCTACTCAAAGCATCAAAATGCACACGCTTTGCAGTATCTTCCCAAATAGAATCCATACTCATCACTCGCCGTTTACCAGAGAATCCACGTAGTGACACATCTCATCTCTGCTTTTTACCGCGTGTGTTCCTGCGATGATCTGTTGCTTTTGTTCCTCGCTGAGCGTTCCGAACTTCTGCATAGCTTCGGGATTCATCGCAAGCGCCATAGCAAAGCCAACCGGCATTTCGTCTTTCGTCATCTTTTTACCTCCGATTTGTGATATGAATAGTATTTGTGATTTTCGGGTCTTACATACCTGTCAAAATCTCGTATAGATCACTTCGGAAATGCCGAAAATAAAAGAGATAACGGAGGTGAAGATATGAGCAATCGATTGGCAAAGGAAACAAGCCCCTATTTACTTCAACACAAGGATAATCCCGTGGAGTGGTATCCTTGGTGCGACGAGGCGTTTGAACTCGCGGCAAGGGAGGACAAGCCCATATTTTTAAGTATCGGATACAGTGCGTGCCATTGGTGTCACGTGCTTGCTCACGAGAGCTTTGAGGACGAAGAAATGGCCGAGATTTTGAATAAATATTTTATATCCATCAAGGTTGATAAAGAGGAGCGTCCCGACATTGACAGTGTCTATATGGCGGTCTGTCAAGCCTTCACGGGAAGCGGCGGCTGGCCCACCAGCATCTTTATGACGGCAGATCAGAAGCCGTTTTTCGCTGGAACTTATTTTCCCAAAACCTCACGGGGCGGTATGATAGGCTTTCGGGAGCTACTGCTCGCCATACACGAAAAATGGGTATCCAACCGCGATATGCTCTTGAGGGATTCGGAGAAAATTATTGAGCATCTGAACAGCTCGGAGAGCGTGTCGGATATAGCGGATATTGATCTAACACACTTGGCAGTGTCGCAATATGAGCGCATCTATGACGCAAAACACGGCGGATTCGGACGAGCGGCGAAGTTTCCGACACCGCACAATCTGCTCTTTTTGCTCGATTACTACGAGCGTTACAAAACAGCCTCGTGTCTGAACATGGCGGAGCAAACCCTCTTGCAGATGTATCGCGGTGGAATGTTCGATCACATCGGATTTGGATTCTGCCGCTATTCCACCGACAAAAAGTTTCTTGCTCCGCATTTCGAGAAAATGCTGTACGACAACGCGCTCCTGATACTCGCCTATTGTAAGGCGTACACGGTAACAAAAAAGGCATTATATCTTGAGATCGCAGAAAAAACGGCAAGCTATATTCTCCTTGAAATGACCTCCCCCGAAGGCGGATTTTACAGCTCGCAGGACGCCGACAGCGAGGGTGAAGAAGGAAAATATTATCTGTTTACGCCCGACGAGATCACAAAGATTCTTGGCACAGAGGACGGAACGCGCTTCAACCGTCATTTTGATATAACGGACGCAGGCAATTTTGAGGGCAAGAATATCCCGAATCTCTTAAAAAGCGATCCTTCCAATAACAGCTTTGAATCTTTTCTTCCCATGCTTTATGATTACCGAAAAAAGCGATATTCACTTCACCGCGACGAAAAGATCTTAACGTCGTGGAACAGCCTGATGATCGCCGCTATGTGTGAGCTGTATCTTGTCAGCGGGAAGGAAATATATCTTTCTGCCGCACAAAACTCAGATAGCTTTATGCAGAAATGTATGTGTGATGGTGATGCGCTCTATGTCAGCTTTTATATGAAAAAACGGGGCGTAAAAGGCTTTATCGATGATTACTCCGCGTATGTTTTTGCCCAACTTTCGCTGTATCGCGCCACTTTGGATAGTGAACATTTGAATAGGGCAAAGCGCTTATGCGATAAGGTTATATCGGATTTCGGAGATAATACGGGCGGATTTTATCTGTATGGCAAAGATCACGAGGAGCTGATTTTGCGTCCAAAAGAAACCTACGACGGCGCGATCCCAAGCGGTAATTCGCTGATGGCGTATAATCTTGTTCGCCTGTCTCTTATTACAGACGAGGAGAAATACAAAATCGAAGCGGAACGGCAGCTTGATTTTCTCGCGCAAAGCGCAGCACAATATCCCACAAACCACGCTATGTTTTTGAAAGTGCTTTTGGAGCACGACAAGTCGCCAATGAAAGTAACGGTCGTTTCCGATCAACAGACAGACAACAGAGGCTTGCCTCTTGCATTTCCACCTGATGCGATCGTCATTTTTTTAGATGCCCCCACAAAAGAATATCCGCTCAAAAACGGCAAGACCACTTATTACGTCTGCCGAGGTCAAAGCTGCCTACCGCCAACCAACGACTTGAATGAATTGATTTGAATTTGCGAACACTAAATAGAGGAAAGGAGTGATTAATATGTCTGAAAATAAAGATACGAAAAAAGAACAAGAGCCTAAAGATAAAAAGCCTCTTACTAAGCCCGGAGATATCAAGGGTAAGATCGAGGTTCCCGACACTTGTGAACGCAGAGACGGTCCCGGAGGAAACTGAAGCGGATATAAATAAAAAATAACCTCGGCAAGAAAACTCCCTGCCGAGGCTTTCTACATTACGCTACATTAGCCGCGCCCGCTTTCTTCTTTGCTTTCTCCTCCTTATCTAATCGTTCCTTTTCCTCATATTCCTCACGCCACTTTTGAAACTTCGTCATCTCCTCCTCATTGTCGAAAAATTCGGTGATGATCGGCGTATACATACGCACGATCTTCAGAATCTCGTGTTCGGGAACTTGGGAACGGCAACGGTAACCGCCCACCTTATTGTCAAGGCAAAAACGCGCCATACATAAAAACCATTTCCATTTACTTATCTTACCCAATAACTCATCCCCTTTCCACATCGTCACGGCGGCGAAGTGAAGGCATTGCACCAACCTCTCGTCTGCGTTCTTCAAGAATCCGCACAATTGCGTCTTCCATCTGCTTGGTGCTATAATTCGGAGGAAAGAAACGGGCGATTCTCTCGTAGCTGAATTTGACCGTCTCTCGCTGATTGGCTTTCGGCTTTGCCATAATATCCTCAATGGTATCCGCCGTCAGCTTTCCCTCGCTGTGAAGTCTTCTGAATCTAACCGTCTGCGCGTAGGAAGGCGTGGCTTCATCTCTCTCAAAGATCTCCGCAACCTTGTCCTGCAATTCGTGCGGCAGATAGGAAAGCTCCACAGCGGGGGTAAATGCAATTCGTCCGCTATCCACAATATCCATCAACGGCTTTATAAGATTAGTCAAGCGAATATAGCGGAAGACTTGGTCTCGGCTCTCATTGGTTGCTTTGCCGATCTCGGTGGCAGCATCCCACTTTGTCGCAGGTTGCGACGAGGTTTGACCGTATCGCTGACCTTGACGGTTCAGCACCTCCATCTTCGCCTTGTAAGCATAGGCTTTCTCGGAAGGTAGTAGATGCTCTCTGTGCAGGTTGGAATCGATCATACAAAGTGTTGCTTCATCGGGATCAAGGTCACGGACGATAACGGGAATAGTCTCCACACCAAGCTTCTGACAAGCAGCATAGCGGCGGTGCCCCGACACGATCTCATAACCTCCTCCGCGCCTCGGTGTTACGATAAGCGGATTGAGGCCTCCGTTCATGTGGATGCTCTCCACAAGCCGTTCCATTTCCTCATCGTCACGGACTTGAAATGGCTGTTCTGCCCTCGGGTGTACGTTGCGCAGCAGATAATACTGCGTGGTTTCGGTGATCTGTTCTTTTAATTTTTTATACATTTTATCTCTCCTGTTCTTTGTGTTTTTGTTTGGTTCTATCCGGCACAAGACGTTCCTCGCAAGCCTTTTCGGCAGCTATTACTTTGGCAAGTCTTATCGAATCGGATAAAATATCGTCCGCAAGGTTCATATCCCTGCGGACGTTCGTCATTTTCTTTGTGATCGCGCTTCGCTCGGCGCTGTTTTTCTGTTTCTCCTCGGGATCGGTAAGACGACGTCTGCGGTTGTCAACTGCTTTTCTCTCACGCTCCAAATTTTGAAGCTCGGCTTTCCTCTTATCACGGAACGCGGTCACATCCTCGGTGGTGTGGAGCTCGTACCAGCTCATGAGGCGGATCTCGCGGCAATAGCGGTCATTGTTGATCGCCTCTTGCGCAAAATACGGTGATGCGATCTCATACTTGGGCGGCATTCTCTGCTCCTTGGCAAACGGGTCATCATACGGAATCCCCATCAGCTCAAAGAAGATCATAAACAGTATCTCGATAGTGGAATACCGTTCCAGTGCCTTCATCTGCCTTTCAAGCGCACAAGCTACACGCCTTTGCGGTTTACGGATATGCGGTACTGGCTCCTTGTGGAGATTATCTCGAATGCGTCGCTCAATAGCTTCAAGGGTATAATTTGCGCCTAAACTGTCAATGCGCACGGGCTTGCTCCAACCCTCGGTGATGACCGAGAGGTGCTTATATTTGCTGTCTCGTACCACAACGTATCCGAGGTATTCCAAGGCTTGCAAGAAATACTTGTAGCTGATATTGCTTCGTATAGCACGGTCGATATCGTGGTGCAAGATGGAAGCGTGGGTGACCTTGCCTTGCTTTTCTGCGATCCATATTTGCCTCGGCACTTTCTTCGGCATTGGATTCTCGATGATGGATAATTGATGCTGACGACATAGCTCGTCAGAAACTCGGCGCAGTTGCCTATAACTGCCTTTCTGCCAACGGTACTTCTTGCCGTCCTTGAAGGATACGCTGTTGATGACAAAATGGTTGTGAAGAGCCGACGAGCCTTTGACGTGAGTTGCCACAATGACTTCAAAGCGATCTCCCCACATTCGGTTGGCGGTCTCCACCCCGATCTTGTGACATTCCTCGGGTGTTAGC
>JAZNOD010000136.1:0-18931 GCA_045580585.1 Eubacteriales bacterium
TGTATATCTCCGAGATCGAGCTGTTTGGCTGATAGCAAAGGCGGCTTTGTCGCCAGCAAAAGGCGGCTTTGCCGCCTTTGCTTTTTGCTTGCGCCTTGTTGTGAGTGCGCGTTTTGGGTAAAATAATAATGAGTTGACAGAAAAATAAAAAATGTTATGTCATGCGAAAATTAAAAATCATAATACTAATGATATTATGGAGGGATTTGTATGTTTGATATTTTTGACGTTCTTGCGCTGATAGGCGGTCTGTGTCTGTTCCTTTTCGGTATGAACGTTATGGCGGACGGACTTGAGCGCCGCGCGGGAAACAGCCTGAAGGCTCTGCTTGGTAGGCTCACCAACAGCAGGATAAAGGGATTTTTGACAGGTCTTGGCGTTACGGCGGTGATCCAAAGCTCGTCTGCCACTACGGTAATGGTCGTGGGCTTTGTAAACTCAAAGGTCATGACCTTAAAGCAATCGATAGGCGTTATAATGGGCGCAAATATCGGTACTACCGTTACCGCGTGGGTGTTAAGCCTTGGCGGTATATCAGGCGATAATATTGTGCTGACGCTTTTGAAGCCGTCGTCCTTTACGCCGATCCTCGCCCTTATCGGAATTGCATTTACCATGTTTTCAAAATCTTCGAAAAAGAAGGACGTGGGAACTATTCTTCTCGGCTTTGCGACGCTTATGTTCGGAATGGATGCGATGAGCGACGCGGTGGCGGGGCTTGCAGAGGTGCCCGAGTTTCAAAATTTGTTTCTTCTTTTTACCAATCCATTGCTTGGTGTGGCCGTGGGTGCGCTCGTTACAGCTATCATTCAATCAAGCTCTGCATCCGTCGGTATTTTGCAGGCACTCAGCGTTACGGGCGCGGTTCCGTATTCCGCCGCTATACCGATAATTATGGGACAGAATATCGGTACTTGCGTAACGGCTATTCTGTCGTCGCTCGGTGCTAACAAGAACGCAAAGCGTGCCTCGCTCATTCATCTTATATTTAATTTTCTCGGAACGGCAATATGGCTTACGGTATTCGTCATTATTTCCGCAGTGCTTCAGCCCGTGATCTTGAATGAATCTGCGACGTATTTCGGCATTGCCGTTTGTCATTCGCTTTTCAATATTCTTTGCACGGCGGCGCTTTTCCCTGCGGCATCTCTCCTTGAGAAGATCGCGTACAAGCTCGTCCCTGATGGGGATACACCCGAAACGGTCGTCGAGCTTGACGAGCGTCTTTTGGCGACGCCCGCTATTGCTATTGAGCAGAGCAGCCGCCTTACGTCGAAGATGGCACTTGAGGCGGTCGAGAGCTTTAAGCTGAGCCTTAAGGCGATAGGGGAGTACACGCCCGAGATAGCGGAGCGTGTCCGCGCTATAGAGGAAGACACAGACCATTATGAGGATTTCCTCGGAACGTATCTTACAAAGCTGAATAAAAGTCAGGTTTCCGACGAGGACAGCGCGATCGTTACAAAGCTTTTGAAGGCTATTGGAGATTTCGAGCGAATTTCCGACCACGCCGTAAACGTTATCGAGGCGGTAGAGGAGCTTCGCGAAAAAGAAATTGGTTTTTCAAGCACGGCGAAGGGGGAGCTTGAGGTGTTAAGCCTTGCGCTTGGGGAGATACTTTCGCTTACGGAGAGTGCGTTTGTTAACGATGACATTAGCATTGCGTATGACGTTGAGCCGCTTGAGGAGGTCGTGGACGATCTTAAGATGATCCTCAGGAATAATCATATCGTAAGGCTTCAGGATGGCTCGTGTACTGTCGAGACGGGATTTGTCTGGTCTGATCTGCTTACGGATTTTGAAAGGGTGGGCGACCATTGTTCAAATATTGCCGTTGGCGTTATTGACGCGCGCGAGCAAACGATGAACGCACACGAGGCGGTAAAGAGCCTTAAACAAGGAAACGCGCACTATGACGAAAAGTATGAGGAATATTCAAAGAAATATTCCATCAAAAAGCTCAAAGCAGTCAATTAATATACAGTATCGCCCCGATGCTTGTCGGGGCGATAGAATTTATAAGGTGCGCTTGTGATGAAAAATACTTGACACGGGCGCACATGTGTGCTAAAATATACGGGTACGCGCCCGTGGCGGAATTGGCAGACGCGCAAGATTTAGGATCTTGTGTTAATTCGTGCAGGTTCAAGTCCTGTTGGGCGCACCAAAAAATCGACAGGCTATGCCTGTCGATTTTTTATCCATTGCGAAAGCAATGGTATATCATCACGCGATAGCGTGTATATCATCGCCGAAGGCGTATATCATCAGCCGCAGGCTGTATTTCTTTCGCAATGATGATATACAACACTTCGTGTTGATAATATACAATTCCTTCGGAATTGATGATATACAAGGCTTGCGCCTTGATGAAAGAAAAGCAACATTGAAATTTATGTGATTTTATGTTATAATCAATGCAATAAATAAGAAATTTCGGTTAACTGAAGTTTTTGATTTGAGGGTTTAAACGATGGCAAAGAGAAAATACGCTACTCCCATAATTATGGTAATAATAATGATTATGAGTATAATCGGAACAATTTTAAGTGCATATATGTATATACAAAAACATATGCAGTTTGCACTATATATAAGTATTGTATTGGGAACGATAGCGCTTCATTTTTTAATAATGTATATTTCTGCGCCTTTGGTTTTTTTGATATTCAGAAAAAAATTCAACTATAATTCGTTTTGGTTTATTCCAAAAAAGTTCGAAAATAATTTATATAAAATAATTAAAGTGCAAAAGTGGAAAACAAAGGTGCCTACCTATAACAGTAATGAATATTCATTGAAAACTCACTCTGAAGAAGAAATTATAATGAATATGTGCCATGCAGAAATAGTTCACGAGGTTATTTTTGTTGCAAGCTATTTGCCAATAATTGGTGGAATATTCATTTCGCATTGGACTATTCTTGTATTAACATCATTTGTTTTCAGTTGTTGCCATTTAATATTTGTAGTAATTCAAAGATATAATCGCCCCAAAATTATACGATTATATGAGAGGAAAAAATTGAGACAAATGCGTGGCACATAAATCCGTTTTTACGGCTCGCTTGTTTTATGCGAAAAGCTCGACGTTTTGACCAAAATCATTGAAAACCGTCGCTCGTTGTGCTATAATTCAGGCAATAGTTTGTTTAGCACTATCGAGGAAATACAATGGATAAAAAATACGGAAAAACGGTCACGGCGTGCTTTGTGGCGTACGTCGTGCAGGCTATAATAAACAATTTCGCGCCGCTTTTATTTTTGATGTTCCACTCGTCCTACGGCATACCGCTTTCGCAGATAACGCTGCTCGTCACCTTTAACTTCGCCATTCAGCTTGCGGTCGACCTTCTGTCGGTCGGCTTTATAGACCGCATCGGCTACCGCGCCGCTATGGTGCTGGCGCACGCGCTTGCCGCGATCGGACTCGTTGCGCTCTCCGTCTTGCCCGAGCTTTTGCCGTCCGCCTTTGCGGGAATATTCATTTCCGTAGTTATCTACGCCGTCGGCGGCGGACTTCTTGAGGTGCTCGTAAGCCCCGTGGTCGAGGCTTGCCCCACCGAAAACAAGGAAAAAACGATGAGCCTGCTCCACTCCTTCTACTGCTGGGGCTGTGTCGGCGTGGTGCTTTTGTCAACGCTCTTTTTCCACCTTTTCGGCATCGAAAATTGGCGCGTGATGGCGCTATTGTGGGCTGCCGTGCCGCTTGTGAACGCCTTCGTTTTCCTGCGCGTTCCGTTTGCTGCGCTTATCGAGGACGGCGAGGTCGGAATGCGCGTCGGTGAGCTTTTGAAAAGCAAGCCCTTTTGGCTGCTTTTCGTTATGATGGTCTGCGCGGGCGCAAGCGAGCAGGCGGTCAGTCAGTGGTCGTCCGCGCTGATGGAAAAGAGCCTCGGCATTGCAAAGACGCTCGGCGACCTCGCGGGGCCTATGGCGTTTGCCGCCCTTATGGGCGCGTCGAGGGTGTTTTACAGTAAATTCGGGGACAAGATAAAGCTCGAGCGCTTTATGATGCTCAGCTGTCTGCTTGCCGTCGGCGCGTATCTCGGCATCGGGCTTTTTGCCCTGCCCGCGCTCAGCGTGATATCGTGTGCGCTGTGCGGCCTTGCCGTGGGCATTATGTGGCCGGGCACGTTCAGCAAGGCGGCGGGAGTTATGCGGCGCGGCGGCACGGCTATGTTTGCGCTCCTTGCGCTCGGCGGCGACCTCGGCTGCTCGCTTGGCCCGAGTGCCGTCGGCTTTGTGTCGGGCGTGCTTAACGACGACCTTCGCCTCGGCATTTTAGCGGCGGTCGTGTTCCCGACGGTCCTCCTTATCGGCGTTTGGCGCGGCGGGCAAATTTGAGCCTCGTTAATAATATTTTTAAATGTTTGTGCATTTACTTTTAAAAAATATTGTGATATAATATTTGTTGAAAATAATCAAAGAAAGAGGTATTAAAATGGATTTTATCGATTGGCTCGTTGGTATTGCGCAGAACGTAGGACTCAAGCTCCTTGGCGCCGCGCTGACTCTCTTTATCGGTTCGTATCTTATTAAATTTGTTATCAAATTCTCCCCCGACGGCAGAAAGTACGAAAAGGTCGACCCCACCGTGCGTAGCTTCTTGCGCGCGTTTATGCGCATAGCCATGTGGGTGATACTCATCGTATGCGTCGTTGCCATTCTCGGCGTTCCCATGGCGAGCGTTATTGCCGCCGTTGCTTCCTGCGGTGTTGCCATAGGTCTTGCAATGCAAGGGTCGCTTTCAAACTTCGCAGGCGGAATCATGCTTTTGCTGTTCCGTCCGTTCAAGGTGGGCGATTTCATTGAGGCAAACGGCCACAGCGGAACGGTTTCGGAGCTTGGTATATTCTATACTGTGCTTTGCACGGGCGATAACAAAATGGTCACCATACCTAATGGCGCTATGATGAACAACCCCGTTGTAAACTATTCCACGAATGACACACGCCGTGTGGATATGGATTTTGAGATATCCTATGAGGCTGACAGCGACGCCGCCTGCGAGCTTGCGGCCAAGATCGCGGCTGTGCATGAGCTTGTCCTCAAGGATCGGGAGATCTTTGCAAAGGTCACGTCTCTTGGCGCGTCGTCCGTTGTCGTGACTGTTCGCGTTTGGGCAAGATCGGCTGATTATTGGACGGTGAACCACGACCTCATTCGCCAGATACGCATGGCGTACGCCGAAGAGGGCATAGAAATTCCCTATCAGCAGCTTGACGTAAATATCAAGAATTCGGGAAGATGAGACAGATAAAAAACGCAGAGATACTTTGCGTTGGCACGGAGCTTTTGCTCGGAGATATTATAAACACCAACGCTTCATTTATGGCACAAAGGCTTGCCGAGCTTGGTATTTCCGTGTACCGCCAGTCCGTGGTTGGGGATAATCCCGCGCGGCTCAAGGAAGCGCTTGCGGAGAGCTTTGCGCGCGCGGATGCCGTATTTATGTCGGGCGGGCTTGGACCTACGTGCGACGACCTGACCAAAGAAACGGTTGCGGAGTATTTTGGACTTTCCATGTATCTTGACGAGAGCGTTCTTGCAAGCATCCGCACGTATTTTGCCGATATCGGCAGGGAAATGCCCGACAATAATATAAAGCAGGCGTATATCCCCAAGGGCTCTGTCGTTTTCAAAAACGATTGGGGTACGGCTCCCGCTGTTGCGGTGGAATGCGGCGGCAAGACTGCCGTTCTGCTCCCGGGTCCCCCTGTGGAGCTTCATCCTCTGTGGTATGAGCGAGTCGAACCATATCTCGCGTCACGCTCGGACAGCGTTATACTTTCCAAAAATCTTCATATACTCAATATGGGTGAGTCAGCCGTCGAGGAGCGTTTGCGCCCGATGATGCAAAACGATAAAAACCCCACGGTTGCCCCATATGCCAAGGAGGGCGAGGTACGTGTGCGCATAAGTGCGCGCGCCGCCACGCGCGACGGGGCGAGCGCGCTTTGCGATGCCGCTATCGATAAAATTCGCGCCACGGAGGTGGGTAATTTTATCTACGGTATTGACGTTGGTACTGCCGAAAACGCTCTTCTTATTGCATTGCGTGAGCGCGGAAAGACTCTTGCGGTTGCGGAGACCTGTACGGGCGGACTCATCGCCAAGAGATTTACCGATATTGCGGGCTGCTCCGACGTTTTTCTCGGTGGCTGTGTGACCTATTCTAACGAGGCAAAAATGGCTCTGCTTGGAGTTAAGGCTGAAACTCTTGCTGCGCACGGTGCGGTATCAGAGGAAACTGCCGCCGAGATGGCAAGGGGTGTCAGACTTGCGCTCGGTGCTGACGTGGGGCTTGCCACCACGGGAATTGCGGGACCCGGCGGCGGAACGCCCGAAAAGCCCGTAGGAACCGTGTTTGTGGCTATTTCAACTGCCGAGGGCGAAAGAGTCAGGAGATTGTCCATGTCCCCGCTTCGCTCCCGCGCATACATCAGACAAAGCTCTGCGACGCAGGCGATAGGACTCGGACTTGGATTTTTTGGCACAAACACTTCTGAGGGATAACGCAACTATGCACCAAATATGCTCGTTTTTCGAGTGAGATTCAAAACGGATGGCAAATTTTTGTTATTTTCCATCCGTTTTTTGTTCTATTGCCATTGTTTTTTGAAAAAAACGGAAAAAATTTTATAAATAGCCGATTTTGCTCTTGATTTTATTGCAATAATATTATAAAATATAGGGTGTGTTAAAAAAATAACCGACTTTGTCGGATAATGGAGTTTAAAATGGCAAAATTTGATACCATAGGAGTACTGACCTCGGGCGGCGATGCCCCCGGTATGAATACCGCTATACGTGCTATCACCCGTCGCGCACTTCAGCACGGTATAAAGGTCAAGGGAATACTCGGAGGTTACAGCGGACTCGTTCACGATTCCATGATAGATCTGACTGCGCGCGACGTTTCCAATATTGAGTATCTCGGCGGAACTATTCTTTATTCCGACCGTTGTCTTGTGTTCAAGACCGAGGAGGGAATGCAGGCGGCGATAGCTACCTGTAAGCGCCATAATATAGACGCCATCGTTGCCATAGGCGGCGACGGCACTTTCCGCGGCGCTACCGACCTTTCTTTGCACGGAATTCCCACTATCGGCGTTACGGGCTCTATTGACAATGACGTTACCGCTACGGATTACACCGTTGGCTTTGATACCGCTATGAACACTGTTGTTGAGTCGGTTGACAAATTGCGCGATACCTGCCAGTCCCACGCCCGTTGCAACGTAGTTGAGGTAATGGGACGCGACTGCGGCGAGATAGCCCTCAAGACGGGTATTGCATCGGGCGCTGTTGCTATTGCGATTCCCGAGCTTCCCTTTGACGAGGATGCCGCTATGGAGCGCATCATTGCCGCCAGAGAATCGGGTAAGAGAAGTATGATAGTCATTGTTTCCGAGGGTGTATTCACCGCTGACGGTAAGCCCTACGGTGAGGTACTTCGCCATGTAATTCAGGAAAAGACGGGAATCGAAACCAAGTTTGCCCGCCTCGCGCACGTTGTTCGCGGCGGCGCGCCCACTCTGCGTGACCGTCTTACCGCTACCGAGATGGGTGCATTTGCCGTTGACCTTCTTATGGATGGCAAGAGCGACGTTATCGTTGCCGAGGTTGCGGGTAAGATAGTAAGCTACGATATATCCTTTGCGCTCATTACCGATAAAATGTATAAAAAGAAGCTTGCC
This sequence comes from Eubacteriales bacterium, assembly GCA_045580585.1. Taxonomy (GTDB): domain Bacteria; phylum Bacillota; class Clostridia; order Oscillospirales; family CAG-272; genus CAG-390. The sequence goes on from JAZNOD010000136.1 coordinate 7,704, forward strand.
GAGGGCGCACTCGATAAGTTCAGCGCTGAAGATGTAGAAAAGATGAAGGCAATATGTGATTTCCGCGCATCGGAGATTCGCCGCCTTTACGACATCCATCTTGGACTTTGCAGATAAATATTAAAAACGGGTGCTGATTCATTCAGCGCAGAACAAAAACACACGAATAAATTAACAAAGAAAAGACCGCTTTTTCCGTCTTATATGACGGAGAAAGCGGTTTTTAAGGTAGAGATTCTCCCGGATGTCGATTTTTATGTGTGTTTTCCAGCCGCACTTTGGCTCTCTGCCGTATATCTATACGCCGAAGAGAGCCACAGCGCGGCTTCTGTATCTTAATGACTCAGCCCCCTGTTTTATTTGCAATATCTTATCACGGCACACAGCAGATGCGCGGCGTCAAGGCGTGTCAGCTTTGACGTTGCGCTGACCTTGCCAAGGGGAAAGCCCTGCTCTGTCACAGCCGATATCGCACTGCGCGCCCATGCGGGGGCGCTGTCGCCTATCGATGCGGGAACAGCTCCTGTGAGTGAAATATCAAGCACTGACGCTGTCAGAGCCGCCGCTTCCGCTGCGGTTATTTCTTCGTTGGGTAAAAAGCAATGCTCGCCGTTTGTTATCCAACCGTTTACGTAGCCAAGCTCATAAGCGGCGGCAACGTATGCCCTCATTCCGTCGGGGATAGCGGCATCGTCGGCAAATACTGTTTTTTCGGTGTCGGGCAGCTCCTCAATTCCCGCCGAGGCCATAAGCGCCGCCAGAAATTCAACTCTGCTAACCGTGCCGTCGGGATTAAAATAATGTTCCTCGCCAAGCTTATCTCCGTCCATGATGCCTGCCGACGTCACGGTAAGTGCGGCAGTTTGTGCCGTTCCGGAAACGTCGGAGTATTCAATGCTTGGCAGATATCGACTTATATTTACGCTCACGGAAGCCTCGCCCTCGGCGTAGCTTCCGTGCTCGTCGCAAAGCAGGTAGGAAAAGCTGTCCTTGCCCGAGTACCCATCGTCGGGAGTGTAGACGTACGCGCCTGTCGCACGGTCGGTGACAGTTACGCTTCCATGGGCGGGATAACGTGAAATGAGATAGCATAGCGCATCACCGTCGGGGTCACTTCCTGCCAGCACGCCGCCGTATCTGTGGGCGGTGTACGCGTCCGCATTCAGCGCGGCAGCGCTCGCCGTGGCAAGTGTGGGCGGGCGGTTGGTCCGTGCCTTTTCGCTGATGGTCACTCTGCAGGTGAACTCATACGGCGAGCCGTCGGCTGTGTAAGTGAAAACGGCGCACTCACCCTCGGCGGCATCGGGGGAAGCGGAAAAGGAAAGGCGGGAGAGATTTGCCGCGGTTATCGATTGACCGCTTGGAATAACGAAGGAGGCTACCGTGAGCTGACCTGATGCTGTGTCTGGATGGCTCTTTATCGTAATAAATCCGAGGTCGTCTATACCGGTGGCGCGTGCAAAATCCTCGGCTGTAAATACCGCCTCGCCGCCCACGCCAACGCTGACTCGCATTTCACATTCCGAGGCAAGTACCAAAAGACCCGGCGAGAGGGGGGCGTTTTCTGCCGCGCTCGCGTGGAGCATGGGAAAGAGGGGTAGAATAAACAGTAGGGATAAAGCCAGAGCAAATGGTTTTAGGAGATATCTTTTCATGTTTTCACCTCAAAAAAATAATTCATTAAATGATATAGTATTTGCGGCGGAAATATTCTTGCAAAAACGGGCTTTTGATGATATAATATAAACGAATACGTGTAAAAAGGAAATGAAAATATGGAAATAAAAATGAGTAGCGCCGAGTCAGGCAAGACCGTTCTTGAATATCTGCTTAAGAATATGCGGCTTTCTACGCGTTCCTTGCGGCGGCTTAAATATACGGATGGCGGTATTACCGTCAACGGCGAGTCCGTCACCGTGCGCCGCGTGCTGCGCGAGGGGGACGTTCTCTGCCTTGACGTTGGCGACCGTACGTCAAGTGAAAACGTTATTCCGCGCCGAATGCCCGTTGACATACTTTTTGAGGATGGGGAGATAATAGCCGTAGATAAGCCTGCCGACATGCCTACCCACCCCTCGCACGGTCATCTTGACGATACTCTTGCCAACGCGCTTGCTTTCAGGGCGTCCGTGCGCGGCGAGCGTTTTGTTTTCCGCCCTGCCAATCGCCTTGACAGAAACACCAGCGGCATAGTTCTCGTCTGTAAGGATCAGATAAGCGCAAGCCGCCTGTTTGAGCAGATGCGTTCAGGTAACGTCAGAAAGACATATATCGCCATTCTCGACGGAGTGCCAAGAGAGCTTTGCGGTACGGTGGATGCCCCCATAGCGCGTGCTGACGAAGGTGTGCTGATGCGTACCGTAAGCACGGAGGGCAGGGAGGCGCGCACCGAATACAATACCGTTGCCGTCTCTGCGGACGGTAAACACTCGCTTGTCGTTCTGCGCCCGCTGACGGGGCGTACTCATCAGCTGCGTGTTCACATGGCGCATATCGGCTGTCCGCTGCTTGGAGATTTTCTATATGGCACCCAGAGTCAGCTTTTGCCGCGCCATGCTCTGCACGCTTCGTGTCTTGAGTTTGACCACCCTGCCGACGGCAGAAGGATGCGGATATCCTCGCCTTTGCCCGACGACATGGCGTTGCTCTGCGAGAAGCTCTTTGCAGAAAGGAATTGATCAATATGGAAGAAAAATATATTATAGAGGAAGCGGAAGCTGTTCCTTGCCCCGAGAACAACGCCCCCGAATCCAAGAACGAACCAAACCCCAAACTCCCGCTGTGGTCAAAGATACTTTACGCAATAGCGGCAGTGGCGGCGATTATTTTTGTCATTTCCACGATCAGCCCGCGGTTTTCTGATTTTTATGCGAGATACGTGGGCTCGATTTTCAGAGGCGTGCTTGCTACGCTGACCAATTGGATACCGTTTTCACTTGCTGAGGGGCTTGTCTTGCTCATGCCCGTCCTCGCCATAGCGGCTGTTGTTTGGGCGAATAAGCGTTATGCCGACACGTGGCGGCAGGTATTTTGCTTTATCGGAATGGTATTGTCTGTTGCGTCAATATTCTTTTCATTGTTCGCTTTTGGCTTCGGTCCTGCATATCACGGAACGGGGCTTGATGAAAAGCTCGGTGTGGAGAAGACCGATGTTTCTGCCGCCGACCTTCGGCACACAGCCGAGATACTTGTTCAGCTTGTGAATGAAAACGCGGAGTCATTGGCATTTAATACTCAAGGACAGGCGGTAATGCCGTATTCGTATAACCAAATGAGCGAAAAGCTCGTCAAGGCATATAGCAGTCTTGCCGACGTTTACAGCTTTATCCCTCGCCTCTCATCACGAGTCAAGCCCGTAATGCTCAGCAAGCCCTGGACGTATACTCACATTGCGGGTGTATATACCTATTTTACGGGTGAGGCGAATATAAACACCAATTTTCCCGACTACACTCTGCCGTATACGGCTGCGCATGAAATGGCGCATCAGCGCGGCATAGCAAGGGAGGATGAGGCGAATTTCGTTGCCTTTCTCGTTTGTATGCAATCGGATGACGCATATATAAGATATAGCGGTGCGCTTAACCTTTATGAGTACGTTGCAAACGCTCTTTACGTAGCGGACAGAGAGGCTTACGTGGAGCTTTATACACAGCTCACCGCGCGCGCCAGACTTGAGATGTCGGCATATTCCACTTTCTTTGAAGAGTATGTGGATTCAGCGGCATCGACCGTAACGGGTGCTGTGAACGATGCGTTTTTAAAGCTTCAGGGAACCGAGGGGACGGCAAGCTATGGCTTCGTCGTTGATATTGCGGTGGCATATTTTAGAGAAAAATAATATACTGTAATATATAGAAGCGGTAAAATGCAAAAAAAATATCGGATATTTCTACAAATTTCCTTAAACCTCTTCCATTTTTAATCATAGTATGGTATAATAAACAATGAATATGTTTGCCATATCAGCAAATTAGGTTATGATTATTTTATCGCTATCCCAAAACACAACTGGAGAAAAGGATTCCGATTTATGAAGAAAATTCTGATTAGCGGCGGCAGACCGCTGTACGGAAATATAAATGTCAGCGGTATGAAAAATGCCGCACTTCCCATAGTATTTGCGAGCATTCTTACCGCGGACCGTTGCGTAGTGGAGAACATGCCCCTTGTCAGCGACGTAGAGCTTTCACTTGAAATCCTTCGCAGAATGGGTGCTACCGTTGAAAGGCTCAATAAGTCCACGGTGGCAATAGATACTACAAATTTTGAGGGGAGCGTTTCCCCCTACGACCTTGTATCCCGCCTGCGCGGTTCAACGTATCTTCTCGGTGCAGAGCTTGGCAGATTTGGTTGCGCCCGTGTTGGATTTTCGGGCGGATGCGATTTCGGAGTTCGTCCCATTGACCAGCATCAAAAGGGCTTTGAGGCGCTTGGCGCAAAGGTGACTATCGAAAACGGATGCAATTGTATTACCACAGGTCCTGCGGGGCTTAACGGTAATTCCATATATTTTGATATAGCGTCTGTCGGCGCAACGATAAACGTTATGCTTGCGGCAGTTATGGCAAAGGGAAAGACCACCATTGACAACGCTGCGCGCGAGCCGCATATCGTTGACCTTGCCAACTTTCTTAATATGTGCGGTGCGCAGATCAGCGGTGCGGGCACCTCGGTTATTAAGATCAAGGGCGTGGAAAAACTCCATGGCTGTAATTATACTATAATCCCCGATATGATAGAGGCGGGCACTTACATGGTAGCCGCAGCAGCAGCGGGCGGCAGAGTAAGCGTGCGCGGTGTTATTCCCAAGCACATGGAGACTGTTACGGCAAAGCTTGTGGAGATGGGCGCGGACGTTCAGGAGTATGAGGACTATATCGTTGTTTCCCGTGCGGGCAGACTTACACGCACGAACGTAAAGACCTATTTCTATCCCGGCTTCCCCACCGATATGCACCCACAGCTCAGCGCGCTTTTGGCTACGGCAGAGGGTACGTCGCTCGTTACCGAAAGCGTTTGGGAAAACCGTTTCAGATACGTTGACGAGCTTAATAAAATGAACGCCAACATAACCGTTGACGGCAGGACCGCCACCATCGTGGGCGTTCCGAAGCTTACGGGCGCACCCGTTAAGGCTGTTGACCTCAGAGCAGGCGCGGCTATGATAATTGCAGGACTTTCCGCAGAGGGAGTTACTGAAATAAGCAAGGTTGAGTCCATAGAGCGCGGTTACGATGACATAGTAGGCAAGCTCGCGGGACTTGGCGCGGATATAAAACTCGTGGACGTTCCCGACGAGGATGCCGTACAACCCAAGGCTAATTAAAACAAAAAATCGGGGCGTTGCGCAAACGGCGCTGCGCCCCGAATTGTATAGACAAATGGAGGAGAAAAATGCTTTTATATAATACCCTTACAAGAAAAAGAGACGAGTTTGTTCCCATTGAGGAAGGAAAGGTAAAGATATACACCTGCGGACCTACCGTATATCATTACGCTCATATAGGAAATCTGCGCACGTATATGATGGAGGACATCCTTGACAGATATATGCGCTATCTTGGCTACGACGTAAAGCGCGTAATGAATATAACGGACGTCGGTCACCTTACCAGCGATGGCGATACGGGCGACGATAAGATGCTCAAGGGCGCAAAGCGCGAGAAAAAGACGGTAATGGAGATAGCTAAATTCTATACCGATGCGTTTTTTGCCGATTGCAAAAAGCTCAACATCCGTATTCCCGACGTTATCGAGCCCGCAACTTCCTGTATTGATGATTTTATCCGTGTTATTTCTTCTCTTATTGAGAAGGGATATGCGTACGAGGCGGGCGGAAACATTTATTTTGATACCTCAAAGCTTGAAAAATACTACCTTTTCAATGATTTTAACGAGGAAGACCTTGAGGTTGGCGTGCGCGACGGCGTGGAGGCAGACTCCAACAAGCGCAACCGTGCCGATTTCGTGCTGTGGTTTACAAAGTCGAAGTTTGACGATCAGGAGCTTAAATGGGATAGCCCTTGGGGAGTCGGATACCCGGGCTGGCATATCGAATGTTCCTGCATAGCAATGAAGCATCTTGGTGAGTACGTTGACATCCATTGCGGCGGTATTGATAACGCATTCCCCCACCACACCAACGAGATAGCGCAGAGCGAGGCGTATCTCGGTCATAAATGGTGTAATTGGTGGATGCACGTTCTGCACCTCAATACAAATTCGGGCAAAATGAGCAAGTCAAGCGGTGAGTTCCTTACCGTTTCATTGCTTGAATCCAAGGGATACGATCCGCTTGTTTACCGTTTCTTCTGTTTGCAGTCGCACTACCGCAAATCCCTTGTTTTCTCGTACGAGAATCTTGATAACGCCGCTATCGCCTACAAAAAACTGGTGGCGAAGATCGTTCCGCTTTTGAAAGATAATGACGGAGCTGTGGATGCCGCCTCCCTTGCCGCGCTGAAAAAACGCTTCACCGATGCGCTTGACAACGACCTTAACACCTCACTTGCGGTTACCGCGCTTTACGACGTGCTGAAGGCAAAGTGCAACGCCGCAACAAAGCTTGCCGCCATTTCTGATTTTGATACTGTTCTCTGTCTTGACCTCGCAGCCGCCGCACAGCGTGTTATTGACGAGGAGGAGAAGGTGAGAGCAGAAAAGGAAGCGGCTCTTGCCGCCGATCCCGAGGCTCGCGCTATTGAGGAAAAGATAACTGCGCGCGCTGCGGCAAAGAAGGCGAAGAATTTTGCCGAGGCGGATAGAATACGTGATGAGCTTGCCGCGCAGGGCATCATTCTTGTTGACACAGCCGCAGGCACTACGTGGAAAAAGGCTGAATAATGAAAAAACTTTTTTTGAAATACCGTGAGCTTATAATGTATATAATCTTCGGTGTTGTTACTACCGCGGTCTCCTACGGGGTGCGCTTTTTGGTGCTTTACGCAGGAGGAGCGATGTTTTCGCTCTCCGACACGGACGCAGGCTTTGCCGTAATACGCACAGCGGCAATATCGCTCGGCTGGGTGGCTGGCGTTACTGTGGCGTTCGTGACCAATAAAAAATGGGTATTTTGCAACGAGGATAAAGATAAAAGCTCGCTTTTGCGGCAGATATCCACTTTTTGCGCCTCCCGTCTTGGCACCTTGGGGCTTGAATACCTCATCGGAATTGGGCTTCCCGCTTTGCTGATAGCCTGTGGATATCAGCCATTTACCATTATTCTTACGTTCACCCCCGACCTGATTGCGGCAGGAGTTTCTGCCGTTGTGGTCACGGTTGCAAATTATTTTCTTTCTAAATTCATAACTTTTAAGAAGAAAAAAGAAGGCTAAAAATGAATTCACCTATAGCGATACAGCTTTTTTCACTTCGAAACGAGGCAGGCGCAGACCTTCGCGCAACTCTCGCCAAGGTCAAGGAAATGGGCTATGACGGCGTAGAGCTTGCGGGGCTTTATGAGCGTAAGCCCGAGGAGATACGAGATATGTGCGCCGAGGCGGGACTTGTTCCGATATCGGCACACGTCGGAATGGACGTGATATTGCGTAAGCCCTATCTTGCCTTTGAGCCGTACGTGCGCGTTGGCTGTAAATACGCGGTTATCCCATACTCGCCGCTTGAAAATTTCCCTCATTCGCCAAACTACAAGTATGCAAAGAGAAATATTGCTACCTGCGTCGAGGCGGCGCATGATTTGGGGCTTCGCGTGCTTTATCACAACCATAAGCACGAGTTTGAAAAGCGTGACGGCGTATATCTGCTTGACGAGTTTCTTGACGATTTCCCCGATATCGCCACCGAGTTTGACGTTGCGTGGGTGGATGCCGCGGGCGATGATCCCGTGCGCCGTATACGCAATTATGCGGGACGTGTGCCGATAGTGCATCTGAAGGACTACTATGGAGAAAAGACTGAGGAATATTACAGTATAATTTCTCGTGCCAGCCATGCGGAGCCGCCGAGTCCGAAGGGGCGTGAGTATCGACCTTTGGGGCGTGGAATCGTTGATATCCCCGCCATCGTCAAGGCGTCAGAGGAATCGGGCACGGAGTGGTTCGTTGTTGAGCAAGACGATCCAACACCCGGATACACACCGCTTGAATGTGCTGAGGCGAGCATAAAATATCTCAAAAGCCTTTGACGGCAACTCGATTTTCCGACGGAGTAATAAGGGGGAAGAGAAGCACAAAGCCTTGGTAAATTTACGCGATAGCGCAGAAATTTTCAAGTTGACAATAATTCAATAAAACAAAATCGGTCAAAGCCACAGCTTTGACCGATTTTGTTTTGATTTGCGTCAGTGCCGCAACTTCAAGTAAAACGCCAACGGCGTTTTACTTACTTACGTTTCCGTCCGTGCAATATACGGTGTAGGAGTTGATTCCGCCGTCCCAATCCTTTCCCTTTTCGATAGCCGCCCATTGTGCCTTCGTGCCCCCAAAGCTTATGCTCGTCAGCCGGTCGCAAGCACAGAACGCGCGCTCACCGATGGCAGTAACGCTTGCCGCTATGCTAACGCTTGAAAGCGCGGAGCATCCCATAAACGCCTGCTCGCCGACAGTGGTAACGCCGTTGTCGATAACGACGCTTTTGAGCGAGGTGCATCTTGAAAACGCGGATGCGCCGATCTTGGTGACGGTATCGGAGATAGTCACCTTCGTTATCGTTTGATTGCCTTTGAAGGCGCAATCTGCCACGGCGGTGACGGTGTAGCCGTCTATATTGCCGCCGATGACGAGCTCGGTGTCCGTGCAGGTGCCGATGCCGACGATGGTGCAAGAAACACCGTCACCGTTTACGCTGTACGCAAGTCCTGCAGAATAAATGCCCGAAAAAGCGCCCGTGTTCGGCGCGGCGGTGGTCACGAGGGGGGGAGGTTGTCACGTCTGGGGTTGAGGTTGTCACGTCGGGGGCGGTCTGCGTATTCTCGCCGCCGTCGCACGCCGCAAGGCAGGAGAGCGATAGTATAAATGCGAGGGAAAATGATAAAAATCTAAAACGTATTCTCATATTTCCTCCAAGTGATTTTTTCTTTATTTATAATACCATTATACAATCGCACCGCGCAAATGTAAACAGCGGAAAAGCAATGAGACAAAGCACTTTAAGTGCAAGGCTTTTTCATTATTCTCGGTGTTTTTTTGCGGATCTGAATAAAATCTCCGAAAATGGCAAAAATATAGTTGAAATCGGCAGTGTGCTGTCCGAAGAACTACATTACAAAAGGAGTCTTAGAATGAAGATCAAGCCTAAAAAGCCCCGAAAGATGTGGGGCAAAAACGCGGGTGACGGAAAGTCGGGGCGGCAGGAGAATGCTTCCGTTGAGCGCGTAAATCGAACCGTTTATATAACGGTGGCAGTTCTGCTTATCGTACTTGCCGTAGCTGTTGCCGCTACCTCGGCATCCAATAGAGCAAAGCAGGAAAAGCCAACGGTAGACGTGACACAGGGTGAACAAACAAGCTCCCCCAACCTTACCGATGCGCCCACCACACGTCCGCCCGCACCCGAGCAGACACAGCCCGAGGCAACTGAGGATGCGGGAGCAAACGGTGAGGGTACGGGCGATGCGCTTGAGGTCATTGAGCCTATTCCCACGTTTATTCTCCCCACTGACGACGGTATTCTGGGCAACAAGCACGATCCCACACTTCAGGTATTTTCACCGACTCTGAACGAGTGGCGCGTGCATCTCGGTCTTGACATCGTGACGGGTGAGGCAGCTCCTGTGTACGCGGCGGCTGACGGCGTTATAAAGAGCATCACTGATGATCCGCTTATGGGTATGAGTATTTCCGTGGAACACAGTGGGGATTCCGTCAGCGTTTATAAAAATCTCTCCGACACTCTCCCCGAGGGTGTTAAGGTCGGCGCGAAGGTAAAGGCAGGGGATCTCATTGGCTGTGTTGGTGACGGCGCGGTTCTTGAGCTGGCTGATGAACCGCATTTGCATTTTGAGGTAATGGTGAATGACAAGGCGGTAGATCCTCTCGAATATCTCTCGTCGAGCGCAGTTTCTACGCTGACGTCCGCCTCCGATGAGACCTACGAGGATTGACGCGCAAAAATGAAAAAGAGCTGATACGGAAGTTTTTCCATATCAGCTCTTTTTTGTATCATAGTGCGGCTTTTACTATTTCGCCTACGCCGTCGATAACGTATTTGGGGCGGTAGGGGAAAAGCCCTATATCCTCGCGTGCCGTAACACCGCTGAGGACCAGCACGGTGTCGATATTAGCCTCGATACCCGCGATAATGTCCGTGTCCATTCTGTCACCTATGAAGGCGGTGTCCTTCGAGGTACAGCCGAGCAGTCTTTGACCGTGGCGTATCATAAGGGGATTTGGCTTGCCCACGAAGTACGCCTTTTTGCCCGTCGCTATCTCGATGGGGGCGACGAGCGAGCCCGTTGCGGGCATTATCCCCGTTTCGGTCACGCCGACGGTGTCGGGGTTTGCGCCGATGAGCTTTGCGCCCGCGTTGATCAGGGCGATGGCTTTTTCTATTTTTTCAAAGTTATAGGTGCGCGTTTCACCGACTACGACATAGTCGGGATTTACGTCATTCATATATATTTTACGGTCATAGAGTGCCTTTGAAAGTGCCGCTTCACCGATAACGTACGCGGTGCAGCCGGGCGCTTGCGAGTGGAGAAACTCTGCAGTTGCCATTGCGCTGGTGTAAAAGTGGTCAGCGGATACCGAAAGTCCCATTCGTTCGAGCTTCATGCTAAGCTCGTGGGGAGTTTTTTCGGGACTGTTGGTAAGGAAAATAAAGTTTTTTCCCTCGGCAAGCATCCAATTTACGAACTCGGCAACACCGTCAAGTATCTTGTTGCCGTGGTAGATAACTCCGTCCATATCGCAAATAAAGCCTGATTTGTTGATTATATTTTTCATAAACTTTCTACCTTTCGGGATATTACAGTTATTTTACCCCAAAAAGAGATAAATGTCAATGATTTTATGTCACAAAAAAGTATGGCGGACGGTTTTTCCGTCCGCCGAGTGATTTTTGCACCACACCATTTATCATTATATCACAAATCAAAACAAATGTAAAGAGAAACTTGTGCACTTTTGCCAAATTCTACTTATTGAATAAAAAATAATTGTAAACTTTGTATAATTTGTGTATTGCAAAGGCTGAAAATATGTGCTATAATATAGACACAGGAAAGGAAGGTACGGTCCAATGTACAACTAACCACCGGCACTTCAGCA
>JAZNOD010000137.1:0-9592 GCA_045580585.1 Eubacteriales bacterium
TTGGCTTTCACGAGATCCCGCATCGTATTTCTTCCGATGCCGGTATATTCAGCGGCCTCTTCGACCTTTAATGCGATTTTAACTGTCATAGTTGTTTTCCTCCTATTTGTAATTGCCTCCATTTCTGCCGGAGGCGGGCAATCTAAAAAACTTCATAGAATTCTCCTTGGTCAAAACTCCGGGTAATCATTTGATCAATGTTTCGTTTTCGGACTGCCCTTCACATTCCTTTTGAAAACGTGTTTCCTTCATTTGAACTCCTCCTTCATAAATGCCCGTCATACACCCATTTTCAGCGTATCAACGGAAAATATATTTTGAACCTCTTAGAGGTAACAAAAGCAAAACAAAAAAGTCGATACCTTACATACGCATAACAAGAAAGCCCTAATTGGTCAGATTAAGACATAACCCGTTATGTATATGTATGGTATCGACTATGCGATATAAAGAGGGTGAGCGATCAATTGCGCTCAAATAAGTATAATGTGTGTATAAACACAGCAACCTCGGGGAACAATATTCAGTTTGACTATATTTTACCCTAAAATTATCCTCTTGTCAAATCATCCGGAGCAATTTATTCGAGTTTATATCGATTTAGAGGAGTTTAGAGCTAAATATCTGCCGTAACCATTACGTTTTATGTCGTTTTCATAGCAGTTTTGTGTCTTTTCAGTGCATTTTTTAAAAAGTTTTGCAAAAATTTCGGTTATTTTGTACCCATCTTCCTTCTGTACACAACTTAATCGAGCAAAAGGCTTTCAAAGTGGAGTGTTTTACTCTCCATATAAGTAATGATCGATTTAGGTCAAAAAGTCAGGGGTACGCAACAACTTTTTTCGTTTTAAATTGGAAACATTTTATGACAAAAATGCACGTCCGACATTACTACCGGACGTGCTGTGTTATATCGTGTTATGAGAATTTTTGAAAAATTTTCGTCAGTAATCGTAATTTTACGATTATTTCAGGTGTACGTTACTTGTTTACAGCATCCTTGAGAGCTTTACCCGCTTTAAACGCAGGAGCCTTGCAAGCTGCGATGGTAACAGTTTCACCGGTGTGAGGATTCTTGCCGGTGCGTTCGCCACGCTCGCGAGTTTCAAATGTACCAAAGCCCATAAGCTGAACCTTGTCACCGGCCACCATAGCTGCGGTGATCTTGTTGAAGGTTGCATCCACTACGGTTGCCACATCCTTCTTTGTCATGCCGGATTCCTCGGCGATTGCTGTGATTAAATCTTTCTTGTTCATTGTAATCAATCTCCTTTTTTTGTTAATGTTATTCTGCGTAGGTATAATCGGCAATGTTCAAATCATGCACAGCGTCCGAGTAGTTATAGGTAAACTTATAAACCTCCCACTCATCACTGTCGCCGATATTACAACGCGCTTCAAATCCATGATCCATCAATACATTCGGATTGTTACGCACGAGCCTTGCGGTGATGGCGACCTTCTCTGTAAAGATAGCTTCCGTCGGTGGATTCGTATCGACCAAGCCGTGTTCACCACCTTCAGCTTGTTCAAGAATTTTGCCGATCAGTGCATCGTGTGTGAATTCCCCAAGAACCGGTGCATTGTTTTTATAAAACTCACTGTCTGCTTTATAGATGAGCTTGCTATTTTTGTCAATCAGCACATCGATACCCTTAATTTTCGTCAAGACGTATGTACCGTCAGGCAACCCTGTACCGAGATTCTCGCCCTCAAAAACGAAGGTAGTGTGTGAGGCATTTTCGCCTTTGTTGTAACGAATAGTACAGAAATCATTATCCCAGAACGCCAAACGACTGAATATTCCGGCGTTCTTTTTCTCATACCGGACTTCCCAAACATCCCTGTTGTTGTCCATGTCCAAGAGAAAGGATTCAAATCCCTCCACGGTACGGGTGGATTCGTCGACAACGGTATAATCGATTTTATACACATCGAAAACAAGGAAGAGGATTACCCATATGACAGCGCTGATGACAAGAAATACACCAAAGAATTTAAGAAACTTCAGGAGAGGTTTGGCTAATAACTTAAACAGATCAGCTCCCATAGCATTTGGTTGAACTTCTTTGCCCGACTCTCGCCATTGTCTTTCTGCTTCTCGCTTTCGCGCACAATTGGGACAGATACGTGAGTCACCATACGGAATAATTGCTCCGCAATGGCGACAGTTGTGTATTGCCATATGTCACTCTCCTTTCCCGGGACGCCATCCGGATTATTTATTCAGCGTAATATCGTAAATCGCATAGGTGTGAGAACCATTGTCCTCGGGACCGCAGTTGAGCCAGAATATGAGTCTTTCGCAATCCTCGCCAAGAGGTACGGTAAAGGTGGTGGGCTCCATGTTCTTGGAAAGAGTGATTTCCTTCATGCACTCGTCATCCGCACCGATCATCAGAGTAGATTCGTCCTGAACGATCATACTGCTGTTGTCCTTTTGCATTGCAACGGTGAACGTAACCGAGGTATATCCGCTGTCTTTAATATTTGCCATGGCGAATGCGGATTCGTGTGCTTCACCCGAGCCTGCAAGGGCAATTACAGTGAGCCCCCAACCACCCCAAAAGTGGGTGCCAAGTACGCCCGCGCCTCCAACGCCTGCCATATCCAGTTCCATATGGATATTGGTTTTCAGCAAAATTCCCTTGTTATAGGTCTTGCCGCCTACAGTAAAGGTGTTTTTGTTGGTAGTACCGTCGTAGTAGCCATCCTGTACGCCTACTGCTCCGATCTGAGTGCTGATATGAGAATTGTAAACGTCGTAGAAGCCGAAGGTGTCGATTAAGTCACAGGATTTACCGAAGTCCTCGGGTTTTCTTTCGGGGAACAGATCGGTTTCCACATATCCTTCGGGATATGCAACAAGATTTGCAATACCGACTACGGGACGCTCCATAAGTTGGTTGGTAAGTTTACCGGAAACAAATTCAAGATGCTTACAGCCCGTAACGTCAACAACATACTCTTGCGGAAGCATTGTACACTTGACGTCGATGGTTTTGATGAGTTTTCCGTCTGCATAGATCTCGATCTGCTCGTTTTCGTAAACGTTGCTATTGGAGATATGTCCCGCAACAAAGGATATGGTGTTATATTTTCCACCGAGATTGAAAGCTGCGTAAGCGGGCTTAGAGGAAAGCACATTGTGGGATGCGTGCAGCATCACACCTTCGTTGTACTTTATACCGCCCATAGAGAAGGTCTTGAACTGTGTGGAGCCGTCAAGAACTGCATCGTCTTGCATATTACTGAGCACGCCAAACACACCAAGCTCCGAAATCATCTTGACAGGTCTGTCGGGGAAATTCTGTGAAGAACCTGCTATGCTATCAATAGCTTCCTTGGTAGTTGCCACGTAAGCATCGGCGATGCCGTAAAAACAGCCTGTTGCATTTCCGAAGTTTTCATTTCCTTCGTCGGTCGTCCAACCGAATTTAAGCTGATGACAGCCGGTTACGTCAAGAGTAACATTTCTCGGCAACTCGTGTGTAGAATACTTTTCCTCGTGAATGACTTTGCCATCGGCATAGACCGTCAGCCATGCAGATCCCTCGTCATGGGTGGTGGTTCTGTCTGCTGCTCCTGCGGTAAAGGTCAGATAGTTGTATTTACCCTCAAGGTTGAAATAGATATCTTCCTCGTCATCGGTAACTACTCCCATCGAAACGTAAGTCGCAATGACGTTCTCATATTTGGTGCCGCTCATATTGATGTAGTTTCTGCCTTCGGATTCTTCGCTGATATTGGGATAATACACCGCACCCGAAGTGCCGGGAATCAAATAGGGCTTAAGATCCTTGATAAGCTGTACGGGTTCGCTGCCGGCAGGTGCGGTAACGTGTCCTGTTTCGTGAGCTTCGCCTTCCCAGACAGTCAGCTCCAGCACGGGAACACCATTGGGAGACAATTCTCTGCCGCCCATTACCATCTTAAAGGTGAATTTCTGTGCGCCCGAAACATTGTATGTATATCTGACCGGAACCTGATAGTTGGAGAACAGAACTTCATCAACCATTTTATCATCTGCCCAGAATTGAAGGCCGACCTTAACTTCCTTTGCCTGTCCAGGCAGAGTGGGCGGAGAGCAGGCATACGAGCTGCTATATACCGGAACTTCCTTGCCGTCCTTGTCGGTTTTCATCTCAATTTTTCCGCATTGGCCGCCGATTACAAAGCTGATATTCTCATAAAGTCCGTCAAGAGGCAGGTCGACCTGGGCATTTTCGTCGCCGGTCTGCTGTGCGCGGAACACAAATCCGCCATGATAAGCGTGACCGCCCATCCATAAAGTATCAGCGGCTTTTTCATACTTGTACACTTCAATTCCGCCTGTCACACAAACGGGATTGTGCTTATTGACGTAGTAATTCTCAAGATACGGGGGATCAAACACATCCTCCGGCGTGTCATCACCAGCAAAAAGTCCGCATGCTGCAAGGGTTGACGTGAGCATCGCCATGCAGAGCAGCAGTGCCGTTAATTTCATAAATCTTTTCATTAGGTGTATTCCTCCTGTAATGTTATTTGGCTAAAATCTCTTTCATCTTTCCCAAAAAAGAGATATACAAATCCGTCAAGCGTGTCAAGGAAATCCATCTCGTTGTCGAGAGGATCATACTGCATAAGGAGCTTTGGCGGCTCATCCACGTAGTTCCAATCACTCGGCAGTCCGAAGAGCTTGGTGCAGATCTCATCCTCGTCTGCTTCGGAAAATTCCATTAAGTATGCCTGGGTGTATCTCTCGTAGTCTTCCACGGCGGCGTTGAAATCGTCGATGGCAAGCTCGGGCTCACCGTCGTAATACCGCACGTCCGCGCCGAGATGATATTTTCCATCCTCGGTGTGTAGGAAAATATAGAGATACCCTGCATGTGGCAGTCTGTTTTCCGTGTCAAGATGTGCTATGTCGGATAACTTGATCTGACAGAAGAAAATTTCATCATCGTAGAAATCTCCGTCCCACGACAGCGGAACGGTGGGTGTTCCGAAGAACTTACTTGCTCCGAGGTCGTAACCCTCGGGAGATTTTTTTGCCGTAATCTTTATTGCCTTTCCCATACGCATCACCTCCTATTCGATTAACTCAAAGTTCAAGTCGTCGGTCGCTTCCCATGACGGTCCGTCATCACTTGTACAGCGACAGCTATCCTCAAAGCCAATGAAACCGCCTTTTCGCAGCCATTGCGGCTCATGCTCCGTCACCACTCCGTTAACTTGAGAAACCGCCGATATCGTAACGCCGTTCTCTTCCACCGATAGAATCCGAAAGCTGCGAAATGCGTGGAAAATACCGAACATCTCCACGGTATCGTATTCACCCACTTTGGGCTCAATCTCAACAATCTCACCGAAAATACCAGATGAAGGTCTCCGCGCGCCCATATCGCTATATCTTTTAACTTTCAGTTTCATAATCAGTCATCCTCTTTCTTGCGTTCCGCTCTTTCGAATCATTCTATATTTTCGATGCGAAAGCTCTCCTTGCAATCTTGACAAAACCACATATCGGGGGCTATGTCGATCATTACGTTGTCACCGTACTTGGAAATAGCACCGCTGCCATCCAAGCAAACAACATTTTCACTTCCGCATTTCGGACATTTTACTTTTTTATTTAACGTTAAATTTGAGTCCATCGTCATAATATTCATCTTCGCCTGAGAAACATTTGGTTTTGCCGACCTCATGATCGTCCACGACAAAGCCGATCTTTTGCACCTCAAACGCAGAAAACTCAAGGTCTTTGGCACTTAAATATCCGTTCATCACGCCGTCGATCCAAACGCACTCATCGTAGTGGCACCATTTTTCGTTATGGTAGCAAGTTCTTACTCCAACGCCGTGTTCCTTGCCTTCTCTGGTCTCGCCCATATACTCGGTTTTGAAATTTCCGTCCTCTGTAATGGTCATTCCAATTCTTGACTTATCAATGTGTCTGTAATCCGGAAATCCAAACGCTTCAAAGAAGATCTCAAGCGCTTTCTTGGCATCGGCTGCGCTTAATCCTTCCTTTACGAGAAGTTTGTGAGCCTTCACAGCATATTCTTTATAGTTGTACGCATCATTGATCATTTCAATGAGCGCACTTCTTGCCTTGCCATAGAGCAGAGCTTCAAACAGTTCGGCATCACGGACATCGTCTGTGAGTTTGGCGAGCTTACCGCCGCTTTTTTTCTTATCAAACATATTTTCAAAGCCCTTATCACCTTTGCAGAGCTCTCTGATTGCCCAAATAATATCCATTGCAGAATCCTCCTTAAATAAAATCACCAAGAACCGGAGACCAAGGCTCTTCTTTGACGTTAATCGTGATGGTTTCGTTTCCAAACTTACGAACAAACCCGAGTCCTTTTTCTGCATTTATAGCAGGACGGTAGTCCTCGTCAAGATAGCGAATACGCATATCATCGTCAACGTATAACCATCTGAAGGAGTATCCCGTGTCGGGACCGGTATATACGTTTTTGGAGAAAGGATACTCATCACCGAGATCATATCCGCCGGGAGCATACGGAAGCATTTTATAGATTAGCTCGCTTTTCTCACCGTTTTCGGTTTGTTTTGTAACCTTGGCGTAGACGTTCAATATTCGTCTTGCCGTGCATACCTTCATGATATGACTGACCTCATAGGTAAAGGAATCGCCCTCAATTTCGTCTCTGCGTTCTTCGACTATCTTGAAGATGGCAACGCCGTTTCGGAGCGGTAAAGTATGAATTTCGTCATTTCCGCTGTCAAGATAAGAACCGTCAACAACGAAGGAAACCGTGTCATCGGTTACGTCAACGATCTCAAAGCTACTGTCCGAGGGAGCTTCCGCATACAGCTTTTCCATCTCGGTATAGGGAATTTTGCCTTTTCTGATATCGGTACGATAGGCGGATTTACCCGAGCCGCCGAAGGTTTCGTACATTCGAATAATTGTTATACAAGGTTTATCCATATTCTTTCTCCTGTTTGATAAATCAGAATGTTTCAGCAGATCTTCGACTCCCACTCCCGCACTAACGGTTCTGCCGCAATCTCGGCATACTGTTTTTTCGGGGCGTCGGTCAAATGGATTTCCGTTTTCGCCGCCAACCGACCCCGTGCGGTACGATCCGCAATAGGGACACTTTAATTTCATTTTCGACGCCTCCTTTTTATGAACTGTCAAACGATGCTCAATGCTTTTTCGTAAAGTTCGATGAACTTCTGAAGTCTATCGAGCAGTATATCAAGCGTATCGTCATAGTTTATATAGGGGCGAGCAAGTCCATTTTCAATAGCATAGTTTTGCCACGCCGCCGCATCAAGCTGTCCTCCAACCAAACCACTCAGATCGTGATTCGGTGTGGGATTGCCATTACCGTAAAGAGGTCCTCTTTGCTTTAATCTTTGCGCTGCAGCTTGCAATTCATATAGATCAGGGTTATCATCAAACCATACTTTTTGTTCGGCAGGAGTCAGCTCAAGTTCCTTTAATTTTTCCTTCAGCGCGTCACGGCTGGCCATTATCAATGATTTATCAAAAGAAGCGTCGACTGCTGTGCAATTACCGCTATAGATCGGCATTCCGTTTTCATCAATGCCAGCAACGGATACTCTGACAAAATTGCCGTTTTCATCGAAAGTAAGAGTCCAAGAATCAACGGCAGAAAAATCCGTGACACCGTGCTTTTTGTACGCTTCGATTCTTTTATAATTTCTTTCAAGCTCTCTTTGGTAGCAGTCTAAAATTTGCTCTCCGCATTTTCTCACAATTGCTTTTTCTTCCTCGGTTTCTGCCACTCTGTGTATAAATCCGTATGAATGGAATTCAAGTCGGAGAAAACGAATACTTGTTTCTTTTTCTTTGTATTCGGCAGCCCGTTCAAGCAGTAATTTGGAGTTGCTTTCAAAAGCCAATTTATCTTTAATAGCCTCAAGTCGCATGCGTACGAAATCATCAGGGTATCTGCTGTGGTCGCAATGCTCGGAATAATACTCCGCCGCCTCCTTGCAGAGTCCTTTTAATTCTGCCAAAAAGCCCTTTCGCGCATAATTTTTCTCCGTTTTTGCTTTTCCGAAACCCCAATCGGGTTCAACCGGTTCGGGGTCAATCTGCTCGGCGAGTCCTGTTTGTAACAAGGCAAGCTCTTTGATTGAAAAGAAGGAGGACGCGAGCTTCATATCCGCTTCATTTCCCAAGGGAAAATCCCCGTCAAGACTGTCGTCTTCTTCCTTTTTAACCTCGTCCAGCCACTCGTAATAATAGTCATCGTGACTTATAGCATCGGATTTTACAGGTTCTATATGACGGCGGATGAACAACTCAGCAGCACGGTTGATACGGTCGGTAAGAGAATCGCATAACTCCTTTTTAGTGGAATCGCTTTCCGCAATTTCACGGTAAGCGGTGATCCACTCATCACGAATCGTTTCGATCTGTTCTCGCGTGTACTCTTTGAATCTATCGTAATCAATTTTCAAAGCAATTTCCGGTTTCATAGGTTTCTCCTTTTTGCCATGGTTTTAATAAAGCGTCTCACGATTCAATCGTATTTTTCCTCACCGAGTATTTTTTACCGTAAAGATCATTCGCAAGGCGAATAATAGCGGGAAGGTTCATGATGGATCGAACGTCCTCTTTCGCAAAGTCCCGTCCTGTCATCTTCTCCAGCACCTCGGTGTACTGTGTATCGAGCCTTGCGTGCTTCTTCTGAAGCTTGTTGCTCATTCTACCGTCCACGACCTCGTCGGGCATCATCTGCGTCCAGCCCTTGCCGCGCATGAAAGCTTCGTAACGTTTGTTTTCGTGCTTGCGGAGTTTGTCTGCGCATATTTCAAGAGCACTTTCCAAAGCTGAAACATCGTCCTTGCCATCCTCTACAAGCTCTAAGCCAAGGAGCCACAGCTTATACGGGATCGATACCGCAAACGCATCGGAATAATCTTTGTAAAAGCAAACCTGATTGTATAGATCGGTGAGTGCTTCGGCGTTATTCACGCTATCTACCTCCGTAATGCCACGGTTGGCGGCGTTCACTGCAACGGCAAGGCAATCACGGTAAGACGCTCCGATACGCAGTCCCTTGTAAGTATCCTCGTAGCTGCCGAAAGTCTTGATCTCAAAGGAACAGATCGGCGTGCTTTCAAATTTGCGATTCTCGGGGTTATATTTCCAATCCGAAACGCAGAGGTTTGGCGTAATCTGTTCATCGATGCTCTTGTGATCGACAAGGGCATGGATAAGGGGCAGACCATTTTCAATGCCGTATTTTCGACGAATATAAAGTGCCGTTTCCATATTCAGCGTTTCGCTGCCGAGGGAAACAACGATATATGTAGGTTCGATACCGTTCAGTACCTCGGTGAAATTCGAAGTCTTGATGTCGGCGCTGTGAAACTTGATATTCCACTTCTCCGCAAGGGCGGGTGAGGTCTTTTCAAAGGTATCCTTTGCTTTTTCACCGTTAAGATCGATGATGTTGATATCCACTCGCACATCGTCACCGAGGCAGGAGCACATCGTCAGCGTGCGGAGAATTTCAAGACCGATATTACCACCACCAACAAGGAGGATCGAGAGTTTTCCGTCCTTCACCGCATCGTAGAGAGGATAATCGGT
>JAZNOD010000138.1:0-2891 GCA_045580585.1 Eubacteriales bacterium
TCCTATTACGACAACGAGCTTGATCCCGATGACCTCGCTTCCATCGTTTTCACCTCGGGAACGACGGGAAAGGGCAAGGGCGTTATGCTTTCCCAGACCAATATCGGTCAGGATATGACGCAGGGAATGTATAATTTCTCCATATATTCCACAAAATCGGACTATTCACGCACTCTTTGCGTACTTCCGCCCCACCATACGTTCTGCTCCACCATTATTTTCGTGGGACATTTTGCGCTCGGATGTGAATTTTACCTCACATCAGGCATCAAATACCTGTTGCGCGAGCTTCAGGAGCAAAAGCCCACGCACCTCGTTCTCGTTCCGCTTTTCGTCGAGACCTTGTACCGCCGTATCTGGGCGACCGCAGAAAAAAGCGGTGCCGCGGCAAAGCTGAAAAAAGGTATGAAGATAAGCGGCATTCTGCGTAAAATTGGCGTGGATATGCGCAAAAAGCTGTTCGGACAGGTCACCGACACCTTCGGCGGTCACCTTGAAATGATAATTTGCGGCGGCGCGGCTCTCAATCAGGACATTATAGACTTTTTCGATGCCGTCGGTATCACCATTCTCAACGGCTACGGAATTTCGGAGTGCGCTCCCCTCATCTCCTGCAACCGCAACGAGTGGCAAAAGAACGGAAGCGTCGGTACGCCCATCATCACCGAGCAGGTGAAGATAGACTCCCCCAACGAGGACGGCGAGGGCGAAATTTGCGTCAAGGGCCCGAACGTAATGCTCGGTTACTACAAAGACCCCGAGGCCACGGCTGCGGTTTTTGACAGCGACGGATTTTTCCACACGGGCGACCTCGGCAAGCTCGACGAGGACGGCTGGCTGTACATCACGGGACGCAAAAAGAACCTAATCATCTTCTCCAACGGCAAAAACGTCTACCCCGAGGAGATAGAGTGCGAGATATCGAGGATACGCGGCGTTTCGGAAGTCGTCGTTTATGCGGGCGAAAGCCGCAAAAACCCCGAAAAAGAGGTCATCGTTGCGGAAATATACCCCAACTATGAACAGCTCGACGGCGACGGAGTTTGCTCCGAGCGCGATATCGAGGACTATTTCAATAACCACGTGCGCGAGGCAAATACCCGCATGGCTCCGTACAAGAAGGTCGGTCTTGTCAAGATAAGAAAAGAAGAATTTGTAAAGAACACCTCAAAGAAAATAACAAGATTCAATATTGATAAGAGCATAGACTAAGCTTAACCCAAAAACGGTCTGACGGATAAATCCGTCAGACCGTTTTTGATCAAATGCGCTCCGCCTACGTCTTATCTTTTCTTTGGCATTACCGCAACGACGACAAGTATTACCGTCACTACGACTACCACGGCGATAACGGCGGCAACGATTCCCATTGAGCCGCCCTCGCCGTCCGCCGTTGCCGTGTCGCCCGCGGTAGCCTCCGCGCTGGTCGCAGGCGTGGTAGCGGGGGCAGTGGTCGCGTCGGTGCGCGCACCCTCCACCACACCGTCTCCGTCGCGGTCGCCGTCATCCTCGCCAACGTGTCCCGCGCCGCCGTGCGTTTGGTCAATTACGTCATCGATCGCTCCCGTCACGCCGTCCGCAACACTCTCAACGGCGCCCGTAATGTCACCGATAACGCCGCCGTCATGCGTCGCAAAAGCTGTAAGCGACAAGGCAAGCAGAGTCGCGCTGAAGGTCAGCGCCGCAAGTAAAACAACAGCAATAGCAGTAGAATATGATGTTTTTTTCATTTTCATTCCTTATTTAACCTTTCCTTTGCCGCGTGCGCGGCTATCTGTGAGTATTCTGCGCAAATTGAGGAAAAATATACGGCTTTTTCAGATATCGTGCAAAAAATGGGTGGATTTTAATTTTTTTCGAAAAAAAGTATTGACAAGCCCCCTTTTACATTGTATAATATTTCTACCTCTGCTGGGAGGGCTTTTTTTCGCGCGCTTTTTGCGAAAAAACGGCGATAACACCACAGTCGCCGCCCAATGGCTTTGAGGGAGGTACGTCGGCGGAATCCGCCAAATAACTAAAAACAGGAGGTACCACTAATGGCAAATGAACAAAGAGTCAAGGTCACTCTCGCCTGCACCGAATGCAAGCAGAGAAACTACGACACAAAAAAGAACAAAAAGAACACGCCCGACAGACTTGAGCTGAGCAAGTACTGCAAGTTCTGCCGCAAGCACACTGTTCACAGAGAAACAAAGTGATGGAGGGTATTATGACATCAGTTAAATCTTCAAAGCTATTCACTGTCATTATGGCAGTTGCGCTGATGCTCACGCTCCTTACCACCGCGATTTACGCAAGCGATGCAAGCACTACTACTGCTGCACCTGCTACGACCGTAGCACCTGAAACCACCGCAGCACCTGAAACTACCGCGGCAAGCACTACCGCTGCCGCTACAACCGCACCCTCTACGACAGCGGGTGCTTCCGATGAAGAAGGCGGTCTTAACTGGGACCTTATCATAACCCTCTCCATCGTTGGTCTTGCAGCAATCGTTCTTGTGGTTGTTTACTTCGCAGTGCCCCGCTTCCGCATTTGGATGAACAAGAAGTGCCGCGAGATAAAGAGCGAGCTCAAAAACGTAACCTGGTCGCCCTGGCGCGACGTTAAGCGCAATACCGTTCTCGTTATCATAATAGTCGTTGCCACAGCCGCTGCTATCGGTCTGCTCGATTTCATTTTTGCTAAGTCGATCAGCGCACTTGCAGGTCTGTTTTAATCGATAAGGTCAGAAAAGCTGACAGGTAAAATGAGCGATATCAATGATATGAACGTTGGAATACGCTGGTATGTGGTGCATACGTATTCCGGTTACGAAAACAAAGTCATGGACAGCATTCGAAAGATCGTTGAAAACCGCGGACTCGGAGACCTCATCTTCGATATAA
>JAZNOD010000139.1:0-3145 GCA_045580585.1 Eubacteriales bacterium
GCGCGACATTGTTGACCGCTTCAATCAGCTGTATCCCGATACCTTTACTATGCCCGAACCCATCGTTGCAAAGTCGGGTGCAAGGATAATGTCCCTTGCCGAGCCGACGAAGAAAATGAGTAAGTCGGACGAGAACGAGAATGCCGTAGTGCGCATTCTTGACGATAAGGATGCGATAATCCGTAAATTCAAGCGTGCCGTTACCGATTCGGGCAGCGAGATACGAGTAGCCGACGACAAGCCCGGAGTTACGAACCTTATCACGATCTATTCCTGCTTCACGGGAAAGAGCGTAGAGGAGATCGAGCGCGAGTTTGACGGTGTGGGCTACGGTGACTTCAAGATCGCCGTCGGTCAGGCGTGCGCGGAAAGGCTTGCACCCGTGCAGGAGGAATACCGCCGTTTGCTCGCTGACAAGGCATATCTTGAATCTGTTATGAAAAACGGCGCGGACGAGGCGGCGTACTACGCCCGCAAGACTCTTTCCAAGGTGCGCCGGAAGCTCGGATTTGTTAATTTGTAAGGAAGTAAGATGAAAATAGGATTTGTTTCTCTCGGATGCCCGAAAAATCAGCTTGATACCGAGGTAATGCTCCATGAGCTGATGGAGGCGGGCTACGAGATCACCCCCGACGAGACGGAGGCGGACGTTGTGGTTATCAACACCTGCGCCTTTATCGAGTCGGCAAAAAAGGAAGCTATCGACAATATACTTGATATTGCGTGGCTCAAGGAAAATAATGGGCTTCGCGGCATCATCGTAACGGGCTGTCTCACCGAGCGATATCGGGAGACGGTCATGGAGGAAATGCCCGAGATCGATGCCGTCCTCGGTGTCGGCTCTATCCACGATATCGTGGACGCGGTTCGCTCTATTGAGCGCGGCGAGCGCGGATACGCCTCGTTCAAAAGTGCTGACGAGGTGGCACTCGGCGGTGACCGCGTGCTGACCACTCCGCTTTTCTGGACTTATCTCAAAATAGCCGAGGGTTGCGATAACCGTTGCGCGTATTGCGCTATTCCGTACATTCGCGGAAAATTCCGCAGCCGTCCGATGGAGGAGCTTGTCGCGGAGGCGAAAAACCTTGAGGCTCTCGGCGCTGTCGAGATAAATATCATTGCGCAGGACGTCACGCGCTATGGAGTCGACCTTTACGGCAAGTACAGCCTCGCTCCGCTTCTTCGCGCCCTGACGGACGCGACCGAGAGCGTGCGTTTCCGTCTGCTTTACTGCTATCCCGACAAGGTCACCGACGAGCTGATAGCACAGATAAGGGATAATGACCGAGTAATAAAGTACATTGATATGCCGCTTCAGCATATCTCGGACAGAATGCTCACGGCTATGAACCGCCACGGCGACAGCGCGATGATACGCAGCGTTTTGAGCAAGCTTCGCCGTGAAATCCCCGATATCACGATCCGTACGACCTTTATTACAGGCTTCCCGGGGGAAACGGAAGAGGACTTTGTTGAGCTTTGTGAGTTCGTTAAGGAGATGCGCTTTGACCGCCTCGGAGTATTCCCGTACTCGCGCGAGGAGGGAACACCCGCGTACGATTTTGACGATCAGATAGACGAGCAATTAAAGCAGGACAGAGCCGATATAATCATGCAGGCACAGCTCGGCATAAGCGCGGAAAAGAACGAGGCTATGGTCGGCAAGCGTATCCGCGTGCTTGTTGAGGATTACGACACAGTCTCCAAAACACATTTCGGCAGGAGCGATGCCGACGCCCCCGAGATAGACGGCAAGGTGTATTTCAGCGCACCGTACCGCATAAGTGGCGGAAGCACACTATATGTTGAGATCAAGGAAGTGCTTGATTACGATCTTTTCGGCGTTGCCGTTGTAGAATGAGAGGTATTTAATAATGAGTAAAATGAATCTTCCCAACAAATTGTCGATACTTCGCCTGTGCCTTGTACCGATCTGTATTTTCGCGGTTCTTCTGCCTGCGTCTTGGGTTGATCCTTACGTTTCGAGCGTTATCGCCGCCGTGGTATTTATATTCACCGCTATCACCGATATGCTTGACGGTAAGATTGCAAGAAAATACGGTCTTATCACCGATTTCGGTAAATTTATCGACCCCCTTGCTGACA
This sequence comes from Eubacteriales bacterium, assembly GCA_045580585.1. Lineage (GTDB taxonomy): Bacteria > Bacillota > Clostridia > Oscillospirales > CAG-272 > CAG-390. Next base: position 2,107 of record JAZNOD010000139.1, read on the forward strand.
AATTTATGGTTATCGGTACTATGCTTGCGCTTTTCTATCGCTGTGACGATATCCGCGCGTGGTTCTTCTGGGGACTTCTCATCGTTATCTTCCGCGAGTTCGCGGTGACCTCGATAAGACTTGTTGCAAGCAAGAACGCAGGTCTTGTCGTTGCGGCAAGCTGGCTTGGAAAAATTAAGACGGTTACGCAGATAGTTTGCATCTGTACGATCCTGCTTGAGCCCGTGCTTTTCAAGCTCCTCTCACTTGCTTTCTCGGACGTTGCGCTATTCGCGTCTCTTGAGGGCTGGCGCGTTCTCGGTATCATTACCACCGTGCTCATGACCTTCTTCACCCTCTGGTCAGGCATCGACTATATGAAGAGCTATTGGAAGTACCTCGACACCGAGAAGTGATAAAACGCCGATGGCGTTTTACGTGAAATCCGATTTCGTCGGGTGAAATACGGCTTTGCCGTGTGAAATGTTTGCCTTACGGCAAATGTGAAATATTTCGCTGCGCGAAATGTTAAGGTAGCTTTTTGCTATCGCAAAAAGCGTTATATAAAAACAAAAAGTGGTTGAAACCGAGGCTTCAACCACTTTTTTCCTTAACTTTGCACTTTGCACTTTGCACTTTGCACTTTGCACTTATGAAAACGCAAAGCGTTTTCATACACTTTGTCAATTTGCCGCGCGAATCTCTCCGCCGAGTATTCGTGCGAAAACGCATCTCGTGCCGCCTCGGAGAGCGCGGCGGCAAGGTCTTGCTCGTTTTTTAAACGCAACAGAGCATAGGCAAGAGACGCGGCGTTTCCCACCTCAAACACAAGTCCGCAATCCTTTGCAAGTACAGGATTTGAGCCGTAATCCGACACCACGGGTACTACGCCCACGCTCATTCCCTCGATAATGGCAAGGTTCGACGTTTCCGTACCGCGCGAGGCGTTGACATTCGCCTGACACAGCGCCATATATGGCGCGATATCGTCGGCAAAACCGCAAAAACGCACGCAACTCGGGGCGTTCTCTTTGAGCTTTTCTTCAAGACTGCCCGTGCC
>JAZNOD010000140.1:0-8224 GCA_045580585.1 Eubacteriales bacterium
TGGAAAGCAAGCTGGTATCGCACTATGGCGCAAGGCTTCTCGGAGGTTTCTCCCGAGATGCAAAAGGAATTCGATATAAACTACGCGCTGCAGATCGCTGACCGTTTTGCATATACGTATTACGGCTGCTGCGAGCCTTTGGATCGGAAGCTGGACATTATTTTTGAAATTCCGAATTTGCGTAAGGTGGGCGTTTCGCCCTGGGCAAATCGGGAAGTGATGGCGGAACGGCTGGGCGGCAAATACGTATACGCCGCAAAGCCAAATCCTGCCAACGTTGCCATGTCAACGGATCCCGAGGTAGTCCGCCGCGAGATCGAACACTCTGTAAAGCTTTGTATCAAATACGGCTGCCCTGCCGAATTTGTGCTGAAGGACATCAGTACGGTTTCGTGGCGGCCGGAGAATCTGATCGTGTGGTCCAAGACTGTATCCGACGTTCTTGATGCGTACTACGGAGAATAAAAACAAGTGAAATATCGCACCCTCAAGGTTACTGACTTTTGGGGTGCGGTTTTTCTTTAAGCAGGCTGACGGTACTGCATATATAGGATTTGTAAAAAACCGCGCCGGTCTATTTACATTCCGAGTGTTTTACGATATAATGCAACTGATGGATACACTTGAATTTGAAGAGGGTGTGAATGATGAAAACATTATTCATGATTGGCGGCACAATGGGAGTGGGCAAAACAACCGTGTGCCAACAGTTAAAACGAGATTTACAGAATAGCGTATTTCTTGACGGAGATTGGTGTTGGGATGCAAGTCCGTTCCAAGTAAACGATGAAACAAAAGCAATGGTGACGAATAATATTTGTTACTTACTCAATAATTTTCTGAAATGTTCTGCATACGATAATATTATTTTTTGTTGGGTGATGCATGAGCAGAGTATTATCGATTCCATACTTGAAAAGCTGGATACACAGAACTGTGAGGTAAAATGCGTCTCGCTTGTAGCGGATGAAAAGACTCTGTGTGAAAGATTATCAATGGATGTAAAAAGAGGTATTCGTTCTGAAGATGTAATTGAGAGAAGCATAGCAAGAATACCGATGTATCAAGCACTCAATACCATTAAAATTGATACAAACGCAAAAACTGTGCCTATGATTGCCAATGAGATAAAGCAGTTGTAATACTGTCAAATTCCAATTTGTCTGAATGATGATAAGAGCCAAGGCTGACGGAAAAACCGTCAGCCTTAAGTTTAAAATTGAAAAAATAAGCCAAACGAAAATCCCCATTTTACAAATTACATCACAATTCCATAACAAAAATGCTGTATAATGGATGGAAAGAGGTGATTTTATGATCGATAACAAACGCTGTATTTTAATAGCAGATGACGAGCCGAAGATGGTTCGCGCTCTGCGTGATTTTTTCAGAGCAAACGGATTTTGCGTGCTGGAGGCAAAGAACGGCATCGAAGCCTTTGACGTGTTCTGCTCTCACACAAACGAAATTGACATCATTCTCCTTGACGTGATGATGCCCGAGCAGGACGGATTGACGACGCTCAAGGAGATACGTGAAGCCTCCTCGCTGATCCCCGTGATCTTGCTCACCGCCAAGGGCGAGGAATACGATCAGCTTTCGGGCTTTTCCTCGGGGGCTGACGATTATATCACCAAGCCCTTCTCTCCGTCGCTTCTAATGGCGAGGGTGGAGGCGGTGCTTCGCCGCTTCGGCAAGGATGCGCAAAAGGACATCGTGGCAGGCGAGCTTACGGTCAACGCTATGACGAGAACGGTCTATCTTTCGGGCAAGGAACTTGATCTGACACGCCGAGAATACGATCTTCTGTATTATCTCATCGTCAACCGTTCTCTCACCTTTTCAAGAGAACAGCTTCTCAACAACGTATGGGGCTACGATTTTGAGGGAGGCTACCGCACGGTCGACACGCACATCCGTCAGCTTCGCAACAAGCTCGGGGCGTGCGCCGACTACATCAAGACCGTCCATTGCGTAGGATATCAATTTGAGGTTTGATATGAAAATAAAAATACGATACAAGATACTGATCACTATCTGCTCCTTGGTTCTATTATCCCTTGTGGGTCAGGTCGTGTTCAATCTGTTCTTCTCCAAGAGCTTCTTTATAGGGCAGCAGAAGGACATCATCACCGAGGCATATGACGAGATCGCTGAGGACTATTCCTCCGACCTCACAGCCGTCAACGAGATCGGCGAGCGGTTGCAGGACACCTACGGCATCAAGACCATGATATCGGACGAAGGAAAGGTGGTGTACTCCTCCGGCTATTCGGTTTGGACACCCATGTCGAGCCATACCGCCCAGAATGTACCGAATTTCCCCAATAACAAGCTGTTTCAGAATATAGAATTCTCCACCGAACCCAAGGTCACGCTTGTAGAATCTCCCATGCCTGCTATGCAGGGCGAGGGGGAGCAGCTGCGCCTTGGCGGTAAGTTTGAGTACGAAGGTCGCGAGGTCTTGGTGTTGCTTACCTTGAAGGTGGATTCTATTGAAAATAGCGTGTCGGTGTTCACCGAGGCAAACATCTACATTTCTTTGGCTGTGCTGATCGTTGGAATACTCATCGCGGCGCTTGTTTCCAAAAACATCACCGAGCCGATCACCGAGATCGAGGCGGTTTCCCAAAAGATCGCTACGCTGGACTTCTCCTACGTTGCCGATGAGGATAGCTCAACCGTTGAGATCGCAAGCCTTGCAAAAAGCGTCAACCAAATGTCACGGCAATTGGGCGAGAGTATGACCGAGCTGAGCCTTGCCAACGAAGCTCTGAAAAAGGACATCGACTATCGCAAGCAGATCGAAATGATGCGCCGTGAATTTATTGCAGGCGTATCCCACGAAATGAAAACGCCGCTCTCTCTCCTACAGCTTTACTCGGAAAATCTCAAAAACAACGTAGACGGCATCGACAAGGAGTATTATTGTGACACCATCCTCGAAGAAACCGACAAGCTCAGCACAATGGTGTCCGAAATGCTTGAAATATCTTCGATCGACAGCGGATTTATTCAGATGAACCTTGAACCCATCGACCTCTCCGAGCTTTGCCGCGAGGTTGCTCGTCAGTACGCGCCTCTGCTTTCGGGATTTGATGCCGAAATAGCCATAGAAGAGTCTATAAAAGTTCTTGGGGACACCAAATACCTTGAACGCGCCATCAGCAATCTTCTGAACAACGCCATTCAACATACGGCAGAGGGTGGACGCATCCGCTTCTCCTTGCGTCGCGCAGGCAATATGGCAGAGATCGGCGTTTACAATCAAGGAAAGCCTATCGCGCAGGAGGATATGGAGCATCTGTGGGATGCCTTTTACCGTGCGGATAAGTCAAGAACCGATGCGGGCAAAGGCAAGAAAAACATCGGTCTTGGCTTGTATATCGTCAAGACCGTGATGGAAAAGCACGGCGGCACCTATCAGATACAAAATGAAGCCGACGGCGTTTCGGCGCACATCGCGCTTGCCGTGACAGAATAATACCCAAAAGTCAGCAGAAAAAAACTGCTGACTTTTTTGTCTTTCTCGAAATCCATAACAAAAATATGAAATCCCGATGCTATACTTTGCTTAAAGCCGAACGCATAGCATCAAAAAATAGAACAGGAGGAACACGATGAAACTTTTAGCACTTGGACTTGCGGCACTTATGTCGTTCTCAGCTCCCGCGGGCATAGCTCACGCCTTCAATGGAGAGAATGCCAATGTCGCGAGGGAAATTGAACGCCCCGCTATTTGCCAAAAGGCAGACGGCTTCGTTGGAGCATTCCGCTTTGACGGTGAGCGCGCTGCCGAATGGCGTGAAAAATTCGAGCTGACCGATGAAGAAAAAGCCGAAAAGCTTGAAAGCTTCAAGGAGGCTTGGGCTGAAAAAGTGGCTGACGGAGAGCTTCCCGAGTTTGACGGAGAGATTGATCTGTCAAAATTCAAGCCCGGTAAATTTGCCGGCAAGAAGTTTGGCGGTATGAAGGATAAAATGCCCGCTCTTCCCGAAAACTTCACGCCCGACAAGGATATCGAGGATATCAAGGAAAAACTTGACGGCTTGACCGAGGAAGAAAAGGCAGAGATCAAAGAAAAGGTACAATCTGCTTTCGGTGAAAAGGAATTTGCAGGCAAACCGAAGATGCCCGGAAATGGAGGACGTGGAAAGCTCGGCAAGCTCCGTCCGTCCTTAGGAACAAATGATCAATAAAATATAAAATGGTAGATAACCTCAGATCACAGTTTATAATTTGCGTTCGGCTTTCAATCATACAAGCTTGATCTGAACGCGTCAATACCACAGAAAAGTCGGCAAAAATTTTTGCTGACTTTTTTGTTTTTTCAGGGAATCCATAACAAAAATATGAAATTCGTCTGCTATACTTTAGCCGTTGCAACGAAAAACAAACAACGGAGGTACATGATGTACATTGTAAAAAATGCCCTGAAAAGCATCACACGCGCCAAAGGACGTAACATACTCATTTTTGTTTTGGTTCTTATGATCGCGGTGTCGGCTTGTGTGGCTTTAAGTGTCCGAAACAGCGCGGAAACTGCCAAGGAAACGGCGTATGATACGCTCAGCATAACGGCGCAGATCACCGCCAACAGACAAGGGATCATGGGCTCCGGCGGTTCAAGACCGGGCGGCGGCAGATTGGATCCCGATTCCATGATGGGACAGCTCTCGCAGGCCTTGACGCTGGATCAGCTCACCTACTTCGCAAAGAGTGAGTACGTGGACGGATTCTATTATTCCTCATCCGTGGGCGTAAACGTTCCCGAGGAATTCATCATCTACGAAAACACCTCTGGCGGCTTTGGTGGCGGCTTCGGAGGTGGATTTGGCGGCGGTATGATGGGCGGCGGCAGAAACCGTACCGATCTTACCATTATTGGTTATAGCTCCCACGATGCCATGACCACCTTCATCAGCGGGGAAAACGTCATTTATGAAGGTAACGTTTTTGCGCAGGACTCTAAGGATGCTACCTGCGTGATCAGCTACGAGCTGGCTCTAATGAATGAGCTTGAGGTGGGCGACAGCTTTACCGTGATCAACCCGAACAAAGAGGATCAGGTCTATACGGTCACCATCTGCGGGACGTTCCTCAACGAATCGTCCGACTCTTACGCAAATACCGTATTTATGTCCTACGGCTCTCTTTCCGCCATTGTACAGGACAGTATGGAGAACGCAGACGTGACGGAAAATGAGAACGGAAGCACCACCTCGACCGCACTTCGCTCCTCTGTCAGCGGCACCTACGTGTTTGCAAGTCCCGAACGGTACGAGGGCTTCGTTTCCGACGTGGATATGATGGGGCTTGATATGGATGCGTATGCCGTAACCTCAAGCGATCTTACGGAATACGAAAAGAGCATCGTACCTCTGGAGAGCCTTTCCAAGTTCACGATGATCTTCTTCCTCGTCGTGCTTGCCATCGGCGGCGGTATTCTCATCATCTTCAATATGTTCACGGTAAGAGAACGCAAGTATGAGATCGGTGTTCTGGCGGCAATCGGCATGAAGAAAGGCAAGGTCGCCATTCAGTTCTTGACCGAGGCGTTTATCGTAACCTTTATTGCCATCATCGTTGGAACAGGCATTGGCGCGGTGGCATCCGAGCCTGTCGGTGACTATATGCTAAAGGAGCAGGTCGCATCGGTTGAAACCACCAACCAAAACACCAATCAGAACTTTGGCGGCGGATTCCAAGGCAATATGGGCGGCTTCCGTCCCGGTGGTAACAAGGGCGGTAACGCATCTCAAGGAAACAATGCCAATAATGTAGATTACGTGGTCGAGCTGAATACGACCACCGACTTCACTGTCTTGCTCAGCCTCATGGGAATTGCGCTTCTCTTAACGCTTGTCGCAAGCAGCGTCGGTATGATCTCGGTGCTTCGATATGAACCGCTGAAGATCTTGAGAGAGAGATAAGGAGGTGCTACAATGGGTGTCTTAAAATTAAACGACGTGAATTATTCCTATGATAAAAGAAAATTCGTTATAAAAAATATGTGCTACGATTTTGAAGGCGGCGTTGTCTATGCCATCGTAGGTAAATCGGGCGCGGGTAAAACCACCTTGCTCTCTATGCTCTCGCGGCTGACCAAGCCGACGATGGGTGAAATTCTCTATGACGGCAAAAACATCAGCGGAGTCAATCCCTATACCTACCGAAGCAGATACGTGGGCGTTATCTTCCAAAGCTATAACCTTCTGCCTCATCTGACCGCAGTTGAAAACGTTGTTCTTTCGATGGATATCAGCGGAAAGAAGATAAAGAACAAAAAGGAACGTGCCGAGGAGCTTCTTTCCTCGGTAGGTCTTGGCGCGGAGCTGTGGGATCGCCGTATTCTGAAGCTTTCGGGAGGCGAGCAGCAAAGAGTCGCTATCGCGAGAACGCTCGCATTTGATCCCGAGGTCATACTTGCCGACGAGCCGACAGGCAACCTTGATGGTGAAACGCAGGAAGCCATTATGGAGATATTTCTTGACCTTGCGAAAAGCCAAAACAAGTGCGTCATCATCGTAACACACTCTCCCGACGTGGCTAAAATGGCAGACGTGAAATACGAGCTCGCCAAGTATTAAAAATGAAATTTACAACATAGCTGACTAAGTTGTAAAAATGATGAGGTGCGGAAAAAGTTCCGCACCTCAAATTTCTTCAACCCGCTTGACACAGAATAGATTTTGTTGCATAATATAAGAGGACACAGGACTTCTTGTGTTAGACAATTATAAATTGCGCAAGACCAAGATTAAACCGAAATTTATGCGGTTCGCAAAATCGTGTCATTAGATATTAGAACAATCAATTAAATATGAAAAACCATTGATGAAGTGGCATCAATGAAGGACCAAGTGGGGTCGATAAGTTGCATTTTTTAATGCAATTTATTGACTCCACTTTTTTGTTTGGAGTTCCCCACTTGGAGAAAGGACTCCAAATGAAAAAGACATGGATGAGTTACATCGCCAAATACCCTTAACTGAGTCTCAAATTGAGATGCGCGGTAATTTGAATACTACTCCCATAATATTTATTTTTCGCATGATGGCTAATTTTTGTCAAAAAAGTTCCCAACTAATAGGTAGGAGGATTAAGCAAACAATTTGTAAACTCTTGATTTTTAAGGTTGTTTTTTTGAAAAAAAGTAAGCAACGAATAGTAGGAGGATGAAAATAATTTATGAATTTTTGAAAAAAGTGGCGGATTTTAGCCATTTTCGCTGCCTACCAATTGAGGGGATATTTTACCTCAGGACAAATTTAGCGATTTCGATTCGGTATATAAGTGAGAACTGCTTGCGGGAGAGAAAGAACATAACCTCGTGCCAAGATGGCACGAAGCGCTCCGACGAGGCGCTTGCCGAAAGCACCGACGACAGTGCTCGTCAGATTCAGCGCTATATCCGCTTGACCTATCTTATCCCCGAACTCTTGAAAATGGTGGACGAAGGTATTGTTTCGCTGACCGCAGGCGAGAACTATTCCTATCTGCGCCAATTTGAGCAGATGACGGTGTGGATGATGCTTATGGATAAATCAACGTCGATCACAACAGACAAGACTGAAGAAATGAAAAACGCAAGTAAAGAGGGGGAGTTGAACGAAGAACAGATTCGCGGCTATTTCAAATGCAACGTCACCGAGCCGAAAGAAAAAGCACCTAAGAAGCAGAGCGTGAAATTTGCCTTTGACGAGATTTCGGACTTCTTTCCCGATATGAAGCCGAAGGAGGTAAAGGACAAGATCATTGAGATTCTGTTTGCTTGGTACGATGCGCAGCAGAACGCAGTAATAAATGAGCCTACCGAGCTTGATAATATTATTGCGAATGGAGGATAATGGATGACCTTTAGAGAAACACTGAGAGAATTTTTAAGAAGAACTCGCGAAATCCTTGATAACAATCGAGCCGAGGGAAACATCTCTTGGATAGACGATGTTATGTATTTTATAGAAGGTAAAACGCGCATCCGCATCACCGAACACTTTCCCGACAAGGGTAAGCACGTCGGCAACCTGATCGAGAACGTAATATCCAATGAAGCGGCGGCTATGCCTCGCCCTGAAAATATAGAATCCAATTCTACAGAAAAAGCATCATAAATTTACAAAATGCTATGGAAAACGAAACCAACCTATGGTATAATATGAGCGTAAGCAAGTATTGTACCATTGGGTTGTTTCGGAGTCTACAAGGAGGAACTTAGTTGAAA
>JAZNOD010000141.1:0-10269 GCA_045580585.1 Eubacteriales bacterium
CGGAGAAGGACTTACCTACAAGTGGTACTTTAAGAACAAGGGAGATTCTGCTTTCTCTCTTACCAACAGCTTTACTTCTAATACTTACTCCGTAGAAATGAACGACGTCCGCAACGGCCGTCAGATCTACTGCGTAGTGACCGACAAGTACGGCAATTCTGTAAAGACTAATACCGTTACTTTGACGATGGGTTGATACAGAAAATACTGAATTTGAAGTGTTTTTTCTGATTACGTAGCAGGACTCTTGCCTGTTTTGAATTTTGGAGTTCTGCGTACGCGAAGCCTTATGAAGGTGCTGAGCCAAAAGCTTTTATGAAGCTTTTGGCTCAGCTTTTTACTATGAAGAAGTGGTAAACATAATGCTGCAAAGAAGAAAAAATTGTTAAAATATGAGTTATTATGGTTAGCCAAAAATAAAAAAGCAGATAAAAATATTTTTTGTTGCAACGTGAAGATATTTGTTGTATAATAATAACATCATGCTTATGTTTAGAGGTAAATATGAAAAAGAAAACGAGGCCGCTGATAGGTATAACTTCCTCTATGGTCGAGGATAGAGCTATAAAAATGAATCAGAATTATTTTACAGCCGTTTATGAAGCGGGCGGAATGCCCGTGTTTTTGCCGTACACGCTTGGCGCGGATAAGGCAAAGGAAATACACAGAGAGTTCGATGGCTTCCTCTTTGCGGGCGGCGTGGATATTGACCCGAAGTATTACGGCGAGGATATCACAGGCGATGACATTGAGATATGTGCCGCGAGGGACGAGTTTGAGCTTGCTCTGCTTGAGGAGCTCAAGGCAAGTCCCAAGCCCCTTCTCGCAATTTGCCGCGGAATTCAAGTGCTTAACGTGGCGTGCGGCGGAACGTTGATACAGCACATGGAGGGACACAGGCAGACCGAACCGAGAAACTGCCGTCCGCATAGCGTAAATCTTGCGCCTGACAGTCTGCTTTTGCGTCTTGCGGGTGACGAGCGTATTCAGATAAACAGCTTCCATCATCAGGCGATAAAGGACGTATCCCTGTGGTACAAGGTCACCGCTTGTGCCGACGACGGAACGATAGAGGCGATTGAGCTGAAGCACCCGATGGGACGCTTTGCGCTCGGTGTGCAGTGGCATCCCGAGATGCTCTACAAGGAGGACAGGGTTTCGCGCGCCATCTTTGATGCATTTGTTCAGGCGGCAAAAAAGCAGAATCCCGAAGAATAAAAAAATACCGCAGAGAGCTTGCTCTCTGCGGTATTTTTTACATATTTCGCGTTGCAACAAAATTTGTGCCCGTGCCGAGAACGTTTTCTATAACGACGTCTCCGACGTTTACGGGGGCTGTAAGCTCGACGGCATCAAGCAGCTTCATTGCATCGAAAATCAATTCCTTGGGAATTGGTTTGTCTGTTTTTACGGGCATACGGGGATATAGTCCGCCGTTTATTTTTACCGTAGACGTGATGGTGCGCTTGGGCGCGATGACTTCGTTTTTACCGTATTCCTCGCCGCGCGGACAGTGGTTTCCGCTTACGGCGTAGCCGTTTTCCTCGTCAACGGTAAGGTGACAGCCCTTTGGGCATACTATACAGATAAGCTCCTTCATTTTACGCCTCCTTGTCCTCAACGCACACCATTATCTCGCCCTGTGCCTTCGCAAGCAGAACGGACGGGATTCGTATTTTTTCCATCTCGCCGGGAGCCATATGCTCGCGTGAGAACTTGCATATCTCGGTATCACCCGAGAGGACTTTTATTACAGAGCCGTGGCGCGGACGGTTGGTGCGGAAGAATATCTCGACGCCCTTATCAACGTTTTGGGGGCGTATTTTCTGCGGAACGGTGTAGTTTACACCGTCGCCGTTTTTCACAGTGATGACATCCCCGTCAACTCGCTTGCCCAAAGCGAATTCTGCGGCGGCTTTTCCCGCGCGAATGCTTTCCGCGCTGACAAAGTCAACGAGGTCATGAACGTGTACAACGTTTCCGCACGCAAATATGCCGTTGGTCATAGTCTGCATATTTTCATATACGACAGGTCCGTTTGTGCGAGCATCTATCTCTATACCCGCGCCGCGGGAAAGCTCATTCTCGGGTATTAGCCCGACGGAGAGCAGTACCGTGTCGCATTCTATTTCAAATTCCGTGCCCGCAACAGGCTTACCTCCGTCGACCTTTGACACGATGACCTTTTCAACTCTGCCCTCGCCCACAATGTCCGTGATAGTGTGGGAGAGATACAGCGGAATGCCGTAGTCTTCAAGGCACTGGACAATGTTGCGGTTAAGTCCGTTGGAGTAGGGGGCAAGTTCGACACAGGCAAGCACCTTTGCGCCCTCAAGTGTCATACGGCGTGCCATGATAAGACCGATATCACCCGAGCCGAGTATTACTACTCGTTTGCCGACCATATAGCCCTCCATGTTGACGTATCTCTGCGCAGTTCCTGCGGAAAAGATACCCGCGGGGCGGTCGCCCGGGATAGCTATTGCGCCTCTTGTGCGCTCACGGCACCCCATACAAAGTACCATGGCACTTGCGGTGTACTCACAGTATCCGCGCTCGGGACTGATACAGCACACCTTGCGGCACTCGCCCTCGTCGGAAATGTCAAGCACCATTGTATCGGTAACGACCTCGGCATCCGTCTTTGCTACCATATCGGCAAAGCGGTCAGCGTATTCGGGGCCTGTCAGCTCCTCGCCGAAGTGGTGAAGTCCAAAGCCGTTGTGTATGCACTGATTGAGAATACCGCCGACCTCGCGGTCACGCTCGATAACAAGGAGTTTTTTGGCTCCGTTTTCGTATGCGGAAACAGTGGCGGCAAGACCTGCGGGGCCTCCGCCGATTATAATTACGTCATAATTTCTTTCCATAGCAAACACCTTACGCCTTGGTTTTCCCCGTGATAATAAAGGAGCCGTTCTTGTCAAGGGGTATCTCCTCCATAGGGATATCAAGCTCGCGGGAGAGGATCTCATGCACTCTTGGGGAGCAGAAGCCGCCCTGACAGCGCCCCATACCCGCGCGGCAACGGCGCTTAACTGCGTCAATGGAGCGAGGGACGATGGGACGGTGGATAGCGTCAACTATCTCGCCCTCGGTTACGGTCTCGCAACGGCAGACAATTTTGCCGTATGCGGGATTTTTAGCAATCAACTCGCGCTTTTCATCGGCACTCATGCTTGCAAGATGCACGACGGGCGGACGCTCGTTTTTGAAATCGCTCCTTGCGTTAAGCTCGAGTCCTGCGTCCGAGAGAAGTTTTACAGCTTCCTCACCTACCGCAGGGGCGGAGGAGAGTCCCGGAGAACACATTCCCGCAAGATTTATCATTCGTCCGCATGCGGGGCTGATGTCGATGGTGAAGTCCTTTATCTGCGTCGTGGGACGCACGCCTGCATACTGGCGGATAATGTTTCGGTAATTTATGGACGGCACGGATTCAAGTCCGCGCGCCTTGAGCATTGCAAGAATGTCTGATGTCGTTCTTACGTCGTCTCCGTTACGTGCGGGGGTAGCGTCAGGACCTACTATCAGGTTGCCGTGAACGGTGGGGGCGACAAGTATACCCTTGAAGCCGTTTTCGTCGGGGCAACGGAAAATTACGGAATTGACCTTTGCGCCCTCCGCCTTGTCAAGTACAAAATACTGTCCCGAAACATTGGTCTGTGTCAGTCTGTCGTCGCCTACCATGCGGCAGATATCAGCGGAGTGCGTACCTGCTGCGTTCACGATGTATCGGGTTTTAAGCTCGCCGTTGTCGGTCACGACGGTGAGACAGTTTTCTTCCTTTATTATATTCTCAACTTTCGTAGATAGCATCAGCTCCGCGCCGTTGAGTACGGCAACCTCTGCCATAGCCGTGGCAAACTCCCAAGGATTGATTATGGCGGAATCATCAGACCACAGTGCGCCGATGGCATCGGGATTGATAGCAGGCTCCGCCTTTATCAGCTCATCGCGGTCAAGCACCTTGACGTTTACGCCATTTGCGAGTCCGCGCTCGTAAAGAGCGTGTACTTCCTTCATATCGTGGTCGTTGAAGGCTATAACGAGGGACTGCATCGGCTTGTACTCGACGTGCAGCCTGTCGCATATCTCCCTTGCCATGGCAATGCCGCGGCGATTAAGCGGAGCCATGCGTGACTCGGGCTTTGGATCGTAGCCTGCGTGCATTATTGCGCTGTTAGCCTTTGTCGTAGCGCAGGCTACGTCATTTAATCTTTCGACAATACCAACCTTGAGGTCATATTTTGCAAGAGCGTAGGCGGTGGAAGCACCTATTACGCCACAACCGACAATGAGAACGTCATACATTATTTACACCTGTTTTATTATTTTACCGAGGTTTTTGCGCCTTCCATATAAAACATACGGGGGTGCGCGTAAGCATCGGGATTTTTACAATATTCATTAAACTCGCTCATTATTATTTCGCAAGTTTTCTCCGGGGATATGTTCTCGGTGTTTACCACGAGGTCAAAATTATTGAGGTCAAGGTGGTCAACACCGTAAAGCTCGCGGTATCTTGCGTTTTCCACAAGCATACGCGCATTTAGCTGCTCAATGGCATCATCTACTGACGAATAGCATTCCACGTCGCCGCGGCAGTCGCGCATAACGCGGCGTGCCGCTACGGCTGTATCCACGAAAAGATAGACCTTGAAGCTGCCGCGCGCAAAATGCCAAGCCATTCGTGAATCGAAAAGCAACGTATCAGCCGCGCGCTCAAGCGATATTTTTGTAACCGTTTCGTCAAGCATGTGGTCGTATTTGTGGTCGCTGTTCATGAGCTGATTCATCTGGAGCGTGGTAAGTCCCATATCCGCGGCTATCCTGCGCTGTATAGCGCCGGTGCTGTATATCTCAAAGCCCTCGCTTGCAGCAAGGAGCTTTGCTACGGTGGATTTACCGCTGCCAAGACGTCCCGTTATTGAAATATGCATTGTCTTATTCCTTCCTTAATGTCAAAACGTCATTTTCTCGCCAGCTTACGCAGATATTCCGCGTGTGCTTCCTCGGCAACGCCTGCGCGGCGTATTTTTCTTGAAGAGTTTTTATCAAATTTTTCTTGTCTTGTGACGAAGAAGTGTATACGCTTATAGTCCTGAACAAGGGAGTTTGTATCTTCCACAGCCTTGGAGAATTCAGCCTCTACCTGACCTTGCGAATATCCCCTGCCGTACGTTTCCGTAAACGCGGCATCGTTGGGGTAGAGAACTGCGACTATGTCGTAGTCACCCTTGGATTCATTGACGTAGCCAACAACTATTGCATCATCAACGAATTCGCTGCGGCAAAGATAGGTCTCCAGCTCCTCGGGGAAAATATTCTTTCCGCCCGCTGTCACGATAACGTTCTTTTTTCTGCCCGTTATATGCAAAAATCCGTCTGAGTCGATGTATCCAAGGTCGCCCGTATACAACCAGCCGTCGCGAACGGTCTTTGCAGTAAGCTCAGGGTCGCCGTAATAGCCGAGCATTACGTTATCGCCCTTGACACGTATCTCGCCCGTGCCGTCATTTTGAATGTCGTATACGTCAAGTACGCTGTGCGGTGTTGCAAGACCTGCGGAATCATCTCTGAAATAATCATCCTTGTTTACCGCGGCAATGGGAGAGCATTCGGTGAGACCGTAGCCTTGAAGCGTGAGGAAGCCGAGGTCACGCATACCTTTTATGACGATTGGGTCGGCAGCCGCGCCGCCGCACATGATTATTCTGAGATTTCCGCCAAGGGAATCGTGTATTTCGGAAAAGATACGTCGTTTAAGACGCATATTTTTACCCGTCAGCTTTATTGCGTTGCGCACCTTTTTCTCAATACCCTTGCGCTTGATATTTGCCCATATTTTGTGATATATGGTTTCAAGCAGTATCGGTACGCAGAAAAGAGCAGTGGGCTTGACCTCTTGAATATTTCGTGTGATATAGCGAAGTCCCTCTGCAAAGGCGATAGAGCCGCCGATGCTCAATACGAAAAGAAATCCGCACGTTGCCTCGTAGACGTGGTGCATTGGCAGTATCGAGAGGACTCTGTCATTGCAATCCGCCTCTATCATTGTAGATATCTCGGACAGGGTATAGCAGATATTTCTGTGGGAGAGCATAACGCCCTTGGAAACGCCCGTTGTTCCCGATGTGAAAATAAGGATAGACATAGCATCGTTGTTTATGGGCAGGCGCAGATATTCGCGCTCGCCGCATTTAAGGCGTTTTGCGCCCGATGCGATGAGGGCGTGTATTTCATCGAACGTAAAGATATCTATATCAAGCCCATCGGTTTTGTCCTTTAGATGAGAGGAACAGAATATCGCGCGCGCCTCGCTGATTTTTGCGATATTTTGAAGTTCCTCGGCGGGGATCTCCTTGTCAACGGGAACTATCACGCCAAGACCGCAAACGGTTGCCATGTATACAGTAGCCCATTCTATGGAGTTGTCTCCCATAACGATGATAGGGCTGCCCGCGTATCCGCGTGCATAAAGCTCTGTGCCGAGTCCCTCGATCATGTCGCGGTATTCTGAATACGTCGTGTTTTGATACACTCCGTCCTTTTTTTGCATAAATGCTATGTGCGAGCCGAAAAGACGCTCGGATGAACGCAGCATGGAGCGAATATTATCACATTTTTTGGAATCGTAGTATTTTGGCTTCTTACCCATTTTAGGCATCCTTTCTTCGGATAAAATTGGTTTAAGTCAGATAGTTGAGATAGTTTAGTATAACGTTTGCCGCATTGTCGGCGGCGAGCTTTACAAACGTTGGAAAATCCAAGGGGGAGTCCTCGTTTGCGCAGTCGGAAATAGAGCGCAAAATGCCGAACGGAACGTCGAAAAGACGGCAAACGTGCGCTATCGCCGCGCCTTCCATTTCGCATGCGGCAGCATCAAAGCTATCGATTATGTCTTGCTTTTTCTTGCTGTCGCTTACAAAAACGTCGCCTGATGCAACTATGCCGCGGCGTACGTTCAGTCCCGATTTTTCAGCGGCGCAATACAGCGCGTCGGCAGTTTTTTTATCGGCGGCAAGGTTCTTTTCCTCTCGTCCGTCGGGGAAGAATATCATTC
Source organism: Eubacteriales bacterium (assembly GCA_045580585.1). GTDB lineage: Bacteria > Bacillota > Clostridia > Oscillospirales > CAG-272 > CAG-390. Next base: position 7,067 of record JAZNOD010000141.1, read on the forward strand.
CTCTTTCATCGCCAAGCTCACCGTAATCAAGGTCGTGCTCAACGGCGCCTTCGGCAACGACGATGTCACCGACACGCATTCCCGAGGCAAGACCGCCCGCAACGCCCGTGTTTATCACGGCAGAGGGGGCGTAGCGCATTATCAGCTCGGCGGCAGAGGCGGCTGCGTTTACCTTGCCGACACCGCAGCAAACCAGAACAACGTCACGTCCCGCAAGCTTTCCGCTTATAAATTCATGCGCGCCTATCCTCTCTGTTGTCGGGGTTTTGATAAGAGATGAGAGCTTTTCAAGCTCGGAGCGCATTGCAACTATTATTCCTATTGTACACTTTTTTTCCATAATTATACAACCAACTTGCTTTTTTATATTCCGCCCTCAAGCGCCTTGCCCGAATAGGTAAAGGTCTGCTCGCGGGAGTTTAGCACATCAAGGTAACGTGCCGCTTCGGCTTTGGCGGCTGCTACGGATAGTGCGCGGTAGTTTCCGCATTCACGCCGCCTTGCTCCGGGCATAGCACCTGCGTGATCTGTTATTTTTTTAAGCGCATCCTTCAGTGCAGAGAGGTTTTTTTCGTTGTCGGCGGTGCTTCCCCTCATCAAAAGGTAAAAGCCCGTACGGCAACCCATGGGTCCAACGTATACTACGCGCTCACCCGCATCTCCCGCACGCATATAGGTTGCGAGCAAATGCTCAAGTGAGTGTGCGGCAAGCGGGGAGATGTAATCGCCCGCGTTCGGACGGCGCATACGCAGGTCGTACGTCACTACGTCGCCGTCAACGCGGCTGACGTATATTCCTTCACAAAGAAGGTCGTGGTCAACGGTAAATGAAGCTATTCTTTCCATTAGTATCTCACCTTTGTTACGACGGTAGCCGCGGCGTTGTAGAAGCGGCAGATTTTTACCATACGTTCAGTTGCCTCGAAATAGAAGGCGCATTTTTTGCCATCATCGTTTGTGAAAATGGCGAAATATTTGTCGGGGCTGTCGGAGCTTCCGATCGCGGAATAGGTAATTTCGGGGTCAAAAAGCTCGAGCTTGTCCTCATGCATACGGTATCCCAAAGGCGCGATGAGCGTAGCGGAGCGAAGCGGGAAAGAGAGCTTTTCGCGGCGTGAACGGCCGCCGTATATGACGGAAAACGTCAGCACTCCCGACACTACGGAATATTCGTATTCTATCTTAACGTAGCGCCAAGTGAAAAATATGAGCATCCATTCGCTAAGCGGAATGAAACAGAGCATGGGTACGCCGAGTCTCGTAAGAAAACCTACGACGAGTGCTAAAATGGGGTAGATTATATAAAGCATTATGAGGAAAATGCGGCGGGTGCGCCATTTCCCTTCCGATTTTTGAGCTACGACGTATTCGTATGGTGCATTAAAATCAGCCATGACAAAGCTCCTTAAAAAACCAATATTTAGATTATTATACTATAAATAAGCTAATAAATCAATATAAAACAAAGAAAAAACAGAGAAAATCCATTGAATCTTCTCTGTTTTATAAAACTGCGTCAGGCTCTTCGGATAGTTTCTATAACTACTGCCTCGCGGGGAACGTCCTGCATATAAAAGCCGATACTTCCCGTCTTTACGCTTGCTATCTTGTCAAGCACGTCAAGACCGTCGGTAACAAGACCGAATCCCGCGTACTGGGCGTCGAGATGGGGCGCATCCTGATGCATCACGAAGAACTGAGAGGATGCGGAGTTGGGGTCGGACGTGCGTGCCATGGAAAGCACGCCGCGGGTGTGCTTTAATGTGTTCTGCATAAAGCCGTTTGCGGCAAATTCGCCGTTTATGGACTCTGCCTCGCGGTGGTCGAATTTTTCGTCATATCCGCCGCCCTGAATCATAAAGCCCTTTATTATGCGATGGAAAATGAGTCCGTCAAAGAAGTTCCTGTCAATAAGGGAAAGGAAATTTTCAACGGTCTTGGGGGCGAATTCGGGGTAAAGCTCGGCGGTCATAGTGCCGAAATTTTTTACAACGATCTCAATTTTGGGGTTTGCCATTTCTATTACCTCTTTATAAATTATTTTCTTTCGGATAAGCGAGCGCAAAAAGCTCTCGCATACGCTCGGCATCGCCATCAAGATAAAGCTGACCGAAAAGTGCCTCAAGTCCCGTTGCGCGGCGGTATTCGGCAACGCTTGCGCTCTTTGGCGTATTCTTGCCGTGACCTGCGTTTCTTCCGCGTTTATATATTGCTTCCTCACGCTCGGTAAGGTGGGGCAGGAGTCTTTTTACGGCTTCGGATTGCGCCGATGCCTTTACGTAGCCGAGCGCGGCGCTGTTAAGGCTTGCCGATGCGCAAAGACCGCGAGTCACGAGCATCTCGCGCACGAGAAGCTCAAGCACCGCATCACCAAGGTAAGCAAGCGCGGGGGCGGTAGGGGAAGCAAGGTCGGGAAGGGCAGAGGTGTCGATGCTTGCCTTGATAGCGTCAGCCATTGTTGTCCTCCGCACAGTATTCAAAGCAGTCCATGAAGCGCAGCTTGAAAAGGTTGATTTTATGCAGACGGTCGATGCGCTCTTTTTTTGTCTGCTCGGGCTCTATACCCTCTCGGATATACGCATCAAGCTCCGCGTAGGTAAAACCGAGATTGTCCTCGTCGGTCTTACCGCAAAGTCCGTCAATCGGTACTTTTTCAACAAGCTCCTCTGGCAATCCGAGATATCTGCCTATCTGCTTTACTTCCGCCACGGTGAATCGGGAAATAGGCGAAAAATCACCCGCCGCATCTCCGTAGCGAGTGGAGTATCCCACCCAATCCTCGGAAAGATTGCAGGTGTTTGCCACTCTGCCGTTTTTAGATTGCGAAACGGCGTACAGTGTTGCCATTCTTATTCTCGGCGGAATATTCTGCACTGATTGGGGTGTAAGGGTGCCGAGCTGCGCCCCTACCGCCTCCTTCAAAGCATCTATGGTGCTTCCCACGTTTATGGTGACCGAGTCGATTCCGAGGTGATTGACGAGCTGATAGGAGCAATCAATGTCAAACTGCTCTCCTGCCGGCATCAGCACGCCGAAAACTCTGTCCTTGCCGAGCGCGGCACAGCAGAGCGCGGCGACGACCGAGGAATCCTTGCCACCGGAAATGCCCACTATTGCGTTACAGCCATTTCCGTTTTTCTCAAACCACTCTTTTATCCACTCTATGCAAGCGGCGGTGGCGTTTTCAACGTTAAAATTATACA
>JAZNOD010000142.1:0-10268 GCA_045580585.1 Eubacteriales bacterium
AAAAGCCCGAAAAAGCCCGTAGAATAAAGGAAATTCGGAGGTTCGTTATGAACCTCCGAACTGGTCTGAGTGACACGACTTAGGAACGTAAATTTGCGCGCAAAAAGGGCTAAAAACCGCTTATTTGGGCGGTAGCGCGCAAATAATACGTTTCGCAGATGCTCTGCGAAACGTAGACGTCCTGCGCCGATTGCATTAAAACGAAATAAGGGCAACCCGAACTCGTTCGGATTGCCCTTATTTGGTCTGAGTGACACGACTTGAACGTGCGGCCTCTACCACCCCAATGGGCCTTTGCACAAGGGATTTTAGCCGTTATCGTTCCTTATTTAGGGATATCGTACCGTATTTACGCTTTTTTACGCCTTTTTGGCAGTTTTCGTGTTACCCCTTCAATGTACTTTTAGTGCAGAATGATACCTACTATGCACCAAAACTATGCACTGAATTCCTACGCAATAAGCAAAAATCGGGGCTTCGATACTTTTATCTTAACTCTGAAGCGGTCATTTGTCAAGTGCTTTTTGGAAAAATCAAGATTTTCAATTAAGCTCTCTTGACAGAAGCTTTCTTGCCGCGGAAGGCAATACCGATTTTGACAATATTAGAAACTCCGTGTGTTCTCATTTGAGTATCGTATTTTTGAGCGTCGATCTGATCAAGAGCCTCTTCTGCGAGCACCTCCAAATCTTCCGTATTGGTTTTTGCGTGCTTGAATTCGAAGATGAAGCCCGGAACGGATTTGATTTTAGGCATCAATTGTATATCAAAGCGACCGTATCCCGATTCGCCGTTAGATTTTACGAAATAACGGTTGCTGAGTATAGCGCACAATCCAAGGATCATTCCGTGATAGAAGCCCTCGCTTCCGGCATCGTAGAAGGAGATTGTTTCAAGCATAAAATCTTCGATGGTCTTTTGAAGCTTAACAGTATCTTGAGTAAATATTGCATGCTGTATAGAAATAGCAACGCTGTTATAATCGTGCTTGTTCAGAATCTCTTTTTCGTAAACAAAGGAGATCTCCTTATTAGGAATAGATACGTCATACATATTGCTAACTGTTCCTTGAGGATAAGCCTTTGATACCTTCAAGTAACCGGCAATCAGTAAGAAGCTATAGATGCTGTAAGGGCTTTTCTGCACCTCGGGATAGATAACGTTTGTGTCGATATAAGTTGTTACTGTCTCGTTGTTCATAAGTCTGTGGAGCTTTTCAATAACCTCGGGGGCGGCAGAGCCGATAATTTCTCCAATAATATCGTTGCTACCCGTTGATTGCCAAAATGCTTTGGCTTCGCATTTGTCAGCTATATAATTGATTACAGACCAAGGGTTGAATATCTCGGTATCGCCAAAAAGATATCCGTCGTACCAATCGCAAACCTCGTCGTATTTATCCGATGCCTCGTAATACGCAAGAATCTGCTTGATCTCATCCTTTGTGAAGCCAAAGAAGTTGCTATAATCCTTATCTAAAATGGAGCAAATCTTGATATTATTAAGTCCGCTGAAAATGCTTTCTTTTGCAACACGAAGAATACCTGTCAGGAAGCCGTATGCCAAATTAGCTCCGTCCTTAAGTCCGCCCGAGAAAAATCCGCGCATAAACCCGACGATATGATCATAGAAGCCACGGGTGTGTCCTTGCTGTATGGGAGTGTCGTATTCGTCAATTATGATAATCGCTTTTTCTTTATAATGCTTATTCAGCATAATAGAGAGATACTGCAGCGACATCTGATAATCAATCTCATTAGCTTTGCCGCGAGCGAATTTCACATACAGCTCTTTTTCATAAACACTAAGCTGTTCGCTCGTTTCAAGCTCACTGTGGCGAAGAAATTCAAGCGTGATCAACTTGCCGATCTTGTCAAGCGTCGTCTCCCAGGTGTCGCACTTTACATCTTTAAAAGATAAGAAAATAACGGGATATTTGCCTTGATATGAGGTATATTCCTCACCGCATTGCCATATCAGCTTATCCTTGAAATATACGGAATTGTCATTTTCGCTCACCTCAAAAAAGACTCGAAGCATATCCATGTTCAAGGTTTTTCCAAAACGGCGCGGGCGTGTAAATAACGTAACCTCAGATTTATTATCAATGAAATCTCTGATCAGGAGAGTCTTGTCCACATAGTAGTAATCGGTCGTTGCTTTCTTGAAATCAGATACACCAATAGGAAGTGGCTTTTTCTTTTTGGTGGTTAAAATAGGTGTGGTTTTGCAAACGGATGAAGGACATACGGCATCGCGCGGAATAACCCACGACTTGCCTTGTTTTTTTGCGCCTTCAATATCACCATTCTTACACATTTGCTGTATTCTTCTGGTGGTAATACCCCAAAGCTCATGCGCTTCAATACATGTCATATATTCCATAAAAAACCTCCTTGACGAAATTACAACTGTATTATACCATATAAAACGAAATTCGTCAACCGAGATTTCGCTAAACTTGTTGCATATTTCGTTATCATTTCGCCAAATTTCGTTATCGAGCGAAAAATCACAAAATCCGACCGTATTTGCTTCAAAAATCACAAAATTCCATTTTTATTCCTTTATCTTCTTCTCATACTCCTCGATGCGCACCTTGCCGCAAAGGGCAGCGTCGCGGTAGTCTGCTGCCCACGTCGACCAAGTCAGAAATTCTGATTTGGTCATTTTCTTTTTAAGAAGCCTTGCGTAGTGCGCCTTGTACGCACGGTTGTAGGCAAGCCACACGGGATCGCTCTTGCACTTCTCCTCGTACTTCTTGTGTGCGCCGATATCACGGCAGGTCTTACCGTTCGTGCCCTTAACAACGTGCTTGCAGAAATCGTAATAGTGTCCCGCGGTCAGAAGAAAGAACTTGCCGCAATGCTCGCAACGCTTCGGGATGTATCCCACGCGAAGTCCGCGGAAGAAATCAAAGTAGAGGAAGGAAGAAAGGCTGTCAAAGGTATACACGTCGCACCATACCGACTTGTTGCCGAGCTTGACGGTCTTGCATACGAGTGACATCGTGCTGTGCGAATGGATGATTTTTCTGTCGCTCTGATCCGAGGTATATTTTTCATAAAGAATTGCAATCTCGTCCTCGGTGAGATATCTGCCCTTGGAGTGTATGAAGTCGTCAAGAAATCTTCCGTAGGTGTCCTTTAAAAATACGAGAGTGTCAAGAAGGTCAACGTATGGTTCGATCAGATCGCGCAGATCACGGTTTAACAGCTCTGCTCCCAAATGATCTTCCAGCTCTCGCTCGCAGTATTTCCACTCGGGGCGGAAGTAGCGCAGATCTCTGTCACGCTCGGAGCTGTCTTCGAGAACGAGGCTGTCGTTGAAGCCGAGGTCTCGGCTCTCATATCTTGGGGCTTCATAAAATGAATAGTGCTCGCTTAGATCATCGAAATCTTCTCCGTCATCATCAGCATCATCCTCATAGTCATCAAGATCTTCTTCGTATTCTGAGTTTGCGTCGTAATCGAGTTTCTTTTCTTCCTCGTCTCTTTCCGAAGCGAGCAAACACATATCATTATAGTGACGATCGAACATAATGGTATGACGGTTCAAGCAATTGATCAGATCCTGATAATCAAAATCCTCAAGATGCGTTATGTGCTTATACAGCGGCATTTTGAGAAGCAGATCTTTAACCCAATTCAAGTGCGCTTGTGTTTTATACACGTTGGAATCATAATTTTTCCAAGCGTCGTAGTTATCATCCAACTTAAATAAGAGCAGTTGGAGCAGACGCTTCAGATCCCTTTGCACCTCGGAAATTTTATCGGCGTTATAATTGAAGAGCTTGCAGAGGATCTCGCAGCTCTTGTAGCTGTGCTTTTCATCTATGATGCAGGTGTTGCCCGAATAGTATGCGGTGATCTCGAAAATGTTTTTCCGCTTTTTCGCCATAACAAACACTCCTTAATAAATAAAAAAGTTGAAAAAAATATAAAAAAACTTTTATTTGTATGTATAACTCTTGCTCGGATAAAAATATTTTTTCTTCTTTTAGGGTTGAAAAAATTTGTATCACGGCATGCAAACATGCCGAAATCCCTTGCTCCGACTTGCAAAATCCACTTGTGAACAAAATGTAAATTCAAGTAAAATAGATAACAAAATAGATAATGATAGAGATAGTATACATTATCTATTGATTTTTGTCAAGTGCTATGGTAGAATTTTGCTGTCGACAAAAAAGAGTCCGAGTCGTGCGCAGGCGAGGACTAAAAATCATTGAAATTAAATAACGGAGGTGCCTTATTGAACGAAGAAAAAGAGTTTAGCTTTGATGAAAACTTCCGCAGACAAATGCTTTCGGTTCTTGGTCTTACGGGGCTTGAAACGATGGACGCTGAAACCTTGGTGAACACACCGCTTGAAACTGTGCCGTTTGTTGTGTCCGAGTTGATACCGCAGGGGCTTCATATTATCGGAGGCGCGGCGAAGATAGGAAAGTCGTGGCTGATGCTTTGGCTTGGTCTTATGGTTGCGAAGGGCGCGCCTATTTGGAATTATGAAAGCAAGCAGGGTACGGTTCTGTATCTTGCCTTGGAGGACAGCTACGAGAGATTGCAACGAAGGCTTCTCGATATCACGGACGAGGGAAGTCCAAACCTTCATTGTGCGGTCGAGTGCAAAACTCTCGCTGGCGGTTTTTGTGAGGACATAGATAAATTTATGGAGGAAAACCGAAATACGAAGCTGATCATTGTAGATACCTTTCAGAAGATAAGATCGGACGTCGGCAGTGCCGCCAATCTATATTCCAACGACTATAAGGAGCTTGGCACGCTCAAGGCTCTTGCATTCAAGCACCGCGTTGCTATTATTCTCGTTCACCATTTGAGAAAGCAGGGAGCAAGCGATCCCGTGAATACTCTCACAGGCTCAACGGGCATCTCGGGTGCGGTAGACAGCACCTTCATATTGCAAAGGGATAAGCGAACCGAAAATGCGGCAACGCTGTTCTGCACGGGCAGAGATATCAAAACCTTGGAGATACCTCTCGTGTTCTCACAGGAGAGCTGCACTTGGGTTTTGCGTGATGAAAATCCCGAGCTTGTAAAATTGATCGATCCCACGGTAAATCAGGTGAGCGATTATTTTATTCAGAGCGGCACGGACGAGTTTTGCGGAAGCGCAACAGAGCTTGCCGATCTCTTGAAGGATCAAAGCGGTGTTGATATCTCCCCTGCGGTGCTCTCAAAAAAGCTGTTGTGCGGACACGCGCAGTTCTGTTCTCTTGGGTACGAATGCTCATTTTACAGAACGCACGAGGGAAAGAAAATCAAGATAGTGCGCGTTCATAGCGGGGAAGAAAGCGCGGATGCGTAAAGCATTTTGCGTCGGTGCGTCGGTAGCGTCTGTAGTGGCTCTCGCGCTCAAAGCTGCCGACACGCCGACACGGGAGAAGGGCGTGATTTTGTTTTTCTTCCACGCCCTGACGCTTTGCGTCTGGGGCAAGCATAGCGCAAGGACGTCCACCGCCGTCGGCGGATGCGTCTGCGCACATTATATCGGGCAGAAGCCCAAACCCACTTTGCTTTATAAAGGAACGTAAAAGAAGGAGAAGGTGATTTATTGGGAAGAACGCAAACGGAAACGATTACGGTTCGGGTAACGCCCGAAGAAAAATATGCTATACAGGAACGAATGTACGAGGCGGTAGCACCGTCGATGCGGCAGTTCGTTATGGATATGTGCTTGAACGGCGAGATCGTTGTCAACAGCGATCTGCGCGAGCTGAACTCGGAGCTTCGTTATCAAGGAAACAACCTAAACCAACTCACGCGCCTTGCGCATCAGGGCAGAGCGACGGTGATAGATCTTGCGGAGCTTCTGACGGTGTACAGAAAAATACTTCTCGCTCTTGGGAGTAATAACAATGGCAATCGTTGAATGTATCCCCGAGAAGAAGCAAACGCCGAGCGCGCAGAAGGGCGTGATAGATTACTGTGTGCAACCGTCGAAAACGCTTGACGAGGACGAGCAGCTTGCGTACGTGTCGGGTTACAATTGTGTTCCCGAAATGGCAAACGAATCATTCCTTGCAACGCAAAGGGTGTTCGGACACGAGCCCGACGGCGTTCGCTTCTATCATTACGTGCAATCATTCAAGGTCGGCGAGGACATCACGCCGAAGGAAGCACACGAGATAGGTATGGAGCTTGCCTGTGGATTTGGAAACCGTGAGGTGCTGATAGCCACTCATATAGACAGAGAGCATATCCACAACCATCTGGTCGTATGCTCATACGAGCTTGAAAACGGAATGAAGCTGCACAACAATAAGTTTTTCCTTGGCGACCTTCGGGAGCTGAGCGATAAGATCTGTCGGGCGCACGGACTTGACGTACTTGAAAAATACGATCCGCGAAATAAATCGTCCCGCCCAAGTCCAAAGGAATACCGAGCCGCCGTGAACGGTAACAGCTGGAAGATACAGCTATGCGTAGCGATCGACCATTGCATGAAGCGCTGTAAAAGCAAGGGCGAGTTCCTGCGCGAGATGAAAAAGCTCGGCTATGACATGGTGTGGACACCCGAGAGAAAATATATTACTTATATTTTGAAGGGGGAGGACGGTACGGAAAAGCGAGTGCGGGATATAAAATTGCACGAAGAAAAATATCAAAAGGAGAATATGGAGCATGAGTTCAGGATCAGGGCAGAGCTATATGGACAAGCTCAAAGCGAGGAATATCCCTTCCTCACTTATCGAAGACGAGCCGAAGGTGGAAAATACAATGGTTCAGATGAGCGAGCGGGACTGGAACGATCTGCTGGCTATGGTGAGGCGTCTGGAAGCACTGAGCGCCGAGTTAACGGCTCAAAGAGCAAGCTTGCAGGCGGAGGCGAGCAAGTACGCCGAGGCGATGGCAAAGGCGGCGCAGGAGCAGACACGGACGGCAGAGGAGGAAATAAAGAAAATAGCAAAAGAAGCGAACGAACAGGTTGGGAACGCGAGCGAGAGAGCTTCAAGAGTTATAAACAGAAGGATCATTCGGGACGAAGCGATATGGTTCATTCGCCTCATACTCACGGCGGCGCCGATGATATTGGTATTGCTTTTATGGGCGCGCGTGGGCTTGGGGATATAGCAAGTATAATTGAGAGCGGCGATGAATCCGAGGAGGAAAAGAAACAAAGAGAAGCACGCAATACGGGCTCTGCGCTTGGTGCGGCTGTCGGTACGGCTATCGGTATCGTGCTTGGTATCAGCCAAGACTCGGACGATGGCGACGAGCAGACGGAGGATGAATACGAGGAAGAAAGCTTTGACATTAAAATGTAACGCTATCATAAAGCATCAGGCGGTGGAAATAGCCACTGTGATGAGCTACTTGAAATCTAATGACGGAGGTGTAAAAAATGGCATCATACTATCGCCGTAAGAACGGCACGTATTGCGTCAGAGTATCCAATGGATGCAAGGACGGCAAGCAGGAGCTTATATCAGCAACCTACAAGCCTCCGAAGGATTTTACCGAACGCGAAACACAGCGCGGAGTCAGAGAATTTGCCAAGCTGTTCGAGGCATCGGTGCATAACGGGCTATACGTTCACGGCAAGCGCGGTGAAAACTCCGTCTATCCCTTTGGAATGACGGTCGGCACCTTTGTCGCAGAGCATTATTTCAAAAGCGTAAAGGGACATCTCTCGCCCAACACGCTGACGTTTTATCGCTCCGTTATCGAGGATATTATAGTCCCGTCCTTCGGCAAAATACGCTTGACCGATATAACGGCAAGGCATCAGCAGGCGTTGATAGATTATCTCGCCACGCCCGAAGCGCGTGCGGATAAGAGTAATGTCAAGCCTCTTGCGGCATCGACCGTCAAGCGTTACGCCACGGTGTTTTCCTCTCTGATGACCGAGGCGCACCGCATGGGCTTCGTTGAAGAAAACAAGCTACGCACGGGTGCTGTGCGGTATCCGAAAATTAAAAAAGAACCCGTCAGGGCATACGACCGTGATGAAGCGGCGGCGTTCATGGAAGGGCTGTCGGACGAGCCGCCGAGAACACGCGCACTCCTTATGACCGCGCTTCTCATGGGACTCAGGCGCGGTGAAGTGGTTGCGCTCAAGTGGGAGGATATTGATTTTAAGAATTGCACCCTGTCCGTAAACAAGAGCGCGTACAAGGAGAAGGGCAAGCCTCAAGCGCTCAAAGCTCCGAAGTCGCAGAACAGCATCCGAACCGTATATTTTTCGCATATATACAAGATGGCAATGCTGGAATGGCAAGCGGATCAGAACGAGCAGAGAAGCGCGGCGGGGGCAAGATGGCGTGAGCAGGGATTTGTGTTTACGAATGAGCGCGGAGATATGATAAGCCTCTATGCTCCCACGGAAATGTGCAGCGATTATGAAAAGCGCCGAGGATTGCGTCACCTCAAGCTCCACGGACTTCGCCACACCTGCGGCTCGCTCCTCGTGGAAAACGGCGCGGATCTTGAAACGGTCAAGGCGGTGTTCGGGCACGAGAGCATCCGCACCACGGAACAATATCTTACTCCCTACGATGCCTCCAAGCGCCGTGCCGCCGAGCTGATTGCCGATATCGTAACGAATAAAGAAAGGGAGGCGTGCGGTTGAGAATAAAAACGATCCCGAGTATTGTCGCAGAAATAAAAACGCTTGATCCTTCATCAGCCGTCGGAGCGTCATTTCTTACGGCTTTGGCAGAAGCAAAGCAGCTTCCGCATACCTACCACGGTAACCGTTTGGTAGTCGATGCGGAGGCGCTCGCGCCTACACTCAACCGCCTTCTCGGCTTTGAAGGGAATGGCGGCATTCCACATATCCGCACCATCAGAGGGGCGGTGGCAGAGCTGAAGGGAAGCCGCCCCGCGATGGGTATCGGAGAAAAACTCATAAGAAGCGCGGTGAAGGACGGCAGGATCCCGTGCATTCGCATAGGCAATAGAGAATATATCGCGATGCAAAGCTTTGACGAGCCGTATTGCAGACGCATATTCGAGCCGACCGCGACCTCCCAGATCTCGCGTGCGGAAGCCGTCCGCTGTGACGCGATGGAGCAAATGGCGAAAACGATAGCCTCAAGCCCGTTTGTTCCTACCGTAACACGCGCGCGAAGGGCGTGGTAAAGCAATATCCGCCAAGGGCAAAGCCCTTGGCGGATAATCAGTATTTGCGCCGCGGTAAGCAAATAGTAGAGCCGTGAAAAAGGTGGATCAATTTTCACAAAAAAGCTGGACTTCCTCTTTCTTCTGTGATATTGTGTTACTAACATCATGTCGATATTTTGGGGTACAATATAGTATCATCAAAATTAAAGGAGATTCGCATGACAACACAAACTTTACTCACGGAATGGCTTGAGACCTACGAAAAGGAACACATCAAGTCAAGAACCTACTCTCGCTACCAAGGACTAATCACGGCGCATATCAATCCAACACTTGGTGAACAAAATATTGAAGATCTGAGCCGTAGGGACATTCAAGAATTTCTCTCACATCAAAAAGCGGAAGGGAATATTCGTAGTGGCGGCGGCAAGCTATCCGCGACAAGCGCAAATCTGATGCTCACGGTGCTGAACCTTGCTTTCGAATATGCTTGCGATATGGAGCTGCTCCAGCAAAATCCGTGTGAACGAATACGGCGTTCGCGTGAAAATGCTAAAAAGATCGAGGCATTTACAAAGGACGAACAACGGAAAATAGAAAATTTGATTATGGAATCGGACGATTCTCGTCTGTTCGGTATTCTCCTCTGCCTATATACCGGAGTGCGAATTGGCGAACTGCTCGGGCTTGAATGGGCTGACGTTGACCTTCAGCGCGGATTTATCAGCATAAATAAGACCGTATATCGCGATAAAGATGAACGCGGTGAATGGCAGCTCATCGTGGACAAGCCCAAAACAACATCATCAGACCGAATAATTCCCTTGCCAACGTATATCACACAAATGCTGATATCACGGAAGGAAACGGCAAAAAGCGACTACGTCATTGAAAACAAAAAAGGCGAGCGAATGTCAATCCGCTCATACCAATATATATTTGAACGCCTTACCGAAAAGGCGGGAGTCAGGAAACTCAACTTCCACGCTCTGCGCCACACTTTCGCAACTCGCGCCATCGAGTGCGGAATGGATATCAAAACGCTTTCCGAGATCATGGGGCATAAAAATGCGTCCATAACGCTGAACCGCTACGCGCACAGTATGATGGACACAAAAATTGAAATGATGAACCGATTACCAAAAAATTTTTAGTATAAAACTGCATTGAATATGTACTTCG
>JAZNOD010000143.1:0-2601 GCA_045580585.1 Eubacteriales bacterium
GATTTTATGATAGACCGCGGATTTACCTACTGCATCCCCCCCTTCATGATCCGTTCCGACGTTGTAACGGGCGTTATGAGCTTTGCGGAGATGGAGTCCATGATGTACAAGATAGAGGGCGAGGACCTTTACCTTATCGGCACAAGTGAGCACTCCATGATAGGTAAATTCATCGACACGATAAACCCCGAGGAAACTCTCCCCTATACTCTGACGAGCTACTCCCCCTGCTTCCGTAAGGAAAAGGGTGCGCACGGCATAGAGGAGCGCGGCGTTTACCGTATCCACCAGTTTGAAAAGCAGGAAATGATAGTTGTATGCCGTCCCGATGAAAGCCCCATGTGGTTTGATAAGCTCTGGCAGAACACCGTTGACCTTTTCCGCAGCCTTGATATCCCCGTACGCACGCTCGAATGCTGCTCGGGCGACCTTGCTGACCTGAAGGTCAAGAGCATCGACGTTGAGGCTTGGTCCCCCCGTCAGAAGAAGTATTTCGAGGTCGGAAGCTGCTCCAACCTCGGTGACGCGCAGGCGCGCAGACTTAAGATACGCGTGCAGGGCGAGGGCGGACAGAAATACTTTGCCCACACCCTTAACAACACCGTCGTCGCTCCCCCCAGAATGCTCATTGCCTTCTTTGAGAACAACCTTTGCGCTGACGGCAGCGTAAACATCCCCGTTGCTCTCCGTCCCTACATGGGCGGTATTGAGAAAATAACCCCTAAAAAATAATAACAAGGAGAAAAAACATGAAAAAAATCACATCTATCGCGCTGATTCTTGTTCTTGCGCTTCTTCTCCCCTGCTTTGCGGCTTGTAACGGAGAAGATACTCCCCCCGTAACTGACAACACCACCGCCGCACCCGACACCACCGCAGAGGCTGACGCGCAGGTCACCAACGTTGACGGCTCTTGCCGCCACGCAAAGATGAACGATTGGGCAGTAAGCGGAAAATACACCTGCACGGGTCTTGCTATCAAAACAAGAACCTGCAAGCATTGCGATTTCACCCAGTATGATTACGTTGAAGATTCAAGCGGAAACTTCGGCGACCACGTTTTCGAAGGCGAGGCTCTCGCCTCTTTCCCCGGCTCTGCCAACACAGATGCCTTTGAGGTAAAGGCATGCTCCTTCTGTCAGGAGAACATTGTTGTAAAGACCGATGCCACCAACACTCGCAAGAACCAATTCCTCATCTCCGCAGATATGCTTGAGGCTGCAGGCGTTGATGACGTAAAGGCGTACATAAGCGGCGGTCATAGCAACGTAAAGTATAAGAGCAGCGGCGGATGGGGCAGAAAGGGCTTTACCGCTATTCACGGTATGGCTTCTCTCCTTAACGGCGAGCGCGATGCTTCCGCAACCGACGCAAGCGCAACCATCCTCTATTGGAACATCAACGACGTAGACACCAAGTACACTCCCGACGCTGAAGAATCACCCGAGGGCAAGTACTGCTCCCTTATCGGATACGAAATAGCAAATCCCATTACCGTAAGCGGCTTCTCCATCTTCGTAAACCCCGTTCCCGAGATGACCTTTGACCTTCTCGGCGGTAAAACGAACGAGGACGGCACTATCACATGGACCGTGCTTGGCGGCGTTGATGATGCAAGCAAGTATATGACCTACAACGAGGATACTGGCTACTACTACGCTGATTTCGACGAGATCACCGTTGATTGCATCCAGATCGGCGTTATCTCCGCAATGCAGCCCAACATCTACATTTCCGAGCTTGAGGTCTACGGAAACTAATATAAAATTAAGGAGAAAACATGAAAAAAATTACTTCTGTTGCGCTGATTCTCGTTCTTGCGCTTCTTCTCCCCTGCTTTGCGGCTTGTAACGGAGAAGATACTCCCCCCGTAACTGACAACACCACCGCCGCACCCGATACCACCGCAGAGGCTGACGCGCAGGTCACCAACGTTGACGGCTCTTGCCGCCACGTAAAGATGAACGATTGGGCGGCAAGCGGCAAATACACCTGCACGGGCCTTGCTATCAAAACAAGAACCTGCAAGCATTGCGATTTCACCCAGTACGATTATGTTGAAGATTCAAGCGGAAACTTTGGCGATCACGTTTTATCCGATACCGTTATCGCATCCTACCCGGGTGCTTCCAACCTTTCGGGATTTGAGATCAGAACTTGCTCGTTCTGTCAGGAAAACATAAAGGTGGATACCGAGGCTACCAACACCCGCAAGAATCTCCTTGTCGTAACTCCCGAAATGTATGAATCCGCAGGACTTTCAAACGTAACCGAATATCTCAAGTCCGAGCACGGAACTCACATCCACAAGCTCAAGGGCAGCTCCGACTGGGGACATATCGGATACGGCGGTGCGCACGGCACGGCTACCATATACGATAGCTTCCGCGATGCCGTTATCACTACTGACGGTACGGTATTCTACTGGAATCTCAAGGACGTTGAAAACCGCTATACTCCCCACGGCGTTCTCGTTGAGGACGGTTCCGACGAGACCGCAAAGTATTGCGCCCTCATCGGTATCGATTTCTACGCTACCACTAATATAAGCGGCTTTGGTATATTCCTTGAAAACCAGAACGAGATCGCCTTTGACGTTCT
>JAZNOD010000144.1:0-2328 GCA_045580585.1 Eubacteriales bacterium
ACAGCCTTTGCGGTGTCGGTGATGCGCCACGTTACCGCGATACCTATCTCGATGGGGTTACCAAGGCAATCGTTTATCTTCTGACGGCTGTTGTTGAGGGTCATAATTTTAAGTGAGAGCTTTTTGGAAACTATTTCTATAGATGCTCCTGTACTTGCTGCCGCAATAGTGGATGCGACGGTCTTTACGTCGCCGCTCTGGTTGAGCTTGGTCTGTGCGGCGGGGTTTATAGCGGTGCAGAAGGGATTCACCCAGTAAAATCCGTCGCCCTTTATCGTGCCGACGTACTTACCGAAAAGGGTGAGGACGAGCGCTTCCTCGGGCTTCAATACCTTGAGACCGACAAAGGGTATCCAACCGATAAAGGCGGCGAGGATGCCGAAAACTACCATCATCACCGCACCGATGACGACGTTTTCCGTATCAAGCTGTGTTGCGCCGAAAATAAAGGCGGCAATATAGGCGAGCTCAAGAAGCAGGGTGATTATAAGAACAGACATACCGCGCTTTTTTGTGGTCAAAATTTTTTCTTGCATTGTTTAACTCCTTTGAAGTTTGTTTTGTTGATATCAAAATGATATCATATATAAATCAGTTTGTCAATAGCTTTTTTCAAAAAATATTGAATTTTTTTCAAAAATATGATATAATCAATCCATAAAAGACAACTGAGAGGCAAATTTATGAAAAAAATATACGTTTTTGCCGTGATATTGCTTATTTTGGCGGCATTTTGCTTTGTTTCCTGCGGCGGCGGCACGCCAATTAGCGCTCCCGAGCACGAGGAGCTGGCGAGCGCGTTCGTTGACGCCCTCTCGAAAAACGATCTTGAAACAGCCGTCGCTCTGACCGATGAAGAGCATTTCAAACGCGAGGATTTTGAAAATTTTTTCAAGAGCGCAAGGGAATACGTGGGCGAATTTTCTTCTTATGAAAACAAGGGAATAACCGACTACGGCAAAGAGGAGCGCGACGGCGTGACAAATGAAAGCGCAACGTTTCTGTTTGGCACGGACGGGGTTGATTTTTGTGTAAGCGTTACGCGCGTTGGTGCGTCTGAAAAAATAGGCGGTCTCGCGATCAGTCCCAAGCAAACGGGAACGCTTGGCTCTATGGACGGCGCTAATGCGCTTCAATGGCTCGTGCTGATACTCGGATTTGCTACGATAGGCTTTACTGCTTTGGTTTTCGTTGACTGCGTGCGCAGAAAATTCAAGTCAAAGGGCGTGTGGTGCGCCGTTATCTTGCTCGGCGTTTTAAGCCTCGGCTTTACGGTCGGAAAAACGGGCTTTATGCCCGGCGCGGGCTTTGGATTTATCATTTTCCCATCGTCGCTCGTTACGTATTCCACGGGCGGATATGCGCTTTCGCTCGTCGTTCCCTTTGGTGCTATTGCGTATCTCGTGATGCGCAAAAAACTTTTAACTCCCCAAGCGCCCAAAAGCCTTGACGAAGCGGAATCGCTTTGCGAGACAGAAGAGGAAGAAGCTCCCAAAAAGGAATATTACGAGTGGGAGGAGTAAAAAATTCGACAAGCTTCGGCTTGTCGAATTTTTTATCCAAGCCGCAAGGCTTGGCATGGAATCTCACCGCAGGTGAGCATGGAATCCGTCGCTTTGCGACGGTATGGCATCACGCGATAGCGTGTATTTTCTTATGGCTATAAAAAACAAGGCTGAAACTGAGTTCCAGCCTTGTTTTTCGTTTATGCCTTCTTGTTTTCGTCGATCTTGGCGATAAGCGCGTCCCAATCGGGGTCTGCAAGCATATCGTAGTAGCCCTTGATGAGGGCAACGTCCTCGTCGGCGGTGATGGAGCAATATTTTTCAAGTGCGGCGGCAACACCGTTTTCCTTCGCAAATGCGGCAACCTCAACACCGATCTCGTCCTCGGGCATGTCGAAACGGAGTGCGGCGGCAATGCTAAGACCGATAGCGGCGGGAGTCTTGCCCTGCTCTCTTACTGCGATATACGCACCGCCAAGTCTGTCGCCTGCGGAGAGCTTGCGGCGGGTATCTCTGCCTACGCGGAAGATGGAGTCCTCAAGCAGGGGATTGTAAAGGCGGGGAATGAGATGCTCTACGAAATCTGCAAGCTCGGACTCGGGAACGCCGTGGCGTGCGGCGAGTGCTGATGCGGACTCATTAAGTGCGCGGCGCAGAATAGCGTCGATCTTTTCATCCTCTGCAACCTCGTAAATGAAGCCGTAGCCCTTGAGATAGCCAAGGTAAGCCATGGTAGCGTGGCCCATATTATGTATGAGAAGCTTGCGCTGAATGTAGAAATCGAAGGGGGAGAAGGGGCGCAGATTGTCAATAACGGGGTAGG
>JAZNOD010000145.1:0-17961 GCA_045580585.1 Eubacteriales bacterium
CACCGGCGCACACCTTCAGGGTATCCGCGGCTGTCTTGCAGTTATGGAAAACGTTCCTCAGGTGCTTGTATTTGATACCGCATTCCACCAGACGATGGCTCCCGAGGCTTATATGTACGGTCTTTCCTACGATATGTATGAAAAATACGGCATTCGCCGCTACGGTGCGCACGGCACGTCCCACCGCTACGTTGCAGGCGAGATGATCAAGCTCCTCGGCGGCAAGGCTGAAGGCACAAAGATCGTAACCTGCCACATCGGTAACGGTTCTTCCATCTCCGCTGTTAAGGACGGCAAGGTTATGGACACATCTATGGGCTTTACACCCCTTGCAGGCGTTCTTATGGGCACTCGCTGCGGCGATATTGACCCCGCTATCGTTCCTTATATTATGCAGAAGGAAAACATGAACGCGGATGAGGTTGCTTCCTATATGAATAAGAAGTGCGGCTACATTGGTCTTACCAAGGGCTTCTCCTCCGACTCCCGTGATCTTGAGACAGCTATCGCTAACGGTCCTTCCGACCCCAACTACGAGACCTCTAATCTCGCTGTTAATATGCTCAAGCACCAGATCAAGAAGTTCATCGGCGCGTATTCCGCTATCATGAACGGTCTTGATGCAGTTGTCTTCACTGCAGGTCTTGGTGAGAACAACCCCAGACTCCGCGAGATCATCTGCGAGGATATGGAATTCTACGGAATCAAGATCAACAAGGAAGTCAACGACAAGACTCTCCGTCAGGGCAATATGGTCAAGATCTCTACTGACGACTCAAGAGTTGCAGTTTACGTTATCCCCACCGACGAGGAGCTTGTAATCTGCCGCGACACTGAGGCTATCGTTAACGGACTTAAAAAGTAATTTTTAAAAATTCAAAGGGCTGACTTTTGTCAGCCCTTTTATTTTATCATAAAAATACGCATTATGCAAGAATGTGTTCGCAAAGATAGCGGCTATACGCTTCTTTTTTTGAAAAATCCATAGAAGATACATATATTTCCTCAAGCGCAAAATGCGCATTTGAAGCTTCGGCAAAAGCCGATTTTGCCGAGGATATTGCCATTTCCTTTGCCGTTTCAAGGGCGCTCTCCTCGCGCCACACAGCCTCGTACGCACCTTCATCCACAAAACGAGAAAGGTCTATCCCCTCGCCATCGATTACTGCTGTATCGCCGGCGATAAGCCCACGGCAGAGATTGGGTAGCAAAAGGTCCGGGGACCACCTGCAATTGCCATCGAGTGCATCCCTCACCGCCCCAAAAAAGATATCAGATATCTTGCATCCGTCGCTGTCTTTTACACCAATGCAGTTCGATGCCGCCACACGGAAGCTGTCGTAGCAAAGATAGCCGCGCATGCCGATGGCGCTCAGCGGCGTTCGCATTTTACGTGACGGTGTAAGATTTTTCGCCACACTCTTCGCAAGCTCTGATATACCGTCGGTATCAGCACAGGACGAGCGAAGCTCGTGAGCCGCTTGTGAAAGCTCCCCCGCCGCCGCGAGACATTTGTACGCGCGAGAAAACGCCGTTTGCTTTTTATGCATTAGCTCCTCTATCTCAGAACACCTGCCGCGAAGAAGCGGGGCGTTCCAGAACGCGCCGAGATCAAGCAGTTCGTCTCTCGCTCCCGGAACACCGGCATCCTCGTCATGCGGAGAAGTTCCGTCAAGCACCGATAGAGTAGTGCCGTTTGCAAGGGTTATAAACAATCCGTCAAGGGAAACGGGGTCTGATGAGCAATAGTAATACTCTACTTTTCCTTGCTTGGCTTTGGCAGCATCGGCAAGCTCGCTCATCAGGCGTGCCTTACCCACTCCGGGGCCTCCTTTGATTATATAGCATCTCTGCGCTCTGTCGCCACGAAGGTTCTCCGCAAAATAGCTTATAAAGCCCTTTGCGCTGTTTTGCGCCGCGAAATATTTTTCGCTCATTATTTCTCGATTATAACCGTTTTATCGGGTGTAATGCCCGTTTGCTCAAATACTATGGTATTTATCTGCGCTATCTGCGAGGCGTTGAGTGTCGAATCCACGTCAACAACAACGTTTATAGAGTCGCCGCCGATAACGGCTACGCATTGCGCAAAGCCCTTTGCCATAACGAGACTTTCAACGTTTGCCTCAGCCTCCATATCACTTGCCATTTTTGCGATATCCGCAATAGCCACAGCCTTGGCATCATTATCGGCACTCTCGTTGTCTATGACATTTTGAAGCACCTCAAGCGCCTCATCTCTCGCGCGCTGACGGCTTATCTGCGAGGCGGTAAAATACCCGTCCGTGCTCTGCTCTGCCCCTGCGCCCGTCGCATTATCGCCCGATACACCCGCACCCGCATCTGCGGCATCATCTCCCGTAAAATAGATGACGTTTACCGTCGCGGCAACACCGATAAGTAATACTGCGCAGATTATGATAAGATTGCGTCTTCCGAGTCTTAAGAAAAAATTCTTTACCGACTCTAATTGTTTTTCAAATTTCATTTCTTTCCTCCAATGTTTTATTGTGATACATTTTATTATGCCATCGGGAAAAATATTCTTAATCCGATGGAGATATGTGAATTTTGTTCATTCCGACGCCAAAGGCGGCTGAAATGAGCGAAGCAAGTTCGTTACAAAGCTCCTCGCTTTCTCCGCCGCGACAAGTTATGCCAATGCCTGATATTCGCGGTGCGGCTGTGCGTATCTCGGCAAGTCGCGCCCCCGAACCGCTTCCAAGTACAAGGTATCCGCCTTCGCTATCGGCGGCATATACTTTTTCCGCACCGCCGCCAAGGGTTATTATGACATTTACGTTTGAGACACCGTAAACACTCTCCGCAAGCTCTTTTGCTCTGTGCTCAAGATATGCACAGTATTTTTCCGGATCAAAATATCCCAAGTCTTCTGTCAGCCCATCACTCCTATCCCCCCTTGCTCCCAAAATCAAAAGCACAACACCTGCCGCCGCAAGCAATATGATAATAAGCTGACGCGGCGGCTTTTTACTTTGTTTTTTCTCCCTTTCCATATTTCCTCCCTTAAGTAACGACCTCGCACTCAAAAGCTGTCACATCATATATGAATTTCTTTATCTCGCGCGGGTCTTCCCACATTGCGCGCCCTGACAAATACACAGTGAGCGAGGTGATGCTTACACTTTCGCCAAAATCCAACGTAAGCTTTATCTCAACGCTCCCTTCGGGAAGTGAAAAATGCTCCTCCGTCTGCCGCGCAAGTGTCGCAGCAAGCTCCTGTGCGCTTAATTTTTCCGCCTCGCCAATCATATCAGAGAAATCTCCCTGCTCTCCCTGCTCGACATCTATATGATATTCTCCATTCTTAATCCCGTCCAAAAAATCCGACAGGAGTCCGCCAAGCGGAAGCATTACCGCCGACACCATGGCTACTGACAAAACGTACGACAAAGTCTTCTTGATACCACCGCTGTCGTCCGATAGCAGGAGCTTTATCAGCGACACAGCCGCAGATGCACTGACTATGCCTATGACGTATTCCCCCACTGACATTTATATACCCCCTACTACCGATGACGTAGCGGCAAACGCAGTGAGCGCAAAAACGAAAAGCAGTGCGATCATTGCCGCCGCACCCATGAGATATCCGTATATCGATGCTACCGCCCGAAGTAATTTTACCTCACGCGAGCAGCCGAGCATATCCCCGACTGCGGCAGCGGCAAAAAGAGACAGACGGCTCATCCAAAGACTTATGAGCGTAGGCAACAGCATAGCGGCAATAACGATAATACCCGCAACTCCAACCGTACTTCGCAAGAGCTTTGTACTTGCCGCTACGGTGCGAAGGGAGTCGGCAACTGTTGAACCAAGCACGGGTATCATATTACCCGCGATAAACTTAATGGTTCTTGCTCCAACGCTATCCGCCGATGCGGCAAGAACGTTTTGCATTCCCATCGAAGCGGCAAACAGAGTTGAAGCAAGTCCGAAAACAAAGGTAATTACCTTTTTTATCATATCCGAAACACCCGATAATGACGGTCCTTTACCTATCTGAATGCCGTCCGCGATCGCAAGCGCAAGACAAACGACTGCGGCGGGCATAAGAAGTCCCGTGATGAGAATACCGATAAGGTCAAGACACAAAATGAAGGTGGTGTTGCTCACTGCCGCGCTGCTGACGTTGCCGCCCGAAAGGTACAAAACACTCATAACGGGAACAAGAGATGTCATGGTAGTGCGCAGATTTGCAAAATATGCGCCAACTGCCTCAAATCTGCCGTACTGCAATCCTGCCACGCTCACCGCCACGGCAAGCGAGGAAATATAGCTTATCCCCTCCGATGCTGAACCGGAAAGGGACTCCCCGCCGGCACCAACAAGCGCGCAAAGCGCAAGAAGAACTACAAGACTTGCGAAAAGCGAGATCGCGCTCCCCATTCCGCCCGAAAACGCATTTATCACAAGATTTATAAGGCTGTCCGCACCTGATGCCTCGCTCACCGCCTCCGACACGTCTCCCATATCGGCAGAAAAAAAGTTATCGGGAAGAAGCTCTGCTACATCCTCGGGGATCGAGCCGATAAAATCATCATAACCGCTTGGCATAGTTTCCTCACACGAGGTTGGAATGGAAACCAAAAAGCAAAACGATAAGACAAGGAAAAGCGTAAAAATTTTTTTCATAATCCTGATGAAGAAATGAGTGAGCTGATAGTGTCAAGAGCCGATGAAAGCAGTGGGAGCGACAAAAGGAGCATTTCGATCTTCCCCGCCATCTCAACCGCGGACGCTACTGACGGCGTACCCATGTCTCGGCAAAAATCTGCGCCGAGCTTTGTAAGAATTGCTATGCCGAGAGCGCGCAGCACAAGGGAAGCCGCCTCGCCGGATATAGGGGAGAGTCCGAAAAGCTCTGTCGCATATTTCACTATCGGCTCTGCCATTGCCACGCATGCGGTAAGGATTCCGATTGTCGCCGTGAGGCGAAGCGGTAATTCAAACTCACGCCGCAGTTCTCGAAGCATCATTGCCCCTGCCGCCCCAATAATGGCAAATCCACACAGTTTTAATGTACTTATTCCCATTTCAGAATCCAAAAAGCTCGCTTATTTTGGTAAACAGCGCGGACACCTCGCCAACAAGCAAGGCAATAACTGCCACAATTCCTGCGATTATTACGAAGGTCACCTGCTCGTCCCTACCGGTTTTTCCGAGAATCTCTGCGGATACGGCAACTATAAATCCTATTGGGATGACTTTTAAAATCAAGCTTACGTCCATTTTTTACCTCATATAATTACTATCGCTGTTGCCGCCGCGGCGCATAATCCTATTACCGCGCGCGCTTTTCTTTTTTTAGGAAGCTCGCTTGCGAGCTTTGCTCTGAGCGCGCAAAGCTCTTGCAGACATTCGTCGCACTCGCGTACACTTTCCTCCCTGTACGATTTTCCGAGATTATCAGCAAGAAGGCATATAGCTTCCTTGCCATCCTCGAAATACTCACCTTTGCGCAAAAAAGAGACAAGCTCCGATACGTCACGCGGGCGCGCGCCCCTCCTATCCACGAGCCCCACAAAACAACCGTCAATGACGTCGCTGTCACATTGGCGCAATATCTCACCGACGGGAGTCATATATCTGTCTATTTGGGAGCGTATGTATTTGACAAGTGTGATAAGGCTATCTAATCGATAAAGTCTTGCCTTGTCGGTTGTAAGCTCGGTATACGCTCCGTATACGCCGCCGCCGAGAAGAAGTACAATACCTGCAAATTTAAACAACAAGGGCGGCATTTTGCGCATCCTCCCAAAGGTCTATATTGTATTCGTAGTCCTCACCCATACCGCGCCTCGCAATTCCTACGTACGCTCCAAATCCCGCACTTTCGTGCAGTTTGTCAATTCCGGTCCTGCGTATCAACCGCGCTACACTATCCGCGTGCGCACTTGCCACAAGCGGAACACCGCAGTTGTGCGCGCCTCTCACCGCCTCCGTCTCCTCGCGCCCTATCTCGTCGCATATTATCACCTGCGCTCCAAGCGTTCTTGCCGCTATCTCGATTCCTGAAGATTTGGGGTAACCCGAAAGTACATCGATGCATAGCGACGGATCGTCGAGAAAGCAGCCAAGCTCTCCGCGTGTGTCAACCACGGCAACGCGCCTTGCGCCCCTGCCCGAGGCGAGGCGTGCCGCTACCGCGCGAAGGAGAGTAGTTTTTCCGACTCCGGGCGGAGAGTATATCAACACGCCCGAGCTGAAAGAAAGCTCCTCGAGAAGTCTGCATATCCGCTCCCCGCAAGCCTCGTGCCTATGTGGAATTCGCACGGCAATAGTGCTTATCTCATAGACGCCGCGCACCCTCTCCCCCTCAGTCACAGCCCGTCCGCATACTCCGACACGTATCCCCTCCCCTATTGTCAAATATCCCCTGCAAATAGTGTCGTTGTAAGCGTATACAGAGCCATCACAGAGCGAAAAGAGCGTGTCATCCATTTCAGCGCGCGTGAGAGCGATAGCGGTAAAAACGTTCTTGCCTTCCACGGTGATGGTAGCTCGCCTATTTGCGTGAAGGCGAAGCTCCTCGATGTTAGAAAACCTTTCAGCCGCAAGGAGAATATCTCCCCTTACGCGATACGGCAACGACTGCAATACGCGTGGCGGAATTATATAGTTGTCCATAGCTCACCTCCAATACAATATATTCGCCGCGCCTTTCCTTTATTCCGAAAGATAAACGAAGGATTTTTTGCGTGAACACGGGATTTTTTATATAAATATTGACTTTTGGCACGTGCAGTGATATAATTAATTATCTATGTTGAAATTGAAAGGACAAACTGTCATGAAATGGACATCACTTAACGACATTCGCGAAAAATACCTTGCTTATTTTGAATCCAAGGGACACCTTCGCCTGCCGTCCTTCCCCCTTATTCCGATAAACGACAAATCCCTCCTCCTCATAAATTCGGGCATGGCACCGATGAAAAAATACTTCACAGGCGAGGAAGAACCTCCCCGTAGCCGTGTTACTACTTGCCAGAAATGCATCCGTACCCCCGACCTTGAGCGAGTAGGTCACACCGCACGCCACGGCACGTTCTTTGAAATGCTCGGTAACTTCTCCTTCGGTGATTATTTCAAGGACGAGGCGATCCCCATGGCGTGGGAATTCCTCACCGAAGTAATGGAAATTCCCGCAGACCTGCTCTGGCCCTCCATATATGAAAACGATGAGGAAGCATACGCAATTTGGCACGACGTTATCGGTATTCCCGAAGAACGAATCGTGAGACTTGGCAAGGCTGATAACTTCTGGGAGCACGGCACAGGTCCTTGCGGTCCTTGCTCCGAAATATATTTTGACCGCGGAGAAAAATACGGCTGCGGCAGCCCTGACTGCAAACCCGGCTGTGAATGCGACCGCTATATGGAAATATGGAACAACGTTTTCTCGCAGTTCGACAACGACGGACACGGAAACTATACCGAGCTCGCACAAAAGAACATCGACACAGGTATGGGACTTGAGCGTCTTGCTTGCGTAATGCAGGGCGTTGACAATATGTTTGAGGTCGATACCATTCGCCGCGTTATCGACAAGGTTTGCGAGATCTCGAAAAAAACCTACGGCGATGACAAGAAGAATGACATCTCCATCCGCGTTATTACCGACCATGCAAGAAGTGCAATGTTTATGATCTGTGACGGCGTGGTTCCCTCCAACGAGGGACGCGGATACGTCCTTCGCCGTATCATCCGCCGAGCTTGCCGCCACGGTAAGCTCCTTGGTATTGATCACCCCTTCCTCACTGACGTTGTCAGCGTTGCCATCGCTGAAAGCTGTGGTGCTTACACTGAGCTTTCCGAACGCGCTGATTATATAAAGAAGGTTCTCTCCATCGAGGAAGAGCGCTTTGATGCCACTATCGATGCCGGTCTTTCCATTCTTACCAACCTCATTCGCGGTGCAATCGACAGCAGCGCAAACACTATTTCGGGCGAGGAAGTATTTAAGCTCTACGATACCTTCGGCTTCCCAATCGACCTTACCCGTGAGATCGCTGAGGAAAGCAAGCTCTCCATTGACGAGGAGACCTTCAATGCTCTCATGACTCAACAGAAAAAACGCGCGCGCGATGCTCGCGCAAATATCAGCGGATGGAGCTCATCATCTAAATCTCTCATTTCAAACCTTGGCGCAACTGAGTTTGTAGGCTACGACGCATATCGCTCCGATGCCAAGATCCTTGCAATTCTCGTTGGCGACGACTCTGTTGATTCCGTCAACGAAGGAGACTGCACCATTATCCTTGACCGCACTCCTTTTTACGGCGAAGGCGGCGGACAGATAGGTGACGCAGGCACTATCTACGGCGAAGGAAAGCTCATCAACGTTTACGACACCAAAAAATCCGATGGTGTTTATATCCACCTTTGCACCGTCATCAATGGCAGTTTCAGCGTAGGCGAAAATGTTGTAGCTGACATAAATGATACTCGCCGCCGTTCCATCGCGCGCAACCACTCTGCCGCACACTTGTTGCAGGCTGCTCTGCGCCGAGTGCTTGGAAACCACGTTGAGCAGGCAGGCTCTTACGTCAGCAACACCGTTTGCCGTTTCGACTTTTCGCACTTCCAAGCTCTTACTAAAAAAGAGCTTGCCGCAGTTGAAGTTTTCGTAAACTCGTGCATTCTCAGTGCGCTTAAGATTGAAATGGTCGAAACTGATATTGAAACCGCAAAAGCCAACGGCGCAATCGCACTCTTTGGCGAGAAATACGGAAAGATCGTCCGTATGGTTAAGATGGGCGATTGCTCAACCGAACTTTGCGGCGGTACTCATTGCTCTAACACGGGCGAGATCGGTCTTTTCAAGATCGTATCCGAGTCATCCGTTGCCGCAGGTGTACGCCGCATTGAGGCTGTCACGGGCATAGGCCTGCTTGAGCTTATCAGCGAAAAGGATGCCCTGATTGCCGACGTAGCACGCGAACTCAAGTGCCAAAATCCCGCGGATATCGGGACTAAAGCCGCATCGCTCTCTGCCGAGCTTGCAAACGCTCGCAAGGAGATCGACGCCCTCAATGCGAAGCTTGCCGCAACCAAGCTTGACTCCATTCTCTCCTCCACAAAGCAGATCGGCAATGTGAAGCTTGCCGCCGTACGCTTTGACGGCATGGCGATAGAGGTCGCGCGTTCGCTTGCCGACGAGATAAAGGCAAATTACCCCGACACCGTTGCTGTTATTGCTGTAAATGGCGAAAAACTCAACTTTATCGCAGTATGCGGCGCTGACGCCGCGAAGGCTGGCGCGCACGCAGGAAAACTCGTAAGTGCCGTTGCATCCGTGACCGGCGGTAAGGGCGGAGGTCGCCCTGACAATGCAATGGCGGGCGGCGCTGACACAAGCAAGATCGACGCGGCTCTCGCAACTGCGGAAACCACGCTTGCTTCTATGCTTAAGTAAATATATGAAAACGGCTCGAGTGCAAAAGCATTCGAGCCGTTTTCATATAAAAGAGGCTAATTCATTCAGCGCAGAACAAAAACACACGAATAAATTAACAAAGAAAAGACCGCTTTTTCCGTCTGATATGACGGGAAAAGCGGTTCTTAAGGTAGAGATCATCGCAGATTTCGATTTTTACGTGTGTTTTCCAGCCGCGCTTTGGCTCTCTGCCGTATATCTATACACCAACGAGAATCAAAGCACGGCTTCTGCATCTTAATGACTCAGCCTCTTGATTTTTTAACCTGTGATACCCGAACGTTCTATACCTTGTACCAGGAATTTCTGGCAGAAGAGGAACATAATTACCAGAGGAATCATAATAAGCAAACCGCTGGTGTTTCGGATAGCAGAGGAATACAGATTCCATCCTGCGTAACCACTAAACTGCTGGCTGAGAGTCTTCGGAATGGTGCTGTAAATGTTGGACATAAGCACCGTCTTGTTCGTTGTAAAGAACAGACTCGTGTAGAAGTCATCAGTCCACTGCCAAGAGAACGAGAACAGGAATACAGTTATCATCATAGGTATGGACAGGGGGAGAATGATTCGCAGGAAGGTGCGCAAAACTCCCGAGCCATCTATGTATGCTGATTCCTCAAGCTCATCGGGTACTCCGCGGAAGAACTGGCGAAGCAGGAAAATGAACAAGCCGTTTTTAAACGCAAGTCCCGTAAATGAGAGGATCATCAGCGGCCAGTTGGTGTTCATAAGGTTCAGCGCTCCGTCGGCAGCTGCATTCTTTATAAACAAGTTGGTGCTGTTGGGATCAAAGATCTGAAGCCCCTCAAAAACGTGTCCTGACAGTAATTTTACAATTCCAAATACGTCGAAATATCTGAAATTCATAAACAGTGACATCTGCAGTGCGCTATGCGGTACGACCATCGTAAATACAACGGCTGCGAAAACGAATTTTCCGCCCTTGAATTTAAACTTTGCAAGACCGTAAGCAATAAACGAGCAGGTGAGTGTCTGTACCAATGCCGTGGATGCGGCAAGGAACAGAGTGTTTCCGAATGCCTCGAAGTAGTGGTTCTCAAGAAGTATGTATTTATACATATCCAGTGAGAAATCCTTCGGGATAAGCATTACGGTGACATCTACAAAGTCGTTAGGACCCATGAAGGAACCTGCGATCTTCGTGTAGAAGGGGAACAAAATGATATAAGCGATACCAAGAAGAAGCGCAAAGCGTATGATATACCAAATAACGCTTCCTACAAATGCCGCATTTACGAATTTGGCTTTCAGACGCTCCTTAAGAGGGGTTCTTTCGAACTCGACTCTTATCTTATTCTTAGATTCCTTCTTAATGAGCGGAGTAGTTTGCTGTGCATTCATTATTTTGTCCTCCTTTCATTAATCTCTGCGCTGGTAGAAGACGAATGCCGAGCACAAGCCTGCCACCACTGCAATGATCAGAATTATCAGCGAGAAATATATCCAGGACATAGCCGCGCTGAGCTCTTTCTGAGTGTTGTAGGTGTTTGAGATAAATCTCATAACCGTGTTGGAATTTGTAGTAAAGGAGTCAATTACCGTATAAACGGCGTTAACAAGGATCATCGGGCTGATCATGGGGAAGGTGATCTTCCAGAAGGTCTCCCATCCCGTTGCACCGTCTATCTGACAAGACTCGTAAATTGCGGGAGAGATGGACTGCAGACCCGCAAGGAAGATAAGCATCTGAACGCCCGAACGGTTAACTATGTCGTATATATTATTGATCATCTCAGTAACATACAGCACGAGTCCCTGTCCGACCTTCATGCTTTGGAATAGCAACGCTATATCCACGGCGGATACTATCTGGCTAGCGGCACTTGAACCAGTGCCACTAGCGATACTACCGTCAACGGTTGAGTTTCCGCCGCCCATACTCTCTTCCATGAGGTTTGAGGTATTTAATGTCTCAAACAATCCCGTAGAAACGATAACGGGAACGAAGAATATAGCACGGAATGCCGCACGGCCGACCATCTTCTGATTAAGAAGAACAGCCATAAACAGCGAGAACAGAATGATTGCGGGAATGTCAAAGAGAAGCTCCTGCATACCTGTAACCAGCGTCTGTGCAAAATCAGGGTCTGAGAAAAGTGCGTAGCTGTAATTTTCAAAACCGACAAAGTGCGTTACAGGACCAAAATCGGTATATTCGACTGTACTGAAGCTGTATACCAGCGAGTCAAATATGATCGGAATATATACGATAAAGAATCCAAGCACGAAAGGCATTACAAACCACCAGCCCGCGCGAGCCTTGCGCCTATCGAGAGATGCAGCGCGTTTCTTTTTAGTTTTCTTCTGGGGAACACTTGTGGTGTTTTTCAGTTTCAAATCGTTAGTCACTGTTCTGCACCTCCTTATTTATTCACGGCAAAGGTTGTCGCTGTGCCGTCAGCGTTTACTCTGATACCGCCATAGTTTTCTACGGTATACTGCTGACCGTTGTATACAACGGTAACATCAAAGTAGTTGAAGTTGAGAATGAAGAATACGCCGTTTTCATACTCGATGCGAACGATCTTGTCGCTGTCATCGGTATACTTGGTGTATTTATAGCCGCCATCATCAACATTTTCGGGTTCTTTCTCTTCGGGTTCTGCGTTAGGATCTACAAGAGTGTACTTAAGCTCTCCGAGAACCTTTGCTGCTTGAGCAAATGCTGCGGAAGCCTCTGCGTACGCTTCGGTAACCTTAGTAGCTATGTCTGCATACGCTACTGTCACGCCATTGTAGCTTGCAGTAACATCATCTCTGAATGCCTGCGAGAAGCCCTGCGCGTTTTTAACAACGTAATGTTCGTACGCAAGTCCTACGTTTGTGTTAGCCTTAATGGCTATTGCAAATGCCTCATTGAGCATTGCGTTGTTCGCCTGAATAGATGACAGATATCCGTCTATCTGCTCAAGCAGTTTCTGAACAGTAACCTCAACGTCTTCCTCAACGGGGGGTTCTGTGCCTTCGGGAGTCTCGGGCGCAGCAGTCTCGGGAGTTGCGGAAGTCTCGGGTGCTTCGGTAGTCTCGGGAGTTGCGGAAGTCTCGGGGGCTTCGGTAGTCTCGGCAGTTGCGGGAGAAACGGAAGCCTCGGGAGAAACGGAAGTCTCGGGAGTTGCGGAAGTATCAGAAGTATCAGGTCCCTGCTGAAGCGCTACAAGTTGGTCAAGAAGCGTAATAAGAGTTGCGGAGTAATTCTTGGTAGTTTCTGTTCTTTCGCTAACAGTAGCAAGCGCCTTGCTGATCTCGGAGAGAGCAAGAGTTCTACCGTGGTTTATAGCTGCCTGATATGCCTTTTCAGCGGCTTCTTTTTCAGCCTGAATCTTGTCGGCGGCTTCCTTATCTGCCTGTTCCTTGTCGGCGATCTGTTCATCTTCATCAGGAACACGCTCACCGATGAGGAATTCGTGAGCAACTATCTTGGAAAGCTGGAGATCCTTGGTAAGGCTGTTAAGAAGAGTATAATACTCAACGACCTCGCTCTTAAGGATATCGTAACGAACAGAATAGTATTCGCTAAGATCAGGATACTCTTTGAACTCATCATAGTTCTGATAGCAAAGAGTGAAGTTAAGGTTTGCACCGTTCTCAATAGCCTTCAAGAAGCTGTAACCGATGTTTCCTTCCATATTAAGAGGTGTACCTGCGAACTGCAAGCTACCATGGAGAACAACACCGATAAAGGGTACGGACGAACTAGATCTGATGTAACGGCTGGAGTCAAGAGATACGTTTACGATATGGTCGATATACTTCCATGTATAAACGTTAGCTCCGTCGGTCATTACAGAAGAGAACTCCTTATCAGCCTTTTCAAAGATCGATATGGTATGAGACTTGGAGTCCTCACGGTTGTAGGGTTCATCCTCATCAAAGTCGGAGTTAAGTTCCGTACCGAGAGTACCGATCGAAATGGTCGTAGGAATGTCCTCTGCATATGACTCGAGAAGGTTGGCAGCAAGCTCATCGTAGAACGTTGCGTAATATGCGGGAGATACAGCAAGCTCAAAACGACCGATGTAGGTCTGTTTGGTGGCACTGTAATATCTCTTTGACATATAGGTATCGTTGATAGATTTAACAAGGTGCTTGCGGAATACCATGCTATCGAACATCGAATCCTCCATCGACCTTACATACGTAAAGTTGAAATCGGGGAAGAGTTCAAAGCCATTAGCCTTAGCATAAGCCAGCAGCTCCTCGAATCCATCCTTGCCGCCGACTGCCTTCTCCCAATCAAGATCGGAAGGCATATTTGAATACATACCGCCGTTTGCATAGCCCGTGAGCTTGAACTTGATGTTAGATACACCCTCAGCCGCAAGCTCGGAATGCATGGTCTTGATGTCATCAAACGAGGTAAGAGGAGTCATTACGTTAATAGGAATGGAAAGGAACTTCTCAAGAGTCTCAAGCGCGCCGAAGGTCTGGATATATACGGGGATATCGCTCTTGATATCATTTTCAGTCAATGCATCAAGACTGCCAGAAGAATACAGATAATCGCGATAAGCCTCTGCCATGCCCATCCAGCTTGTTTCATAATAATCGGTAACCCCCTTTTCCTTTGCAACAGCATCATCGGTGAGCATAATGTATCGGATGGTGTAGTTGCCCGTGTACTTACGGGAGGAAACTACGGTCCAAGATGCATTTGCGCCAACGGAAATAGCGTTTGCGAGGTTGTAGGTATCCTTAGGTCTGGGGGAGAAGAGCATGTTGATAGTGTTGTACTTGGAAAGCGATCCTGCGTGATACGTGGAAAGCTCTGCAAGTGCATCACCCTCTTCAATGATTGCTACAAAGCCGCGGTCCTGATCGACTCTTTCAGCGCCGACCTCTACCATTTCCTTAACCTGCTCGGTGATAACGTTGCCGTTCTCATCCTTCTTCTCGTTGCCCTCTTCGTCAAGAACAGGCTTTTCAACGAGCTGTTCCTCGTAGGTTCTGTTATAGTAGGCGTCGTTGGAAACTATACCAAATACGGGATATCTGATAATTTCCTGATGCGAACCGACAATGGTGTTGTATGCGTAGTCCTGACCGTAGACCTTTCCGGAAACGGTGGTAGCAACACTACCTGCAAGGTCCTCATGACGGAAGAGCGTTCCTGCTCCGTCAGGGAAGAAGTTATAACCTGTGATAACGTCTTTCTTGTCTTCACCAACGTAGTTTCCGCCTGCTCCCATATAAGGAAGCACGCTGATGTTCTCGAGCTGATAGATAGACTCGTTGAAGCGAAGACCGTTTGCAGGCATGCAAACGCTTACGCCCCATTTGTCAAGTGTATACTCAAGAGCCATCTTGAACACGGGAGGAACGAGAGTGGAGCTTACATACTGTGTTTTCGCATGGTCTGCCTCAAGCTCCTCATAGGTGTAAGAAGGAACATAGGTCTTGATAAAGTTTTCAACCTTGCTGAGCTGCGTCAGGTTGGTTCTGGTTTCAAAGTAGTAAACGCTCATAGAGTCTATTACCTTGGAAACGTGCTGGTCACCGCCCGAAGCTCCCATTGCATGGTAAGTATAGAAACTTCTGAACATATAAAAGTTATGCCAGAGATCATTATCGGAATCTGTCTGGAGTTTTAACAGATTTGTAACTTTATCGTAGTTTTCCTGGTCTACATAGTCTCGCCAGTTAAGAACAGGAAGTCCCTGATCCTCGGAAATCGCATTGATCTCCGCTGCGAAGGGATCAAGTATCTTTGTCTCGAATCTTTCCTTCTCGATAAGTCGGGGAACGAGCATTCTCGCATCCTCACGACCGATGCTGTACTCAACTCTGATACCGTTTTTAACATGCTTTACGGTGATCTGACCGCGCTGTGCGGCATCCACAAAGCTGTTCATCTCTTTCTTTGCATCGTTATCCATGTAGGTAACGATGATCTGCGACATTATCTCGCCTCTGGTCGCAGCAGTACCGGTGGTAGCTACGTCGTAAGGATTGGAGAAAAGTATCTCGCCCGTTGCAACGTTTACGGTTGCGACCTCACCCGTAAAATCGTCTACCCAAAGCTGATAGCCTTCTCTCTCCACCATCATCGTCATGGTAGCAAGCTTCTGCTGCGGTGTATCAAACTTAAGCGTAAGATATTGAGCAACTGTCTTATCGTAGTCGATAATATCGGTAGCCTTGTCGTTTTCATCCACTTGGTAGATGATATCGACAGCTGTTGCTGCTCCGACTTCAAGCATAAGAGTTCCGAGAAGCATTACGACAGTCAGAATCAATGCAATAATTCTATTCATCTTATTCATTTTTTATCCTCCTGCCGTTATAAGCGATATCCGATCTCGGTAACTATATTCGCAACGAAGCTTATGATCTTTGCAATGAGGGTTGTAAACAGAATTGCAACGAACATTACAAATACCATAGCTACGAGAGTTCCGAGAACGGTAATGAAGTTTTTGCTCACGGTATAGTCGTGAGTTACCATCATACCCGAGAAGATCAAAAGTCCTGCCCAAATGAATGCAAAGGCGTTAAGAACGTTGATAAGGTCAAGTTCTTCTGCAAGCACAAAGTTGGATGCGATAGTTGTCGGTATGAAGATTATGATTACAGGGAGAAGTGCGTAGCAGCAAGCGATGAAAATATCCTTGAAGCTACCCTCACCCTCAAACAGAGTAGTAAGACACCAGTTGGATACTACCCACAGCATAATGGGGAGAAGTACTCCGATAATGTGTATAAACACAGAGGACTGGTTCTCGTAGGGATTTACAAGATATCCGGATCCAATTGCCTGGTAGAAGAATACGAATACCGTAATCGTCAGATAAACCAGCGCGGCGCGGAGCGAACCGCGTTTTTCGTGCTTCAGATCCCAGAAACCGTCGAAGGGGTGGAATATGAGGTGGAAGCCGTATACAAGCTCCTCAACAAAGGTTCTCTTTCCTCCTGCGGTGGCTGCTCTCTTGTTGACCTTAGCAGCCTTCTTAAAGAGCTTGGAAATAATCAGAACTACCGCTACGATAAATATCGGAACAGTCCATACGTACTTGCTGATCCATTCCTTACGGATCTCGGCATAAGCCTTGGACCAACCTTCGGTATCGTAAGCCGCTTTGTAGTAATCCTGCGCGAGGGCATATTCACCGTTACGGTAATATGCATCACCGATTCCGATGTATGCGGCATCAAAGTTGGAGTTTCTCTTCAGAATTTCAAACCAGTCGTCAATAGCTCTGTCGTACTGACGTGAGTTCTGGTTTGCGAGTGCCTGAATGATGATGTCACCGTACTCGGTACGCTGGTAGACGGTGATATTGTCAAGCACCTTATCAAGAACAAGGAGCTTACCGTCGCTCATGTAGCACAGTCCCTCGATATTCTCAAGGTTTCCGAGCTGAGAACCGAAATCACCAAATGCGAACAAGAGGTTACCCTGCTCGTCGTAGGTGAATACCTTACTTCTCTTCTCATCGATGATGGACCATGTTTTTTCAGGTCCTACCGCTACGTCAACGATCTTCGAAGCACCGACTGCTACCGAGCCGTCTGCGGTGGTGAGGGATATCTCAAGCTCACCCGATGGAGGCCAGAAGCCGTTTCGCGCCATAACCTCGTCGCCTGCGGGATTAAGCTTCTTAACGGGAGCAAAGTCACCGGACTTATCCTTGCCCGTCATAGCGTTGTACTGATCATCCTCATCTATACCATCGGTGGTGATATAGATAAAGCCGTCATCATCGATCGTTATATTATTATAAGTTGTAGAAATGTTCGCCTCGCTGAGTTCTCTCTGCTCGTCAGTCTGGAACATTCTCCAGATCTTTTCCCAAGCGGTAAGAGAAACCTTCTGCGCGCCTACGAAGCAGATGAACTCGCCGTCGTAGTCCATAACGATAATTCCCTCGTAGTTAGATATAGAAACTACGTAGAGCTTGCCGTAATCGTCAACGGCAACGGCAACGGGCATATATGCCGAACCTTCATCAAAGAGAGAGCTTTCAGGCTCTGCTATAACGCGAAGGAAGTTACCGTTCATATCAAAGGTTACGATACGCGCGTTATCGGTATCGCAAACGTACATTACACCGTTCTTTACAAACACACCGTTAGGATTGTTAAGGCAGTCGACAACTCCCTGCTCGTTTATAAAGGATGCAACCTCGTACTTGAATTTAAAGTACCTGTCAAGAACCACGATCCTATCATTTTTAGAGTCAACAAGATAAACGTTATCCTTCTCGTCAACAACGATATCACGAGGCTCATCGAATGCTACCTCAAGCCCCATATACGTGGAATCTACTGTTCGTATTGGGGTGTATGCATCGGGAGAATAGAGAGCAAAGCCGTCTATTGAATAGGTGTAAGTCTGATAAGGCTTGAATGCGCTTGCAGGAACTGCAAAAATCATAACAAGCGCAAACATCAAGGCGATTATGCTGATAAATCTTTTCATTGCAATAACCTCCTTAATCCTTCATACCACTCGAACCCATCGTTTCAATGATGTTCGACTG
>JAZNOD010000146.1:0-17688 GCA_045580585.1 Eubacteriales bacterium
CGCCAAGCGAGCGAGACAGTGTAACGTCCGTTATTCTGTAAAGGCGTATTTCTTCCTCGGTTCTGCTCAAAAAACCGATATCGATCAAAACCTTTTCGTTAGTGATAAAATATCTTGTGAAGGACCATGGGAGACCAAACAGGGTGCGCTTTCTGTCTTGCCAAACTACGTCATTGCTGATTTTTTTCATGTTATACCTCTTCCCAATCCCAAAGGAGTTGCTTTTTTATTAATTATATCATACAAATTTAATTATTGCAAGAAGTTTTTTTCTTTGTTTAATTTATTGATAAGAAAAGTATTGCCTTATTTGGAGATTTGTGGTATAATTATTCATGTTTTCATTATTCGGTCCATGCATTTACTCCCGTCTGAAGTGTCGATAATATTATCGAATACGGTGTGGAGGGGTAAAATGCGTTCAAAAGAAAAGCTACGTGATTTTTTTGTCGGACTTGGCGTTGGACTTTTATTTTTTGGCAGTACGATTATTTTTATTTTGAATTCTTGACGGAGGTGCGCGGTGAGACTGGACAAGTTTCTTTCAGAGGCGGGTGTTGCCACGAGAAGCGAGGCTTCACGCGCGGCGCGGCGCGGAGAATTGAGCGTGAACGGCGTTTGTGTCAGTTCCGCTGCTCTTAATATACGCGAGGGCAAAGATGTCGTGCTTTTCCGCGGCGAAGAAGTTGTTTACCGCAAGAACGTTTTCGTAATGCTTAATAAGCCCGAGGGCTATGTCAGCGCGACAGAGGACAGAAATGCTCCCGTAGTTACCTCACTCATTGACAGCCGTGACGCAAAACGTGTTTTTCCGTGCGGAAGGCTGGACAAATACACGCTTGGGCTTGTGCTTTTGACAGATGACGGGGAGCTGTCTCACCGCTTGCTGTCCCCCGCGCGCCATGTCGCCAAAAAATATTACTACCGCCTCTCACAAACGCTCTCGCCCGAGAATGCCGAAAAATTGCGTACGGGAGTTTATATTGAAGGCGGACATTTCTGCGCCGCACACGAACTTGAGACTATCGGTGACAGAGATGGATACATCACGCTCACCGAAGGCAGATATCATCAGATAAAACAAATGATGGGCGCGGTGGGAAACGAGATAATCTATCTTGAACGGCTGACATTCGGACCGCTTTCACTTGATACCTCGCTGGAGCGAGGAGCGTGGAGATATCTAACAAAAGACGAAGTGGCGGCGCTTTACCGTGCCGCAGGCTTATAAATTCTATTAGGAGACAAACGCAAATGACCATCGAACAAATTCTTGCAGACGAGCTGAAACTCAAAGAGGAGCAGGTCGTCCGCACCGTCGAGCTTATCGACGAGGGTAATACCATACCCTTCATCGCCAGATACCGTAAGGAGGTCACGGGTTCACTTGACGATACCGTGCTTCGCGGCCTTTATGACAGACTCAATTATCTGCGCGGAATCGAAAAGCGCCGCGAGGAGGTAAAAAACCTTATCGCCGCACAGGATAAGCTCACCCCCGAGCTTGTTGCCGCTATCGATGCGGCGCAGACTATGACAGAGGTTGACGACATATACCGTCCCTTCCGCCCCAAAAGAAAAACGCGTGCGTCTGTCGCGCGTGAAAGAGGACTTGAGCCTCTTGCCGATCTGCTGTTTGAACAGCTTCCCGACTACGGAAAGACGATCGAAGAATTGGCGGCTGAATATATAAATGAAGAAAAAGGTGTTGCCGATGCGGCGGCGGCTCTCGCGGGCGCGCGCGATATAATTGCCGAGAACATTTCTGACAATGCCTCATGCCGCAAATCCGTACGTACACTCACCATGGAGTACGGTATTCTGGTTTCGAAGGACGCCGGCGAGGGGACATCGGTATACGAGCAGTATTACGACTTTTCCGAAAAGGTCAAAAAGATACTTCCGCACCGCGTTCTTGCTATCAACCGTGGTGAAAAAGAGGGCTTTTTAAAGGTAACTCTTGAGCCGGGAAGCGAGATAGTAAAAACATATCTCTATCGCAAATTTGTAAGTGCCGGCGACAGCCCCGCGAAGGCGCACATTGCCGCCGCAGTAGACGATAGCTATGACAGGCTCATAGCTCCGTCCGTTGAGCGTGAGATAAGAAACGACCTTACCGACAATGCTTCCGAGGGAGCTATAAAGGTCTTTGCTGACAATCTCAAGCACCTTCTTATGCAGTCCCCACTCAAGGGCAAGACCGTAATGGGCTTTGACCCCGGCTACCGTACGGGCTGTAAGCTTGCGGTGGTGGACAAGACGGGCAAGGTCATTGATACTGCAGTTATATATCCCACCAAGCCGCAGGAGAGAATTGCGGAAAGCACGCGCATTGTCAGCGGACTTATCCGTAAGTACGGAGTTGAGGTCATTGCTATCGGTAACGGCACAGCATCCAAGGAGAGTGAGATATTTATCGCCGGATTGCTCCGCGATGCAGGCTTCAATTGCAAATACACTATGGTGAGCGAGGCCGGAGCTTCCGTTTATTCCGCATCAAAGCTTGGCGCGGAGGAATTCCCCGATTTTGACGTAACACAGCGTTCCGCGGTTTCTATCGCTCGCCGTCTTCAGGATCCCTTGGCTGAGCTTGTAAAGATAGAGCCTAAGGCGGTCGGAGTTGGTCAGTACCAACACGATATGAAGCCTGCAAGACTTGATGAGGCGCTTACAGGTGTCGTAGAGGACTGCGTTAACTCCGTCGGTATCGACCTTAATACGGCGTCCTACTCGCTCCTTTCGTACGTTTCGGGCATAAGCAAGCCCATAGCTAAAAATATAGTCAAATACCGCGAGGATAACGGCGAGTTTGAGTCTCGCGCGGAGCTTCTCAAGGTTCCGCGCCTTGGCGCAAAGGCATTTGAACAGTGCGCAGGCTTTTTGCGTGTGGTCGGTTCTGACGAGGTTCTTGATGCTACGGGCGTTCATCCCGAGTCTTACGGCGCGGCACGCACTCTGCTTGGAATGTTTGAGTACGACGAGAGCGAAATAAGACGAGGCGGCGTAAAGCTCCTTGGTAAAAAGGTCTCGGAAAAAGGAAAGGCGAGTATATGTGCGGAGCTTGGCATAGGCGAGCCTACGCTTGACGATATTGTAAACGAGCTTGAAAAGCCGGGTAGGGATATTCGAGACGATTTTGAAGCGCCCCTTCTTCGCGATGACGTGCTTGATATCAATTCTCTTAAGGAGGGAATGATACTGACAGGCACCGTCAGAAACGTTATTGACTTTGGTGCATTTGTCGATATCGGCGTGCATCAGGACGGTCTTGTGCATATTTCGAGGATCAGCAATAAGTTCATCAAGCATCCGTCCGAAGTTCTTTCGGTGGGTGACGTCGTAAAAGTCCAGGTGCTTTCTGTTGATGTGCCCAAAAAGAGAATTGCCCTTACGATGAAGATTAAAGAGGATGCGCAATAACACTGTGTGTGAATTTAATTAACCATTTTGAACAGAATTTGAACAAATAATATCAAGGCAAGGGGCAAAAAAATAGCGATTTGTGCAAATTGCACAAATCAAAAAGCAAAATTTTGGGGAATAAACACCTATCATTTTGTGAGAAAATTTGATACAATATATATGTTATAAAATATCCGTGTTATGCACATGGCACGACTCGTACAATCAAGGAGGAATTGATTTTAATGGCAAGCGTATCCCTTAAACACATTTATAAGAAATATCCCGGCGGTGTTACAGCCGTTTCCGACTTTAACCTTGAAATCAAGGATAAAGAATTTCTGGTATTTGTAGGTCCTTCCGGTTGCGGTAAGACCACCACCCTTCGTATGATCGCAGGTCTTGAGGAGATCACCGAGGGCGAGCTTTACATAGGCGACAGACTCGTAAATGACGTAGCCCCCAAGGACAGACAGATCGCGATGGTGTTCCAGAACTACGCTCTGTATCCCCATATGACCGTGTTTGAGAATATGGCATTCGGCCTTAAGCTCAACAAGACTCCCAAGGCGGAGATTAAGAGACGCGTTGAGGAAGCAGCTCGTATCCTCGACATCAAGCACCTTCTTGACAGAAAGCCCAAGGCTCTGTCCGGCGGTCAGAAGCAGCGTGTTGCGCTCGGTCGTGCTATCGTTCGTAACCCCCTCGTATTCCTTCTTGACGAGCCTCTCTCCAACCTTGACGCTAAACTCCGTGCATCGATGAGAACCGAGCTTACCAAGCTTCACCACAACGTTGGTACCACCTTTATCTACGTTACGCACGACCAGGTCGAGGCAATGACCATGGCTACCCGTATCGTTGTTATGAAGGACGGTATCATCCAGCAGGTTGATACTCCTCAGCATCTTTACGATATGCCTTGCAATATGTTCGTTGCAGGATTTATCGGCACACCTCAGATGAACTTCATCAACGGTAAGCTTACCAAGAAGGGTGAGGACGTTTACTTTGAGTTCGAGAATGAGTCCCTCAAGCTTCCCGCAGAGAAGGCAAGCAACGAGGCGCTCAAGGAATACATCGGCAAGGAAGTTACCGCAGGTCTTCGTCCCGAGTGCATTGACGACTCTGCTTTGAGCCTTGAAAAGTATTCTGACAGCATCATTTCTGCGGACGTAGAAGTTACCGAGCTTATGGGCGCAGAGATTTATCTCTACCTCAACGTAGGCGAGGAGACAACCCTTACCGCGCGCGTATCCTCTCGCTCCACCTCTTGCGCGGGTGACAATATCAAGGTTTCCTTCGATATGAGCCGTATCCACTTCTTCGATAAGGATACCGAGAGATTTATCGTTCACTAATACTTAAATTTGATAAAATGGGCTGCGTCAAAAGCGCAGCCCATTTGCTTTTGCAAGGCTTGACTTTTCTTTTTCTGTATAGTATAATTTGCTTAAATGAATTTTATCTGAAATATTGGGTTTTGTGATGAACGATATTTTTTATATGCGTGAGGCGCTTGCACTCGCAAAAGAAGCAGGGAATGAGGGGGAAGTGCCCGTCGGAGCTGTTATAGTGAAGGATGGCGAGATTATAGCACGCGGTAAAAACCGCCGCGAAAACGGAGGCGGAGCAACCGCGCACGCGGAGATAGAGGCGATAAACGCGGCTTGCGCCGCACTTGGAACTTGGCGGCTGGGCGGTTGTGCGCTGTACGTCACGCTTGAGCCGTGTCCTATGTGCGCGGGCGCGATAATAAACGCACGCATAGACCGCGTGGTCTTTGCCGCCGCGGACGCAAAGGGCGGCGCACTTGGCGGACTTTTCAATTTACTTGATACGCCGCTTGATACAAGGCTTGAGGTTGAGGGTAAATTTATGGCTGACGAGGCAACTGCGGTGTTGAATGAGTTTTTTTCAGCAAGGCGAGAGGAAGCTAAAAAGATAAAAAGGCTTA
Organism: Eubacteriales bacterium; assembly: GCA_045580585.1. GTDB lineage: Bacteria > Bacillota > Clostridia > Oscillospirales > CAG-272 > CAG-390. Next base: position 5,360 of record JAZNOD010000146.1, read on the forward strand.
CAAGAGAATTTTATTCTCAAAGTGCCGATATAGTCGCCCCTGCGCTACTCGGCAAGATACTTTGCCGCCGCATTGACGGCGAGGTCATTCGCTCAAGAATAACGGAAACCGAGTGCTACAAGGGCGAGGCTGATACTGCCTGCCACGCTCATAAGGGTAAGACCGCGCGCAATAGCGTGATGTGGAGCCGCGGCGGTACTGTGTACGTTTATCTCTGCTACGGAATGCATAATATGCTGAATATCGTCACGGCGGAGAAGGGCGAGCCCGAGGCGGTGCTTATCCGCGCCGTCGAGTCGGTAAGCGGCCCCGGCAGAGTGACGAAGTATTTTAGCATAGACCGCGAGCAAAACGGTGCGGACGTTATCCTGTCTGACGCGATATGGATAGAGGATGACGGCGCTCCCTCGCCGCAATACGAATGCACCCCGCGCGTGGGCATAGACTACGCCGCCCCCGAGGACAGAGACCGCCCGTGGCGATATATAAAAAAGTGAGTTGCAAAGGCGTTGTGTCCTTGTGGACACAACGCCGTGTTTATCTGCACCGAGTAGTATTCCTACACGAATTTAGTTAAGAATATAGTGAACTGCTCTGCTTTTGGGACGAGCGAAATTTGAATTATGCAACAAATGATCTCGTATCACAAAGCATTCAAGGCTTTTGCTTCTGATAGAATGGCTGTCCAGCGTTCTTCGTTTCTGACTCCGTCAAACCATTCCCAGGCGTTTTCTTTCTCCAGGATCTTCGCTAGGTTTGCGCTTGTGTTTTTGATCCCCAGAAGAGAAGGAAGCTTTTCATTGTTAGGCAAGTGAATATGCCAATCGTTTTTAATGAGTTTTGTTTCGCCGAAGAACAGCGGATTTCCTAAATCAAGCGCTGTGTTTTCCGGAATATCTTTCCACCGTTTGGATAATTCAAGCGCCTTTTCCAAATATGAATACCCGCTATCCTTGTCGTTTGCTCCAAAGTACGCTGCCGACAATCTCATGTACTGCATGAAGTATTCGCAGATCCATCCATCGGGTATGGTGTTTTGGGTAATTCCGTTAAGGATGTTTAGGTACATGGTGTTCCACGCTATCGAATCTTCGGGCTTTCCTATAAAGCTTTTATGCTCTCTCAATCTGCCGATCGCGGCAGAAATGCGTAGGAAGTTTCCCGCATTTCTGAACATCCAGTATTTTTCTTCTTCGCCCAACATCTTATAACGTTTTTCAAAAACTTCATGTCTTCCTTCGTACCAAAAAGTAGTGTCCTTGTTAAGCCATGCTCCGACCTCATCCTCGGTGCATATCATACACATAGCTTTAACAGCACTTCTGCGCATGGTACTGTCAGTACATTCCTTCAAGAGCTTCTCGCAAATGTCAGCGCATGATTTCCTATATTCGTCCGCCTTGTCTCCGTGATAGCGAGTGATTATGTGCATAAGCGATGTCGCAATATGCCAATTTCGAGGATATTTTTTGTGATATTTAAATGATAGATCCAATTGTTCATCGAGGGAAAGATTGTTTACGACTTTAAAATAGTTGTTATTCACGTCTTCCTTGGCACTTATTTCATCATTTCCTATCAGTTCATCAACTGTTACCTCGAAAAAATTGGCAATTGTCGGAAGAAGCGTAATGTCCGGATATCCGTCACCGCATTCCCATTTGGAAACCGATTGTGGTGTTACCGCCAATGCTTGAGCCAAAGCATCTTGCGTCATTTCTTTGTTTTTACGATATTTTTTTATTCTTTCTCCAATCAATAAATCCATAAATTACTCCTTTCTTTAAATGGTTATGATTTGTCTTACGCGACGGGCCCTGTCGTTGTGATTATTTTATCATACCGGCTAATGGGCGTCAATAACCGCATTTTTGCGAAACTTACAAGCATCGGTTGTTTTTTACTCATTTAAGTTGATATGGATATGGTAATTAAGTATAAAACGAGCCAAAGCTTTTCGCTTTGGCTCGTTTTACTATGATGTTTAAATTGTTTGTCAGAGCTTTCCTTTATATAAGCTCAAATCCTGCGTCGGAAAGATATTTATCTGCCGCGGCGACGTCGGACGTGCGGAAAACAACGTTTGCTTTGCCGTTTTCCTTGGAGATAAAAGCGTACATATAGTCGATTCCAACGTCGTGTCCGTTGAGCGTGTGAAGCACGAGATTAAGTCCGCCGGGCGTGTCGGGAACGATAACGCCCACAACGTCGTTGACAACTACCGTTCTGCCCGTAGCTTTTATGATATCTACTGCCTTTTCGGTATCGTCTACGATGAGACGGAGAATACCGTAGTCAGCCGCCTCGGCAAGACAGAGCGCGCGGAGATTTATGTGCGCGTCGGAGAGAGCGTCGGTAACCTCGGAGAGCATACCTTTGCGGTTTTCAATAAATACGGATAATTGCTTTACTGCCATTTTTTCGACCTGCCTTTCTTTCTTAATCGTGGAGCTTGCGGTTATCGATAACGCGCTTAGCCTTTCCGATAGAGCGTTCGATGGAGTGAGGGTTTACAAGAGTTATCTTGGGCGAGATGCCGAGCGTGGAGCGCATACTCTCGCCTATCTCGCGCTCGCGGCGAGAAAGGTCACCTACAGAACCTTCGAACATACTCTCGCTAAGCTCTACCTTGACCTCAAAGGTGTCAAGATTGTTCACGCGGTCAACAACGATCTGATAGTTGGGCGTGTATCCGAGCTTAATGAGAACCTCCTCGATCTGAGATGGGAATACGTTAACACCGCGGATGATAAGCATATCGTCGGTGCGACCCTGGGGCTTGGACATTCTTACGAACGTACGTCCGCAAGCGCAGGGCTCGTGGGAAATAGTGCCGATATCGCGTGTGCGGTAGCGCATAACGGGAAAGGCTTCCTTGGTAAGAGAGGTAAATACTATCTCACCGGGGCAACCGTCGGGAACGGGCTCAAGCGTGTCGGGGTCAAGTATCTCTATGATGAAATGATCCTCGTTTACGTGCATACCCTTCTGCGCGGAGCATTCGTATGCAACACCGGGGCCCATGACCTCGGTAAGTCCGTAGATATCGTATGCCTTTATGCCAAGACCTACCTCTATTTGCTTGCGCATACCCTCGGTCCACGGCTCAGCACCGAAAATTCCTACGCGGAGCTTTAAGTCCTCGGGCTTGAGTCCTGCCTCTGCAATCGATTCGGCAAGGAACATAGCGTAAGAGGGGGTGCAAGCGAGGGCGGTCGCTTCAAGGTCCTTCATAAGAGCGACCTGACGCGCAGTGTTTCCCGAAGAGATAGGGATAACGGTCGAGCCGAGAAGGGTTGCTCCGCCGTGAACGCCAAGACCTCCCGTGAAGAGACCGTATCCGTATGCCACCTGCACCTTATCCTCGTCGCCGAGACCTGCGGCGGTAAGCTGACGCGCGACGATGTTGTCCCATACGTCAAGGTCGTTTTGCGTGTAGCCAACGACGATCTGCTTTCCCGTGGTGCCCGAGGAAGCGTGAATTCTCACAATGTCCTTCATAGGCGCGGCAAACATGCCATAGGGGTAGGTGTCGCGCAGATCCTGCTTGCAGGTGAAAGGGAGCTTTCTGATATCGTCAAGCGTTTTGATGTCCTCGGGTTTTACGCCTGCGGTATCCATTCTCTCACGATACATAGGAACGTTTTCATAAGTTCTCTTAACACTCTTTTGCAGTCTTTCAAGCTGAAGCTTGTCGAGTGTTTCGCGTGAGGCGGTTTCCATCTCCTCTTGCCAATATTTTCTTTCCATTATCGTTTCTCCTTTCGGTATTAGTTGTTATATCCAAGCGCAAATGCTTCTTTGTTCATTTCTACGAAGCGGGGAGCAACGCTTTTTTCAATGGCATCGAGCCAAACCTCGGCATCAATTCCGAGGTATCGCGCAAGTCTGCCCATGAGAACGATGTTTACAGCTTTCGACGAGCCTGCCTTGAGTGCGGGGGTGAGTGCGTCAAACGCGTCAACGTCGACGCCGTCCGCCGCAAGCACTTCAAGCGCATCGGCGGGGTATTCAGCATATCCGGCGGTAACAGGCATGGGATCGATCTGCTGAGTGTTAGCGATTATTTTTCCGCCGACCTTGAGGCACTGCGCCCAACGGGCAGCCTCGAGCTTTTCAAAGGCTACGATATAGTCAGCCTCGCCGTTTTCGATAACGGGGGAGAATACCTTTTCACCGTATTTTACGTAAGTTACGACGCTTCCGCCGCGCTGGCTCATACCGTGAAGCTCCGAAACCTTAACGTCATAGCCCCTCTCAAGGAGAATTCTGCCAAGGAGCTTGCTGGCAAGCAGAGTCCCCTGTCCTCCAACGCCTACGATCATAATATTTGTGGTTTTCATTTTCATGCCTCCTGTCCTTTGATAGCACCGAATGCGCAAAGCTGTGAGCATACGCCGCAGCCTGTGCAGAGCGTGTCGTCGATCTTCGCCTTACCGTCGCGGAAAGAGAGTGAGGGACAGCCAAGCTGCATGCATCTCTTGCAACTGCGGCAAGCGTCGGTATCTATTTTGAATGCGGGTGCGGTCTTAACACTCTTGAGAAGAACGCAGGGACGGCGGGAGATGATGACAGAAGCCTCGTCGGCGGCGATCTCTTCCTTGACAGCGGCATCGACCGCTTTGAGATCGTATGGATCGACTACGCGAACTCTGTTTATGCCGAGCGCGCGGCAAAGAGCCTCAAGATTTATCTTTGTTGCGGGCTCGCCGCGCAGATTATAGCCGGTAGTGGGATTCTGCTGGTGTCCCGTCATACCCGTAATAGAGTTATCAAGAATAATAACGGTAGATTTTGTGTCGTTGTATGCGATGTTGCAAAGTCCAGTCATGCCCGAATGCATAAAGGTTGAGTCACCGATAACGGCAACTGTATGCGCGGCGTTTGCCGGATCTGCCTTGTTGAAACCGTGGATGCCCGAAACTGACGCACCCATGCAAAGCACCATATCAATGGCATTCAGGGGCTTTTGCGCGCCGAGAGTGTAGCATCCGATATCGCCCATAACGTTCAGCTTGTTTTTAGCAAGCGTGTAGAACAGACCTCTGTGAGGACATCCCGAGCACATAACAGGGGGGCGTGCGGGGAGCTGTGCCGCCGCACGGGATGCAGGGAGAGCCTTGCCAAGGACAGCGGCTACGACACTCTGAGAATACTCACCAATCGGTGAGAAAAGATTTCTTCCCTCGACCTTGATGCCAAGAGCCTTGCAGTGGCGCTCAATTATCGCATCAAGCTCCTCGATAACTACAACACGCTCAACCGATGCCGCGAAGTCCAGCAGGAGCTTGTCGGGCAGGGGATTGTGCATACCTAACTTGAGTATTTTTGCCTCATCCTCGGAGAATACCTCGCGTACGTACTGATAGCAGATACCCGAGGTTATGATGCCGAGCTTCGTGGAACTTCCCTCGATTCTGTTAAGGGGTGATGTCTCTGCATACTCTGTGAGCGCGGCGGTGCGTTCCTCGACTATGGGGTGCTTTGCCTTTGCGTTTGCGGGCATCATTATGTATTTCTGGGGCTGCTTCTCGTATGGAATGGGAGCAATGTCGGCACGCTCGCACTCCTCAACTATGCTTTGCGAGTGAGCGGTACGGGTGCAGATGCGGTAAAGCACGGGAGTGTCGTATTTTTCGGAAAGCTCAAAAGCAATTTTTACAAATTCTTTTGCTTCAGCAGAGTCAGACGGCTCTATCATCGGAAGCTTTGCCGCAATAGCGTAGTTGCGCGAATCTTGCTCGTTCTGAGAGGAGTGCATAGCGGGATCGTCAGCCACGAATATCACCATTCCGCCGCGAACACCCGTGTATGAAATGGTAAAGAGAGGGTCAGCGGCAACGTTGAGTCCCACGTGCTTCATAGCGCAAGCGGAACGGTATCCCGCAAGAGATGCTCCGAACGCTGCCTCGGCGGCAACCTTTTCATTGGGAGCCCATTCGCACTTGATCTCATTGTATTTGGCTGCAAATTCCGTAATCTCCGTAGATGGGGTTCCGGGGTACGATGACATCACGGAACAGCCCGATTCAAAAAGTCCGCGGGCGGCAGCTTCGTTACCAAGCATAAGTCTTTTCATATCTTTTATCCTTTCACATAAATATACAAATATATAGGCTTAATTATATCATAGGCTATTGAAATTTTCAATCCAAAATGATAAAAAATAGCAGAAATTTGTTGATAAGTTGACTTTTTTTGAGCATTGGGGTATAATAAGAATATAAAATCAAGGAAGTAAATCACAATGATAATAGATTTTCATACCCACGCCTTTCCGGAAAAAATAGCTGCTCGTACACTTGAGGTGCTTCGCAAGGGGAGCAGGGAGGTATCGGGGATAGATTGCATCCCCTCGACTGACGGTACGGTAAAGGGGCTTGTAGGCTTGCTCGAGCGCTCATCTGTTGATATGGGAGTCGTTCTTCCGATTGCTACAAAACCCGAGCAGACGGAGACCATAAACCGTGTGGCGCTTGAAGTATCTGCGCAAAGCGGCGGACGCCTCATCTCGTTTGGTTCTGTGCATCCTGTCGATCCCGCCGCGGCTGACGCGGTGGACCGTGCCGCCGAGATGGGGATCATCGGATTAAAGCTGCATCCGGAGTTTCAGAGGATAAATATCGACAGCGGCAGTGCACTTGCTGTGCTTCGCCGTGCGGCAAAAAACAATATGCCCGTACTCATCCACGCGGGAAGAGATATAGGTCTGCCGCCGCCCGTGCATTCCTCGCCCGATATGATACTTCGCGCGCTTGATGCTGTTCCTGACCTTACGCTTATTGCGGCTCATCTTGGCGGATGGATGATGTGGGACGAGGTTGCCAAAAAGCTTTGCGGAGCCCCGTTGTACTTCGATACAGCTTTTATTTCCTCGTATGTCGAACCTGCGCTCGCCGGAGATATTATTCGTGCGCATGGCGCCAAAAAGGTGCTTTTTGGCAGTGATTGTCCATGGGAAGCGCCGAAAAAGACTCTTGATTTTTTAGAACAGCTCGGACTTACTGATGTGGAATTATCGCTCATTAAGGGAGAAAATGCCGCCAAACTGTTAAAAATAAGATAAAGCAAACGGCTCTTTTGAAGAAAAAGGGCTGTTTTTTGACAAAAATAAAATTTTTTCGCAGAAAAATCTATACAAAAGCAAATAAATATGATATAATATAAACAATTATACTGTACAAGTATGCCTACTTGCCACAAGGAGATAATATGCCACAGGATAATAGAAGAGAAAACCGCCGTGCGCCAATAAAGCGCGATAGAGATAAGTATCCCGACCGTGCCGCAGAGGGTATTGTTTACGGTAGGAATGAGGTTCGTGAGCTTTTAAAATCAGGTAGATCGATAGACAAGATATTTGTCCGTCGCGGTGAAAAAGAAGGCTCAATAAACGTAATAATCGGGGAAGCGTCTGCAAGACGTATTCCAATAATAGAAGTTGAAAAACCCAAGCTCGATCAGCTTTGCGGCGGAGGCGTTCATCAAGGCGTTGCGGCTCAAGCCGCCGAAAAGGAGTATTGCTCCGTGGAAGACATTCTTGCAATTGCCGCCGAAAGAGGAGAGATGCCCTTTATCGTGATTCTTGACGGTGTGGAGGATCCCTATAATCTTGGTGCGGTAATACGCTGTGCTGAATGCGCCGGCGTTCACGGAGTTATAATCCCCAAACGCAGAGCAACGGGACTTACCGCGACCGCCGCCAAGGCTTCCGCGGGCGCACTTGAACACATGGCTGTTGCGAAGGTGGTAAACCTTGCAGTAGAGATAGATAAATTAAAGGAGCTTGGTGTATGGCTTTATGCCGCCGAAGCCGGCGGAGAGAGCCTTTATAAAACCGATCTTGACCGCCCTGCGGCTATTGTTTTCGGCAGTGAGGGTGAGGGCGTGTCCCGACTTGTCAAGGAAAAATGCGACTACGTTATTTCTATTCCAATGTATGGAAAGGTCAACTCTCTTAACGTTTCTACCGCCGCCGCGGTAGTGCTTAATGAGGTTGCCAGACGGAGAAATGAAAAATGAAATTTTTGGATAAGCTGAAAAAAAACCGTAACACGGCGCAGGAGCAGGATGCCGAGGTTGAAACCGTCACGGCACTTGATTCTGTTTGCGAGGATGGTGAGGATACACCGCTTGAAAGCGATGTTCTTGCATCGGAGAAAATAAGCTCAAAAGAATCGTATGAGCCTGAAAAAATCGAATACACACCCGATCAAGACGATTTGATTGGCGATATTTTTGCTGAGTTTCTTGGTGATTTCGAAAAAGAAGATGAGTCCGGTGCTGATGTTGAGGAGTCAAATTCTAAAACAAGCGTTGTCCCTGATGATAAAGAGACTGTCTCGGAAGCCGACGACACGAAAGATGAGGATATAGAGGCTGTTATTTCCGAAATGGCGGAGACAAATTCCGATTCGCAAGTCAATGAACTTCCCGCGGAACAAATTGACCCCGCGGATGAAGGCGAAGCAGTCTCAAACGTTGAATTTATCGACAGCCTTTTTGCCGATGCCGCGGGTGAGGAAAGCGTTGATAGCACCAATAATCCTGAGATAGACAGTGTTATAGAATCGCTCCTTGCCGAAGCAGTGGTAAAGGACAGTGTGGCTGTGGATACCGTGCCTGACGAGGATAATGAGGCCGCCGAGGAAGTCGTTCTCGATGACGATGACGTTCTGCTTATGACTGCGCTCGGATATAGCGGTTCGGAAAATTCGCAATTTGCCAAAACCGTTCACGAAGACAATACCGCTACTCCTAAATACACAGATCTTAGCAGAGCATTTGCTTTTGATGGGCACGAATACCGTTCCAAGGAAAACGAGGCAAAGATAAAGGAAGCATATTCCAAGGAGAGCCTTATTATGCTAATAAGAGGCGTAGGGACTATCTTCTTTGCGTTTTTGCTTTTGATATTTGATCTGTTTGGCAAGGGCTTTGGCGGATTTGTAGATCCTGTTCTTTACCCAACGTCACACATTTTGATGTCGTTCCAACTTCTGCTTTTGGCATCTGTGCTTTCATACAAACAGCTTTGGGATGGACTTAAGGGAATCGTTAAGGTGGATCCGCGCCCCTACTCCATGGCATCATTGACTGTTTTGCTGACCATGATTTACAATCTTACCCTTGCGTTGATAGGTCAAACGGGATTTGCACTTTACAATTTTCCTGCCGCTTTCGCTCTCCTTCTTTGCATAGGATACGATTATCTTGTTCTTGAGCGCGAAATCGCAACTTTTAACAGGGTTTCGTCTTGGGATGGAGTCTGCACTCTTGAAAGAGTAGATAGCGCAACGGTTGCTGTCGAGATGGGTGACAAGAGCGTTGGTGCCTCAAACGTAGGAAGAGCGTTTAAGTTGCGCCGCGGAATCGCCCCCGACAACTATTTCCACCGTCTCAATCGCCGCAATCCCGCAGATAAAATATATAATTACATAATCGCTCCGGTACTTGCTCTGTCTGTGGTTGTGTTTATAGTCTCCCTTGCGGCAAGTCGCGGTTTTGTGCAGGCGCTTAACATTTTCATTACCATTATCCAGATCGGCATTCCCTCGTTTATGGCTATTTCCGCAATTTTACCGTTTTTTGCGATTTCGAGATTCGGTATTGGAAAGGACGTAGCAATACTCAGCGAGGTGGATATTGCTGATTATTCCTCCATAGACACCATTATATTTGATGAAAAGGATGCTTTCGGCAGCGGTTCTTTGAATATTAATCGTATCGCTCTTTGCGACGGCGGAAAAGCTTGTGATATTTACAGCGTAATAGAGGACGTTTCATCTGCGTTTGATAAGGTTGGCGGAGCTTTTGCCGCTTCATTCGGCAATGCGGATGCTGATTCTGTTTCTGCTGATGTTAGTATAGATTCCATAGAGCATCGCGGAATAAGCGCAACTGTCGGAACGAAAAAGTATACTATCGGAAGCGGTGAATACCTTGAAAAATGCGGTATTTCCGTATCCGGATATTCCGATAAAGAATTTACTGAAAGTGTTGTAGGCGGTGTTGTGCTGCACGTAGCACTTGGCGGCATTGAAATTTTGAAGCTCTATGTAACGTATAGCGTACAGCCCGCATTTGCGGAAATGGCAAAACAGCTCTCCGCAAGGGGAATAAAGTCTGTATTGCGCAGTAAAGATCCTTATGTTGACGAGGAACTTGTGGCTAACGTTATCGGTGAGCTTGAACATCCCGTTTCTGTTGTGAAGATTGCAAATCAAGAGATCGCAGATGACGAAATCGAGACGGTTGACGGCGGTATTCTTGCCAATAACAACGACTGGGCAGCCCTTCTTAATGTAAACGATATGGGGGCAAACTTCAAGAAATGGTCAAGGCTTAGCTCAATGATAGGCTTGGGATTCCTTTTCGCGGGAGTTTTGCTTTCCGCAATTCTCGGAGCACTCGGTGCAAGCGTGGGACTTTCTCCGCTTTACGTGGTCTTGTTCCAGCTTATCGCAATTTTGCCATCCGTGGTAATATCCAAGCTATTGCTTGACTAAATAATCTGACGGGGCGATACCGCCCCGTCAATGTATATAGGAGAAATTATGTTTTCGAGTTCTGTATTAAAATCAGTTTCAAAGCCGGGAAGGTATTCGGGCGGTGAGTTCGGTCAAATAATCAAGGATAAGGAAAAGATATCCGCACGATTCGCCTTTTGTTTCCCGGATTCCTATGAAATAGGAATGTCAAATCTCGGTATGCGCATCCTCTACGGCGTGCTGAATAAGGAAGACGATATATGGTGCGAACGAGTTTTCGCACCTTGGCGCGATATGGAGGCAAAAATGCGCGAGGGGGGAATGCTCCTTACTGCGCACGAAAGCGGAGACGAGGTCAGGAGCTTTGACTTTTTGGGCTTTACTCTGCAGTATGAGATGTGCTATACAAACGTTCTCAACGTTCTTGATCTTTCAGGTATGCCGCTTTATGCCGCAGACAGAGGCGAGGAGTTCCCAATCGTTATCGGCGGAGGGCCTTGTGCTGTAAATCCCGAGCCTCTTGCTGACTTTTTTGACCTTTTCAATATCGGAGAGGGCGAGGAGATGCTCCCCGAGATAGTACGCCTTTACATTGAAATGAAGAAAAAAGGCGCAACGAAGGCGGAGTTTTTGAGAGAAGCGGCACGCAGTATTTCCGGAGTGTACGTCCCTTCGCTTTACGACGTGACTTACAACGATGACGGCACGATTGCCGCATACACTCCCAAGTATCCTGACGTCCCCGCAAAGGTTAAAAAGCGCATCGTCGAGGATGTGGACAAGATGTATTTCCCTGAGGCTGTTGTTATGCCGTACATCGAAACGGTTCAGGACAGAATAATGCTTGAGGTCTTCCGCGGCTGTATCCGCGGATGCCGTTTCTGTCAGGCGGGTATGATATACCGCCCTGTAAGGGAAAAATCGCCCGAAACGCTTCTCCACCAAGCGGAATGTCTTTATAAGTCGACAGGTTACGACGAAATCTCCCTGACCTCTCTTTCTATTTCCGATTACACACGCCTCGCGCAACTCACCGACGGTCTTATAGATTGGACGAATGAGAAAAAAGTCAATCTTTCGCTCCCGTCTCTCCGTGTAGACTCCTTTACGCGAGAGCTTATGGATAAGGTTGCATCCGTCAGAGCATCATCGATAACGTTTGCTCCCGAGGCGGGCACGCAAAGATTGCGTGACGTTATAAACAAAAACGTTACCGAGGAGGATCTTATGCGCTCCGCTTCTATTGCATTCGGGGCAGGCAAGGAGCAGGTTAAGCTTTACTTTATGTCGGGACTTCCCACCGAGACCTATGAGGATATCGAGGGAATCGCCGTGCTTGCAAAGAACGTTATTGAGCAGTACTATGTTACCCCGGGACACAGCAGACGCAATCCGCAGGTCACTATTAGCGTTTCCTGCTTTGTGCCAAAGCCTTTTACTCCCTTCCAATGGGAAGCGCAGGACACCATAGAGGCACTTCGCGATAAACAGGAGCATCTCAAGACAAAGATAACTGACCGCAAGATAAGATATACCCACCACGACGCGCGTGTGTCGCATATAGAGGCTGTTTTTGCCCTTGGCGACCGTAGACTCTCAAAGGTGCTTGAGCTTGCGAGACGCGCTGATTTCGCGTTTGACGCATGGGATGAGTATTTTGATTTTGATAAGTGGATGGAAATATTTGCCGAAGCGGGCATTGATACCGCATTTTACGCAAACCGCCAAAAGAGTACCGACGAGGTGCTCCCGTGGGACGTTATCGACGTTGGCGTAACAAAGGAATTTCTTATTCGCGAAAAGAACCGCGCATACGCGGAAAAGACCACGCCCTCGTGC
>JAZNOD010000147.1:0-13688 GCA_045580585.1 Eubacteriales bacterium
CGCAGGTCCTGAGATCGCCGTTGCGACCACCAAGGGCTATGCAACTCAGGTTGCAGTTCTTTGCATGATGGGCATAAAGCTCGGACTTGTAAAGGGCAAACTTTCCAAGGACGAAGCTGCTCGTCTGTGCCGTGAGCTTTCTCGCGACATCCCCGCCGCTGTTTCCGAGATCATCGGAAGACGTGACGAGATCCGCGAGCTTGCTATCCCCTCCAAGGATGCGCAGGATCTGTACTTTATAGGCAGAGGTCCCGATTTCCCCGCGGCTACCGAGTGCTCGCTCAAGCTCAAGGAGATCTCCTACGTTCACAGCGAGGCATATGCAGCAGGTGAGCTTAAGCACGGAACTCTTTCTCTCGTTGAGGTAAACACTCCCGTTGTCGCACTTGCAAATGATTCCAGATACTTTGACAAAATGGCAGGAAACATTCGCGAGGTTCGCGCAAGAGGCGCACGTGTAACTCTCATTTGCACCGATGATTTCCCGCATCCCGATGAGTACGGAGACAGCATTTTTGTTCTTCCCAAGACCGAGCCGCTGTTCTCTCCCCTTGTAAGCGTTGCAGCTTGCCAGATCCTCTCCTACGAGATCGCACTCCTTCGCGGTTGTGACGTTGACCATCCCCGTAACCTTGCAAAATCCGTTACAGTTGAATAATTTGAAAAACGGGAGCTACGGCTCCCGTTTTTCTATACTATCAAAAAACTGACACTGGCAAGACTATCCTCGCTGTCGGGTGCATCAGCATCAATTCCGTTATCAGCCGCCACTCTCGCAAAGTCCGCCCCGTAACGCTTTGCCACAGACCACAGGCTTTCGCCAAGGCTTGGATAACATACCGTTATCCGAGCAGCAGGACGCGGACTGCCGTCAGGAGCACGTCGGATACTGCCAAAGCGCACCTCTGTAATTGCATCAATGCTTTCCTTTTGCGCTACCGCTGCCGCTACGTAAAGCTCCGCATCAACAACCATCTCCTCGCCATCGATACGCGCCCTGCATCCACATACGTTTACTATGGCGTGTGCGCAAAGCTCGGCGCCGCGGGCAGATCCCGCAAGTTCTGCGGTGTATTTGTATGGGATATCAAGCTCGTGCACGGCAAGCTCGCTTCCGTTGTCTGTCAACGCAGAAAATCGCACTTTGCCCGAAAACTCGATCTGATCACCGTCAAACTCAATATTTACGTCCGGCGAGGCTACACCTCTTACATCCAAAACCTTTACACCCGTGTCAAGCTTTGCCCCATCTATCGGAGATGTGCCGTTGATGCTGACATTTCCGTTGATGCATGATATCGGGCAGCGCAAATGCACACGCTGGGATGAAGTTTCGGATACGTTTGACAGAGCATATACGTCGCGCAAATATCCGAAGCTATATTGTGCCTGCGCTTCAGCGCAAAGTATTACCTCTGCCTCGCATACAAGATGCGTGTCAGAAACGTTTGCAACGCAAGAAACAAGACTTCCCCATGCACATGCTCCGCAAAGTTCAGCGCCCTCGCGAAGTTCGCCCGTATACGCAGCCTCGCCGCTGAATGGGATTTTTCGAGAAACCGCATATGGACGCTCTCCTTCTCCCTCTCGGCAAAGCAATATTTTTAGCAATAGTTCTCCGCTGCACATCACGCCTGTACGCTTGGCATCTGCGTTTGTAACATTAAGCTCTCCGCGACAACTGATAACACGAACCTGCTCCCCGTCCGAGCCAACAACAAAGCTGTCGTTCAACGCGATCGCCTCGCTTTTTCCATAAAGCGTCTGCATGGCACTTGCTGTACCTCCAAGGCACCTCACCTCGTTATCCGGAATGCTCTCGCCGCGATAGGTGCAATCAAAAGACTCGTCAGAGCTGACGGCGACACGCATCCGCACGCGCGAACGGATATTCATCCGACGCGGCGCACTAACGCGAACGGTGGGAGTCTCCACCGCGGCAGTTGCGCGGCAATGGCATTTTTCGTTATCTCCGCCGCCATCGAGTGAAGAAGTCGCCTCATATTCTGCCGGTAATTCTACGCACCATACACCGCCTTCGTCGCCGCCCTCGTAGAGAATGCGATATCGCATATTTCCGCCAAGCTCACACCCTGTTTGGCTTACGTAGCTTTCGGGCGGTGAGACAACCGCCTCTGCCGATATTACTCTCTTTATTGGTGGCATGTAATCGGGCAATGTATAATCATCCGACATTTCACAAAGCACGCTTTTTTCCGCAAGCGGCACTTCAAGCTCAAAGCGCGCCGCCATTATTTCGTTCATATCTTTTCCTCCGATGTGATATTTTACTCTATTTTATTCTGCAACGCGAGGATATATACCGAAAAAAACCGCCAATGGCGGTTTTTTTCATTAGCTTTCAAGTTGTTTTGCAAGAAATGCCGCGGCAGTCTGTATGAGCTTCGCCTCAACGCTTCCGTTTTCGGCACGTGTTGCCCCGTCTGCGCAAAGTGCCGCAACACACCCGAGAATGTCTCCCTCGGATATTATCGGCATTGCACACGTGATATAGTGAGAACTGCCATCCACTATCGGGGAGAACTTAGCTTCTCCTGCCCTGTAAACATAGAGGCTTCTGCTTTCTATCACTGCTTCAAGCTCGGCTGAAAGATGTTTATCAGTGTAGTCCTTTCGCGGTACACCGGCAGAGGCAATGACCGCGTCGCGGTCACAGATAACAACTGCCAGCTCGCCCGTTTTATGAAGGGTTTCGGCATATTGTGCAGCAAAAGAATTTAGTTCGCCAATCGGGGAATACTTCTTGAAAATCACCTCGCCCTCGCGGTCGGTGTAGATCTCAAGCGGGTCGCCCTCGCGGATGCGCATGGTTCTTCTTATTTCTTTTGGGATGACGACTCTGCCGAGGTCATCGATTCTTCTAACAATTCCGGTTGCTTTCATTTATATAAAATCTCCTTGTTTTTACAGATTTGTACTGTTAGTATCTGCAAAACAAGGAGATTTATACTGCGAATATTCACATTTTAGGTTAATATGATAAAATCGCTTGGTTTATCATCTAACTCATACCGCATAACTGGAATCAAGCTGTTTTAGCTCATTGAAGGTATCGATCTCAATTATATCCGAAAATGAACAAGGCTGAACAGTGATCTTATAGTTCTTCAAATTATACTCAAAGACTGCCTGATCCCAAAAACGTTGCTTTCCACCCGGGGAATTGTATGCCACTTCGAGGTCTTTGGCAAGGCGCGAGCCGTCCTCTTCATTCCAATAGGATATACCGAACATATGATAGCAATTCGTACCGCCCAAAGACAGCCCGTTAACGTATCCCGAACTATTTACTGTAAGGCACCAATCGTCGGTAACATCAGTGGGAACGCCAAGATAGCTACTCGAGTATTTATACTTCGTTATAAGCTTTGGATTATATAACAAAATATCGGACTCAAACACGTAGCAATTTGTCATATGATGACGCGCACAGTGTGCTGACGAGATATTATTAGTCTCGTTATACACATTGTTCTCTATAAACTTGATGGTCGGATATTTCAAAAGAAGTTGATCGAATTGCTCGGACAAATATCCTCTTACCAAATATATTTCCTCAATTCCCGCCGCAACAACAGCATCGAGCAGTGAGTCTATAATTCTCTTCCCCTTAACACGCACAAGCGGCTTGGGAGTATTGAGCGTAATCGGTACAAGACGAGCGCCAAAACCTGCAGCCATAAACACTGCACGCTTAGCACGGTAAGGCTCAAGCGCTTCTATGCCCGCCTCGTTGATGATCCCCTCGGACACGAGACTCATATCGGCAAGCTCCGCCATTACTTTATTAACTGTTCCAAGTGACATTTCGGTTGCAGAGGCGATCTCACGCTGAGACATACTTGCCCTTTTGCTCTCGAGATATACGAGCACGTCAAATTGTTTTTTTGATAATATCATATTTTTCCTTTCTGCGTTTGCTTTGTATTGTGATTACATAATTAGTCAAGCTTAAAAGCCCCTTGACAGCTAAATTTGTCACAAGGATCACAATGGATACAACTGCAGCTAACTCTATGCCGCCCACATTATCCTTGAACTGTGATATCATAAGAGATATGGGCCTGGTCGTCGTAGTAGCCAAGAATGATACCGCGGAGATGGTCATCATACTGTTAACAAAGAGATAGGTGAACATCTCTGCTATGGTGAGCCTGTTCTGGGGTATGAAAACATCCTTGAGCATACGCACGCGGCTTACTCCCAGTGTCTGCCCCACAGCCTCAAGATTTTCGTTCATCTTTCCAAAAGAATTATACATCATAAGGTATGGCGATGACATAAAGTGAGCAACGTTTGCCATAATGATAATAACCACTGTACCGTATAAAACGGTCTGTTTGAATGTCATAGCATAGGAAAGTCCAAGCACAAGACCGGGGATCGCCATAAACGTAAGCACCATCAGATGAATGATGCGGGACATTGTAGAACGCATCCTTGACGTCAGATACGCAGTAATATAAGACAGCGCAGTTCCTATAATGGCGGTTACAAATGCAATAAACAATGAGTTGGCAAGATATTCCAAGCCGCGCTGCTCGATGGTGTATTGCACCTGTTTAAGAGTGAAGGTCATATCTCGGGGATATGAGACGACAAACGCCTGAACGGCAAAAGAAAGAATGGGCATAAGCGCCGCGCAAGAGACAGTGAAGCAAATCAAAAACGACACTATTCTGAGGGGAACCGACGTCTTTTTTGTGTGTCCTTTTTTTACAAATGAAGACGTACCGTTCTCCTTATTGACAGCATCGGTCACAAAGGCAACTGCTGCGGGAACAAGCAAAAAAAGCGCATACACTATACTTTTACCAAAGCTTCCGCCTGTTGCGGAGGCGACCTCTGTGAACATCAGAAAAGATATCGTGTAAGTCCGTCCTCCCACAAGAGAAGGAACTCCGTAATCGGTAAATATCAAAGAAAAAGTGCTGAAAACCGTTGCGATCAACGGTTTTTTCAAATACGGAAGGGACAAGCGAAAAAACTGCCTGATCTTCCCTATTCCAAGAACATCAGCCGCTTCATAAACCGAAGTATCCTCGTATTTAAGTACGTCCGATAACATAATATAAGCAACGGGAAAGGCGTACATCACCGAGCCTGCTACAATACCAACGGGACCGTAAATAGCAGGGGTACCCAATACCTGAGTTATAATACCGTTATTGCCAAAAAGCGAGATCAGACCGATACCGTGAGAAATTGACGGAATAAGCATCGGGAGAGTCAGAAAAACTCCAAATGCCCGTTTTCCCGGAATATCGGTTCGCACCATACACAAGGCTAACACATACGCCAACACAACGCTAAATACGGTGGCAATAAGCGAAAGAAGAACAGAATTCTTCAAGGCTTCTCCAAACAGAGAAGACGCCAAAACCGTTTTAAAATCCGATATTCTGATACCGGAAAACAAATTGATAATGGGTATGACCACAAGGATCAGAAGGATAATCATCACGGCAAATTTGACGTGTGGACTAAAGGCTGACGAGCGTTTATTTTTTGTCATAGTTAGAGCTCTTCCTTTCATCAGCTACTCACTCCACAACTCCGAAGAAGCATACTTAGACAGCGACGCAATCTTCTTGCATAGATTGCCCACCACAAAATCTCTGACATATTCGTCAGCAGGATTACTAATGATCTCCTCGGGAGTGCCTATCTGAGCTACCTTGGCCTTATTCATGACCATAATGCGGTCGGAAAGTGAAAACGCCTCCTCCTGATCGTGAGTAATATATATCATCGTAGTGCCAAAATTTTTCTGTATATTCTTTATAACGTCACGAAGCTGGAGTCTTGTAGCTACGTCAAGGGCAGACATTGGCTCGTCAAAGAGCATAACGGCAGGGTTATGGATAAGTGTTCTCGCAATAGCCACACGCTGCTGCTGACCGCCGGACAGCTCGGCGGGATACTTGTTTCTCAGCTCGGCAATGCCTAAAAGCTCGAGCATATCAAGTGCTCGCTTTGTTATCTCCGCCTTGGTCGCAGTCTTTTCCTTTTTGGCTTTCAGATAAGCCGCATACACTACATTATCAAGCACCGTCATATTTTCAAACAGTGCATAATTCTGAAAAACGATACCCATAGAGCGCGCAGAGCAAGGCGCGTGTGTGATGTCCTTGCCATCCAGATAAATACTGCCCTCGGTCGGCTCAAGAAGACCGATCATAATACGAAGCAATGTGGTTTTACCACAGCCTGACGGACCAAGTATGGAGAGAAATTCCCCCGCATAAATGTCCGCACTAACGTTATCCAGCGCCGACAAGCCTTCGTTGTTATTATATATTTTTCTTATATTGTTCAGAGACAGCTTAACGCTTTTGTTTTCCATCAGCTCAGTGTCCATTTACCCAAAAGCTGGGTTTTCCTTTCGGGCGTGTTATTGCTCATATCGGAATAATCTATATTAGAGGGGAAGTTTTCCAAGGTAAAATCTTTATCCTTGAATATCTTTTCAGGGTAGAAGCGCTCGCACTTTTCCTGAGTTATCTCGTTCGCAAGGAACTCAAAGACCTCCTTAACCGCGGGCTTAGTCTCGTTACCCTTGATAATTGCTTGTCCGTAAAGCGAATAAGGCGCTCCCTCGTCGAAAAAGACTATTTTCAGATTTTCACCCTCGTTGATCTGTTGAACAGCGTGGGAGATCATGCCAAAGCCAACGGCAACCTCTTTGGTAATCAGTTTATTGACGGGACCCGATCCGGAAGTCTCAAATGCAAGCACATTTTCCTTGAGCGCTGCAAAATAATTCAAAGCCTTCTCCTCCCCCCACACGTTTACAAGGGACAAAAGGAACATGTATCCCGTTCCGGAAGTTTTAGGGTTGGAGATGGATATCAAACCTTTATATTGAGGATCAAGCAGATCCTCATATGAGGTGGGGACTTTCAATCCCCTCTCGGTGATTACGTCCATATTGAGGATAACGGCACCGCCGTTTCGAAGCTCGGGAGCATAATAGGTGCTTGGCGCGGCATCCTCAGTATATTTTGAAAAATCAACGATATCCGACAGGTCGGCAAAAACACCGAGAGCCGCAAGCTCGGCTGCGTTTCCGTACTCCAAATTATGCGTAATATGGCACTCAACGTTAGTGCCTGCCGCCTTCATCAGCGATGCCTGATCGCCGCTGGATCTATAATCGATTCTTATATCATAATCGGGGAATTTTTCCTGCAGGCGCTGTCTCATATAGTCTATCTGAAAATTTTCAGCACTGGTATATATGATAACAGTTTCTTTTTTCGCACAGCCTACAAGGAGAATGCTGCTCATCAAGACGATACTTGCAAGTATAGACGCCAAAATACGTTTCGTTAGTTTTTTCATGGTCAATTTCCTTTCCATTTCAATTAATTTGTTTTTTTTAGGCTTTATTATACGTAATTTTGAACACGAATTCATCAAAAATGAATGCAAAAATCGCAAATCTCGCCCTCTGTTCATTCCAGAGGGCAAAATTTGCTGTTTTGAACTAATCAAACATATAAAGAGTTACTGAGAATCATCACTTGAGTTCGATTTTGAATCGGTATTAATAACCAATTCCTCCTCTACCTCTTTGTTAGCGTTCTCATCTATGTGAAGAGCCGCGGCTACTTTTTTCTTAGCCTTTCTCCACAGGATCACAGCAGTAGCACCAACAGCGATAACGATTCCGCTGATGGACGTAATAATAACCGTAGTAGCTGCAGGATCGATATACAGTGTTGTAATCGGAACTATCGGCATTTTATTTTCTCCTTATTATTCAAATGATATATAGTGGTCAGCAACGCACGACTGCCACACATCTGATGCAAGTATTATAACACATGCACTCATGCATGTCAAGACTTTTTGCGTTTTTCAACCAAACTATTAAGCAGATATTCGGCACCAACCTCACCTGCTCTGCCTTGATTATAAATATGTTCCTTAAGAACCTCGCCGATCTTTACTTCAAATTCATCGGCGCGAGCAAACAGATCATTGGCAATATCCCGACAAGTTGAAAGCTTATCCTTATCAATCGAAACACCAATGATATCACGGAGAGATATCTCTGTGGGAATCAAATTGATTTTTCTCCAGTTGGGATTCATGCATTTAAGCTTAGTATTGACAAAAAGAGCCGGGCGGCGGGTAGCAAAGCAATATTCAAGGGCTATACCCGACCAGTCGGTGATAAGCAAATCAGATGAATAAACCGAACGGTTCACAGTAAAGTCAAGCTCAAACGTGAGTCCGTCACCTACGAGATGCGCATATTTTTCAGTGATCGCCTGCATTCTCGGTCCGTATCTCTTGACGTATTCGGGATGAGGACGGACAGTCAGGTGATACTCATCGCAATAAAGCGATTCGATCAGAGTGTCGATGCAAGAATCAAGCAGGTTGTCCTCCTGCCACGAAGGAGCGATAAGTATCTCCTTACGCGAGGCGGCTTTGTGGGTAGCACGCTCCGCCTCACCTGCCTCGATCAGTTTATCAGCCAAGGGATAGCCGAACTCAACGAGCTTTTTGGCGGGAAGTCCGTACACCTCTTCGGTGGCACGCACCTCACGCGCAACGTGAGGTCCTGTGCAGAAAATAGTATCGAAAGCATCTAAAGCTCCCTCTCTGAAGCCCATATGAATGCTCATCATATCATGCGGAATATACACATACTCGATATCCTTTTTCATGATAGAGCGCTTTATATAATACTTATCAAGATCAGGAGTAGTCATAACTATAATGTCGGCCTCAGCCTTCATCATTAAAGGAATCATCTTTTTAAGACCAATATAGTACGGTCTTATGCGAGGCTCCTTTTCAGCAAGAGTGAAAATAGCATCATTCGGATCGTTTGTAACGTAATGAATAACTATGTTGGAGCGAGCGAGAAGCTCGGTTATCACAGATTCAAAATATTTATAAAATCCGCTTTTTTCGGAGTAGATCACCAAATGCTTATTAATAACGGAGAAAAATTTCTTATAATCCTTTTTTTCTCGCGCGCGGTTTTCGCGGTAGTTTGGGTCCTTATTCCCTTCCTCAAGCGCTGCGATGTCGGCAAGTGCCTTACGGCTGCGTTCCAAAGCGTCGTAGTCAACGTATTTTTTAGGATCGATGACGGCGTTGAGGATATACATCTGGATAATGGAGAAGATATTACTTGCAACCCAATACCAGGCGATACCCGCGGGCACACCGATACCGAGATAGAGCGAGATGCCTACTGACAGAACTGTCATTCCGTGCTGGTTGAGCTTGCTTTGCTCATGCTGAAGCACGTTCGACAGATTCTGTGTAAAGCACATTATCCAAGAGGAAAGTCCCGCAAAAACAGGCATTAGAATGTAGATGCCCCAAACCGATGACGGCACTGTAGACAAATTAAAGCCAAGAAAATTTCCGTCAAATGATTTGATCAGCGGGATAACCGATGAGTCAAATCCGTCAAGCGCGCCGCTCTTGATAGCTTCGATAAGAGCAAGCTGATAGGACGAAGTTGCGGTATCAACACCGCAAAGCTTTGCCATCTCGGCGATATGAGCCGGGTCAATACCAAACAAATAATCAAGCGGATGATATATTATCTGCACCACTCCGAGCAGAAGAATGATCTGCGCCGCAAGCGGTATGAGCGAGAGCATAGGATGGTAGTTATGCTTTTTGAACAATTTAGCCTGTTCCTCGGCTATTGTATCCATATCCCCGTAATGATTCGCTTTAAGAAAATTGATATCAGGCTGGATCTTGATCATCTGAATAGAATTCTTGTGGATCCAGACAGACAGAGGAAGCAAGACAAGCTTTGTAGCTAAAGTAAACAGGATGATAGCCACACCGTAATTATCGACCAACATCCAACACAACTTCATCAAATATCCAAGCGGAATGCCGATATAGTATAGAATCGTGTCCATTTTATACTCCTTTTATAGGTTTTATATGGCAATTAGTCGTAAATATTCTTTCCAAGCTCATCAACGCTGACCAAATGCCAATTTTCAAGAATATTACCGGAACCCCTTATTTCATACAGTGCATTCTTATACATGCCCTCATAAAGAGAACCCTCTACCGCCTGAAAATAATATCTGCGAACGCGATCCTCATTCTCTGGAACATCGAATATGGTCTCTCCGTAATCCGAAGCCTTACCGGAACCCGCCGCGCTCAACACAGTAGCAAACACGTTTTCAGTACCTATCTGAGCATTGGATTCTTTCATCTCCCCTTCGGACACCCCCGCGGGCTTTGCAAGAAGTGTGGTAACGTGGGGCTTGTACAGCAGTTTGGAATCCGAGCCGATACTGCAATGGTCACCGAGAATAATAATTGTGGAATTCTCGTATACACCCATACGCTTCATTTCATTAATATATGCGGATATAATGCTGAAGCTTTGCTTCATTGCCACAGTGATGTCGTATTTCTCATCATCGGTTATTTCAGTAAATCCCGTTCCGTAAGCATTCGGAAGGTGGCATCCCGCTATATGTATATACGAAACGCCGTTCTCCGCATCGCGGAAGGTAAACTCATCATCGCTTATCTCCCCGTAAATATTCTTCATATCCGTGCTGAAGACGTCCTGCGTCATCTCATATTTAACGTATTTATCAAACATAGGCGTACTGACGTTACCGACTATATCTCTCATAAAGAAAGGAAGATAGCGGTAGAGAGAAACTCGGACCATATCGTAAGAAAGATCTTCTTTTCCAATAATCTCATAACTTACGTTTCCCGATGTATTGGAGACGAATTTTCTCATGTGGGCGGCATTTTCATAGCCGTAAAAAGAATCGGTGTATACGTTGATATCAAATCCCTTTTCTTTGAGCGCTGACAAATATGGGGACTTGCCGTAGGCATTCTGCATATAATCGAGGCGCGAGACTGTGAAGTCAACCTCAGCACCCGTTATGATATGCGCCACACCAGGGTAGGTTCTTGGGTAAAGAGTAACGTAATCGTCAAAGTGTGTAAAGCCATCAAGGCCGTCAAATATTTCGGGGCAATTTTTCACCGCCTCATCATAGTACGTATGATCAAAACGGTCCACAATGAAAATGACTATATTGTTTTTCGTGGCAAGCGTATCCAGATTTTTAACAGTAAGTACCTCGTTACCTTCCGTAACGTCTTCCTGATATCCTGTTTTTTCATTGGCGTAAACGTCAGTAGTCATTGAGATCACCGCAAATGAGATCAACGTCATCCCCACCAAAGCAATCAGCGCAACAGTAGCAACGAGCCTTACCGTATCCTTAAATCTGTTCAGCAACAGCATAGCCGCAACACAGCCGACTACAACAACTATCCAAACGATCGCATTGATAACGATCTGCGAGGTAGCCATAGTTTCTCCAATACCGTCTCCAGACAGGGAGCCTGCGCCAAGGCTCAGATAATTTCCCTGAATAAAGAACATCAGCGACAGTCCGAATATCAGTCCGAATAACACGTCGTATATCCGATTGCTTGCCAATATAAGGATAAACAATATCACAGAGGAAGTGGCTATTGCCATCGCGGCACATATAGTCCAAAAGTCCCAAAACAGGAATTTGAACTCGCTGATATTGTTTGCATATATCTCAAACGGTCCGAAGAAACACAGAGCGAGCGGAGCAAACAGAGAAAGCAACAAGCTAAGCAGCCATTTTTCCTTCAACGTATAGCCTTTATACGTATGCTTTTGGCTCTGAGAAGTATTTGGGCATTTAGACGGTCCTTTGCCAAAATCAGACCTGTTGTCTCCCGATACCTTATTATGTATACTCATGATCCATCTCCGTTCTTAATTTATTATACAAATCAAATCACAATTAGACAGTCAATTATATCATATTTTTATTTTCTTTTCAACAGATTTATTAAAATAATTTATATTATGCGTGATATGATCAAAACCGCCCTTTTTTCTTGCGTTTTTCGGCATTATCCAAGGCGAGAGAGGCATAATACTCCATCGGCACACGCAAATTGCCGCTCCCCGTGCCAAGCGAGATATCGGGCTTATTGGCTCCGTGAAAATCGCTTCCGCCGCTTCGCATAAAACAAAATTCATCCGCAAGAGCGTAAGCCGCCGCAGTTTGCTCGGCGCTGAATGTCGAGTAGTCCGTCTCGATAGCCGCAAGTCCGCACGCTTTTGCTTTGGGCAAAAATGCGCAAAGCTCTCCGTGATCAAGATTCAAAAACGGATGAGCGAGTATCGGAGTGACCCCCAAACCGTGAAGAAATTCAATAACAGCAAAGGCATCGGGGCGCGGCGCGGGCTTATAAAAGCCGCGTTTCTCCGAGAGTATTCCTTCAAAGCCCTCGGTAATACCGGATATATATCCGCATCTTATAAGCTCGTTGGCAAAATGAACTCGGTTTATAGTTCCCTTTTTCCCTTCGCTGACTATGCGCTCATAGTTTATATCATATCCCGCCGCCACGAGAGCCTTGTAAAGCCCAAAGCTTGCTATATCCTTTTCAAGCTGAATGCTCTCCAGATACTCATTAAGCGGCTGATATTGCTTTTCGGTAACAAAAAGTCCGACGACGTGTATTTCTTTATTATTATATTCAGCAGATATTTCAACACCGACCACCGCCTCAACGCTGTATTCTATTGCCGCAGTCTTAAATTCAGCGGCTCCTGCCAGCGTATTGTGATCCGTGAGAGCCACCGTGCAGAGTGCCAACGCCTTTGCTTGCTCGACGATCTCCCTCGGTGTGCAGGTGCCGTCAGAGTATGTGGAGTGCGTATGTAAATCGCAACAGCCCTGCAGCGATACAATATTCGACATCTTTCCGTCTCTCCTTATCATTATTGCAGTGTTAGTATACAGCAAAATAATTTTTTTGTCAACACAGCCGCAAAAACAAAAAAAGCGCAAGTAAATAAAAATAATTTCAAAAAGTTCTTGACTTTACAGTAAATAGGTATTATAATATGTATTGTCGCTTTTTGTGCCGTCTTATTTTTTGGGAGGTTTTATAATGCTTATTGACCTGTCAGCATTATTGCGTGGCGAAGTCGCTGACATCGCGCTTGACTTTGACATAACTCCCGAGGAAGCGCCGTACGGCATCGAATTTACCGAGGGTGCGCATCTTACGGGACGCATCGAGGACACGGGCGGATATATCCGTCTTACAGCTGTCGCCAAGGTTCCTTACCGCGGCGAATGCGCAAGATGCCTTGATCCCGTCGTTAGTGTTCTTGAAGTAAATTTCGAACGAACCCTTGTCCCCGAAGGCGTTATGAGTGAAGAACGTCTTGAGGAAGAGGCTGACGAGTATCTCGCTATCAGACGAGGCATGCTCGACATTGACGAGGCGCTTTGCGAATCCGTTTTCCTTGAATTTCCCCAGCGACTTCTCTGCTCACCTGACTGCGGCGGACTCTGCTCCGTTTGCGGACGAAAGCTCGCTCCCAACGAAACGTGTGACTGCTCCCCCAAGGAGATCGATCCGCGCTGGGCAAAGCTGCGTGAGCTGCTTCGGGATGACGAGAGCACGGACGAGGAATAAGACCACAGCGTAAATAATTTTGTTATCAAATGATGTAAATACAGGAGGATTGGTAAAATGGCAGTACCGAAGAGAAAAACATCCAAAGCTCGCAGAGACAAGAGACGCGCAAACTGGAAGCTTGCAGTTCCCGGTCTTGTAAAGTGCCCCAA
>JAZNOD010000148.1:0-2775 GCA_045580585.1 Eubacteriales bacterium
GTCAGCCAAGTCGATCAAAAAGCAGGAAATGAAGTTGGACGGGATATAGCCGATCGAAAGAACGCCGTTTATTTTTTCCGCGAAATCCACAGCGGCTCCCTCGCCGAAGCTGAAGCCGTTTATAAGCAGCGTCACCAAACCGCCGGCTACGCCGCCCAGAAACGCGAAGGTAAGCACGGCGATAATAACATGGGGAAACCGCGTCAGCATTTTCCTGTTCGCAAAGTTGACCGCAGCAGCGGCTATAAAAACGCTTATAACACAGTAATAAGCGGTGTACTTGCTTGTAAAACCGCCGATTATATTCGTCAGGAAGCCCACCGTGATGCACGGGATATATCCGCCGAGCAGAGCCGACAGCAAGGTGCCGATATTATCTATAAAAAGGGGCGTGCCTATCATTTCGTTCACGCTTTTCCCTATCAGGTTAAGCGCGACGCACGCAGCTGTAACGCAGATCAGCGACACAACCATGCCTGTTTGTTTTTTTGCTTTAAGTCTGTTCATAGTTATCTCCGTCACGGAGGCTTAATCTACGCAAAGCGCGAGCAGCTCGTCTCTCAAGCTGCTTATCTCAGCCAAAAGCGGGGCGCAATCCGTTTTTTCTTCCGCTCGCAGCAGCTCGGTTATCTCGCAAACCTTATCGTAAAGCGGAGTGAGCGACAGATTTCCGAGCACGCCCTTCAGCGCGTGAGCCGCCTCAAACGCTTCCCTGTAATTCCCTTCGCCCGCCGCGAGGGTCAGCCTGTCAAAGCTTTTTTCGTTCGCCGCAGCTTTCACAAGCCTGAGATACAGCGCCTCGCTGCCGCAGCACCGCGCCAGACCCTCGCGCGTATCCGCGCCGAAGCCGTTAAGCTGTTCAATTGTTATCATATGCCTCAGCTCCTATCTCAAAAAAAGAAATTTGTCAATAGATTCTCCCAAATTTGTTTGAGAAATATTTTCACACAGATAAACGCAGTAAAACTGACTGTGTTTCTGTGACTAAAACAGATTATTCATACCAACATTTATCCAAACACTAACCCTATCAGTTCTCGCGGGATCAAAGTCCTAACATTCCTTCATTCGGTCTTTTTGGATAAAGGCGCGGAGGAGCATTTTTGCTTAAGTGCTGCCTCGGGTGGGCTGATGGAGCTGACCTCCTTCCTCCGCGCCTGTATCGGCTATGAATTGTTGTGTCCAATTCTTTTGGAATTGGGCGGCTTAAGCCGCCTTGTCTGCCGCCTGCATATTTGGCGGTGATTGTCAAGGGCGGCGCAGCCGTTCATTTCACCCTTGACGATTGCCGGCAAATATGCCACAGCGATGTGTGTCAGGAGATGAATGCTTTATGCTGCAAGCAACAGCTGACTTTGGCGCACTGCGCCTAATACTCTGTTGCTGTCGTAAAATTCCTTTTTCTTTGCAAGCGCGTAAACCAGACTTAATACTTTCTTGCTGATTACAACCAATGCCTGCATTTTCTTCAGCGGATTATCTTTTCTCGTCTTTAGATAGTGGTACAACTGCTTCATTTCGGAATTATTCGCCACCATTGTCAGCGAAATCTGGTAAAGCACGCGTCTGAGATTTTTTCTGCCTCTTTTGGATATGGCGGTGCCGCTCTTGTTTTTGCCTGAGCTGTCCTCTATGAGGTTGTAGCCCGCAAGACGGGAAATCTGTTTCGCGTCATCAAAACGCAGCGGATCGCCGGTTTCTCCGAGCAGCATGGCGACAGTTACTACTCCCAAGCCCTTAACGCTCAGCAGATACTTGCCAATCTCCAATTCTTCGAGGATTTTTCCCATTCTTTCTTCGATTTCGTCGAGCTGCTTGTTTAAAAGCTCTAGCTCCTCCACCAGCTTTTGAATTTTAAAGGTTGCTTCCGCATCGCCGTAGTCCACGCCGATGCTGATGTTTGCGGCGTTCACAAGCTTTTCGGCGGTCTTTCTGCCGACAGTTCGCTTGACGGCTTTTCTGATTTCTGTCAGAACACCCTCCGTCCCCAAAGCCTTGATGTCCTTCGGAAGCGGGCAGGATTTTAGTATCTGCATGGACGCTTTCCCTTTGTACGGGTGCTTGAATACGGTGGTAAACTCCGGGAAGTATTCGTCCAGAACAGCCGTTATCCTATTCTCTGTTGATGATTTCTTGTCGTTCAGACTGATTCTTGTAGTGGTCAGAACACGAAGATCGGCGTATTTGTCATGCGGCAAATATGTATCATAATATCTGCCGTCCTTCACGAGCTTTGCGATTGTCAGCGCGTCTTTCTTGTCCGATTTTGTCTGGCTGTTATCGTCTAATTCCTTTGCTTTTTTGGTGTGGTAAGGATTTACCAGCACGACCGTGATGTTTTGCTTCATCAGATAATTTGCCAGCGGCTTCCAGTAGTGACCCGTCGGTTCCATTCCCACGATAACTTTTTCTGCGTCAAACGTCTTGATTTTTGCCTGAATTTCTGCTACGATATACTCAAAGCCCTCGCGGTCATTATTGAAGCTGACTGCTTTTCCTATTTCCAAACCGCGGTAATCCACGAACCGCGCTCATTGACGGCTTTTAGCGATGTCGATACCCACTACGATTGTTTTGTATGTGATGGCTTCAAGTTTCCTGTTAGAGCGGCTTGCATTTTTCATTGTCTGAAATCTCCTTGTTTTTCGATGTGTTTTTTAATTTCTTACTCACATCTTACAGGGAGATTTTATTTTTTGCAAATTTCACGTTCTATAGGAATGCTTGATAAAGGTTTTCAGCTTCTGATACGAAGCCTTGCTTTCGGGCATATAG
>JAZNOD010000149.1:0-1649 GCA_045580585.1 Eubacteriales bacterium
ATTCTGAATGGACTTCCGGCAAGCGTTGCGGTATACTGTGTGATACCGTATCGGCTTGCCCTGCATAAAAGGAGGATGCAAAATGACAAGCCAAAAATATACAATACTCTACGGTAGATTAAGTCAGGACGACGGCAAGACCGCCGAGTCCAACAGCATAACCAATCAGCGACTCTTGCTCGAAAAGTATGCCCGTGACAACGGGTTCGACAACGTCCTGTTCCTTGCCGACGACGGCTATACAGGAACGAACTTCGAGCGTCCCTCGTGGAAACAGATCGAGGATATGATCAAGCGCGGCGAGGTGGAAACACTGATCGTCAAGGATCTCAGCCGACTCGGCAGAGAGTACCTGCAGGTAGGTTATTATCTTGAACTGCACTTTCCGAACATGGGCGTTCGGTTCATAGCGATCAACGACGGCGTCGATTCGCTGGTTGAAGGCAGTAACGATTTCAGCCCGATACGAAATTGGGCAAACGAGCTTCACGCAAAGGATTCCAGTAAAAAGGTTCGTGCGGTGAAAAAGCTTCAGGCAGAGCGCGGGGAACGCCTCGGCGGCAGACCGCCCTACGGTTACAAAAAGGTGGATGATGACAGCAAAGAGATCATCCCCGATGATGAAGCCGCGGCGGTGGTGAAAAGGATATTCTCTCTGTGTGCCTCCGGCAAAGGCCCCAATCAGATCGCCCGTATCCTACGTGAGGATAAGGTACTGACACCAAGTAATTATTACTTCCAAAAACACAAAAAAGGGCATATTGGATTGGACACCACCCGTCCCTATGCATGGAGCAGCAGTACCGTCACGGCAATCCTTGACAACAAGGTGTACCTCGGACACACGGTGGGGTTGCGTACCACAACGATATCGTATAAAAATAAAACAACGGTGTATCGCCCTGAAAGCGAATGCGCCGTTGTGGAAAATACGCATCCCGCGTTGATCACGCAGGAACTGTGGGATATCGTTCAGGATGTACGCACACACAAAAAGCGCACACCAAAGCATATGGAAGAACCGAACATCTTCTCGGGACTTGCTTACTGCGCCGACTGCAAACGGACGATGGTACTGCACCGAGCAAGCACAATGAAAAAGTCCGCTTACAATTTCAAGTGCTACACCTACGGTAAGCGCGGCAAGGGAGAATGCACTCCTCATCACATCCGAGAGGACGAGCTATACGCCATCATACTGGATGATCTGCGTCGGGTAACGCACTTCGCCCGCAAAAAGGAACGGCAGTTTGCGGAGTATATTAACCGCAAAAACACAGCACAGCTTAGGCAGGAGATAACCGCTCTGCAATTGGAGATCGAAACCTTGCGTAAGCGCAGGAACGAGCTGACGTCCTTGTTCAAGCGACTGTACGAAGACAACGTGCTCGGCCGTGTCACCAACGAGCAGTTCCGCCTCCTCTCTGCCGATTACAATGACGAGCAGCGAGAAATAGACGAGGCTCTCCCGCTGAAAGAGGAACGCTTGGAAAAACTGAAATCGTCGGCTGCCAACGTAGACGCTTTCATTGAGAAAGCAAAACGGTATAAAACCATTGACAAATTAACACCCGAAATCGTGCGCCTGTTTATCGCAAGGATCGAGATCGGAGAACGCACTGTGAAATACTCACGGCACTCCGCTCAAA
>JAZNOD010000150.1:0-4550 GCA_045580585.1 Eubacteriales bacterium
GAGGAAAGAAGAAACGATTTTCGTGAGATCAACCTTGGCTTTTCCGAGGAAGCCGCACGCGCCGAGGCAAAGAGATGCCTTGAATGCGGCTGTCACGATTATAAGGACTGCCGACTCATCAAATACGCTGACCGCTACGTCGTAGACGCAAAGCGCTTTGAGGGCATAAAGCACGAGTGCTTCAAGGAACAGCGTCTTGAAGTGATCGAGCGCGATCAGGGTAAGTGCATTCTCTGCAACCTGTGCGTGCGCGTTTGCCGCGAGGACGCAAAAGAGGGTATTCTCGGTCTTGTCGGACGCGGCTTTGGCACTGTTATCAAGCCCGAATTTTGCGACAGCGCGACTATCGCCGTTTGCCGCGAGTGCGGTAAGTGCGTTGATGCCTGCCCCACGGGCGCGCTCAAACTGCTTAAATAATCTCAAAAGGAGATATTCCAATGTACGAAAGAGTCAGACTCGGCTATTATCCCGAGGGCAGACGCAAGGCGTTCACCCTCAGCTTTGACGACGGAATGACGACCGACGTAAAGGTCGTTGAGATACTTAACAAGCTCGGCGTAAAGGGTACGTTCCACCTTAACGCAGGCAGATTCGGAATGCGCAAGGGGCTTCTCTCCGCAGAGGAAGCCGCATCTCTGTACGTCGGACACGAGGTGTCCTGCCACAGCTTTACGCATCCCAGCCTCAACCTCGTTCCCGAGGGAAATCTCGTTTACGAGATACTTGAGGACAGACGTCAGCTTGAAGGAATGTTCGGCACGCTCGTGCGCGGAATCTCCTACCCCAACGGCGCGCATAACGAACACGTCGCAGACGTGCTTCGTACCTGCGGAATACAGTACGCGCGTACCTGCAAGGCGACGGGTAAGTTCGGCGTTCCCGACGATTTTATGTTCTGGCACCCGACAACGAGCTTCTATGACCCCGAGGCGGAAAAAAAGCTCAAGCACATAATCGGCTCAAAGGTGAACTCCTACCTTGGCATCTACTACTGGTGGACGCATTCCTGCGACATCGGCTCAAAGGATGCGTGGGCGGATTTTGAGTCCCTTGTCAGCCGTGCAGTCGAGGCGGACAGCGAGATATGGGTGGCTACGAATATCGAAATTTGCGATTACGTAACGGCTCTGCGCCAGTTGCAGATATCCGCAGACCAGACCATCGTGCGCAATCCAACGTGTCTTGACCTTTGGATAGAGGTGGGATTTGACAACCCCGTAAAGATACCCGCAGGACAGACCGTAAAAATACAGAAAGGAATTACATAATGATAATTACAGAGCTTCTTGAAAAAAATGCCGCCCTGTACGGCGGCGACGCCGCGCTCGTCGAGGTCAACCCCGCCCTGCGAGGCGACGAGGGCAAGCGCTGGCAGGAATACAGCCTCATCGAGCAGGGTAACGACCCCCGCTACCGCCGTGAGCTGACGTGGGCGGAATTTGACGCACGCGCCAACAGAATTGCAAATTTCCTCATTTGCCGCGGTGTAAAAAAGGGTGACAAGGTCGCTCTGCTCTTGATGAACTGCCTTGAATGGCTCCCCATCTACTTCGGTATCCTGAAGGCGGGCGCACTTGCCGTTCCGATGAACTATCGCTACACCGCCGACGAGATAAAATACTGCCTTGACCTGTCAGACTCCTCGATGCTCCTTTTCGGCGAGGAATTTATCGGGCGTGTCAGCGAGATACGCGACGAGCTTACAAGCCTTAAGGCGCTGTTTTTCGTCGGAAAAATGACCGATTGCCCCGATTTTGCAGAGGATTTCCTCTTCCTTAAGGATGCCGCATCGGGCAGAAAGCCCGCCGTCGCCGCCACTCTTAACGAGGACGACGATGCCGCTATCTACTTCTCGTCGGGCACTACGGGATTTCCGAAGGCGATACTGCATAATCATCGCGCGCTGATAAACTCCTGCCGCACGGAGCAGGCACATCACTCGCAAACGCGTCAGGACGTTTTCGTTTGCATTCCGCCCCTTTATCACACGGGCGCAAAAATGCACTGGTTCGGCTCGCTCCTTGCGGGCGGACGCACCGTTCTTCTTCGCGGCGTAAGCCCCGAGTGGATAATACGCACCGTTTCCGAGGAGCAGGCTTCCATCGTTTGGCTGCTCGTACCGTGGGCGCAGGACATTCTTGACGCTATCGAGCGCGGAGACGTTGACATCTCAAAATACGACATTTCCTCATGGAGACTTATGCACATCGGCGCACAGCCCGTTCCCCCGAGCCTTATCCGCCGCTGGCTTAAGGTCTTCCCTAACCATCAATATGACACAAACTACGGTCTTTCAGAGTCAATCGGACCGGGGTGTGTGCATCTCGGCGTTGAAAACGTGCACAAGGTAGGCGCTATCGGCAAGGCGGGATATCTGTGGAAGACCCGCATCGTTGACGAGCACGGCGCTGACGTTGCGCAGGGTGAGGTCGGTGAGCTGTGGGTATCGGGCCCCGGCGTTATGAAATGCTATTACAAGAACCCCGAGGCTACCGCCGATTCCATAAAGGGTGATTGGCTCTGCACGGGTGACATGGCACGCGAGGACGAGGACGGCTTTATCTACCTTGTCGACCGTAAAAAGGACGTTATCATCACGGGCGGCGAGAACCTCTACCCCGTTCAGATAGAGGATTTCCTGCGCGCGCACTCCGACATCAAGGACGTTGCCGTTATCGGTATACCCGACGCGCGCCTTGGCGAGATAGCCGCCGCCATCATCGAGCTGAAGGACGGCGCGACTGCCACCGAGGCGGATATTGAGGCGTTCTGCATGGGACTGCCGAGATATAAACGCCCGAAAAAGTACATATTTGCCGACGTTCCGAGAAACCCCACGGGCAAGATAGAAAAGCCCCTGCTCCGCAAAAAATACGCGGGCGAGCGTCTTGTTGAGATGCAAACTAAAAATTAATATTCTGAAAAGCGGTTGGAGAACGTCTCCGACCGCTTTTTACCGCAGAACAAAAACTCGGCTTTTCGCATTTTTTCTTCTCTTTCCCTTGACAAGCACAACTCTGTGTGCTATAATAGAAAAGATAAAATTGGGGTGATACGGGTTTTTCCCGAATCACCTGAAAAATAGAACGGAGGGGACTATCATGCCTGCAAAAATGCTTAAAAATTCGGCATACGGCGCAAAGCTCGGCGGCAAGGCGTCCTCTTTTGATTTTTATTCCCTTGAAGGTGTTGAAGTGTTTAAAAATTCCGATAGCGTAATTATCCTTCCCGGCTTTTGTGATGTGCATGTGCATTTCCGTGAGCCGGGTTTTTCCTATAAGGAAACGGTAAAAAGCGGTTCTATGGCGGCGGCGCGCGGCGGTTTTACCGACGTTTGCACCATGCCGAACCTGAATCCCGTCCCCGACTCTGCCGAAAATCTCGCTATGCAAAGAGAGATAATCGAGCGCGATGCCGTGATCGGCGTGCATCCCTACGGCGCAATCACGGTAGGTCAGCGCGGCGAAGCTCTTGCCGACCTTGCGGCTATGGCGGACGGCGTTATCGCCTTTTCCGACGACGGCAGAGGCGTGCAAAGCGACGAAATGATGCTTGACGCAATGAAGCAAGCCAAAGAGCTTGGCAAGATGATAGTCGCGCATTGTGAGGTCAATTCCCTGCTGCGCGGCGGCTATATCCACGACGGCGAGTACGCGCGCGCGCACTCCCACCGCGGCATCTGCTCCGAGAGCGAGTACGCGCAGATAGCACGCGACCTTGAGCTTGCCGCAAAGGTTGGATGTGCCTACCACGTCTGCCACGTCTCCGCCAAGGAGAGCGTCGAGCTGATACGTCAGGCAAAGCGCACGGGCGTTGACGCGACCTGCGAGACCGCGCCCCACTACCTTGTTCTTGACGATAGCGATCTTAAAGAGGAAGGACGCTTTAAGATGAATCCCCCCCTGCGCTCCGCCGCCGACCGCGAGGCGCTCCTTGAGGGAATAAAGGACGGCACGGTGGATATGATAGCCACCGACCACGCCCCCCACTCCGCCGAGGAAAAATCACGCGGACTTGAGGGCAGCGCGTTTGGCATAGTAGGACTTGAAACGGCTTTCCCCGTTCTCTACACGCACCTTGTGCGCGGCGGAGTGCTGACGCTTGACGAGCTTACAGCACTTATGTGTCACAATCCGCGCCGCCGCTTTGGTCTTGAGTGCGGCGACAGCTACAGCGTTTGGAATATAGACGAAAGCTTTACCGTCAACCCCGACGAATTCCTTACGATGGGCAGAGCAACTCCCTTTGCGGGAGATACGCTCTGCGGCGTGTGCCTGAAAACGGTATATCAGGGCAAAACTGTTTGGGAAATAAAGTAAGTTAATATAGAGGAGAAGAAAAATGGCAAAAAGAACGGATATCAAAAAGATACTCATCATCGGCTCAGGCCCTATCATAATCGGTCAGGCAGCAGAATTTGACTACGCAGGCACGCAGGCGTGTCTCGCGCTCAAAGAGGAGGGCTACGAGGTAGTTCTCGTAAACTCCAACCCCGCGACCATCATGACCGACACCACCATCGCGGACAAGGTCTATATGGAGCCGCTGAC
>JAZNOD010000151.1:0-15319 GCA_045580585.1 Eubacteriales bacterium
TGCTTGGTTTGTGTGAATTTTTACTGAAAAATGCAACGAAATACTTAAAAACACCAATATTTTATGATATAATATAGAAAAACTGTTAAGAAGGTATTACTTTTGAGTGCCAAGCATAATTTTTTCTACCGCTTTTTCCGTCCGCTTGCTACGCTTTTCGTAAAGCTGAAATTCGGCTATAAATACGAAAAGGCAAAGGGACTTCCCGAAAAATACATAGTTCTTTCAAACCACGTTACCGACTACGACCTTGTGTTCGTGGCGGCGAGTTTCCCGCGCCCGATGTACTTTTTCGGCAGTGAGCATATCGCGCGCTGGAAGAGTCTTTACGCTTTTTTGAAATTCTGTTTTGACCCGATAATGCGCCCGAAGGGGGCGTCCGCCGCCGCTTCCGTTATGGCTGTTCTCCGCCGTATTCGCGGCGGCTCGAACGTTTGCATTTTCCCCGAGGGCGTACGCTCGTGGGACGGTGAGCCATGCCCCATTCCGCCCTCAACGGCGGCTCTGGTCAAGGGCGCGAAATGCGGTCTTGTTACTTACAAAATAGAGGGCGGATACTTTTCAAGTCCCATGTGGAGCAAAAAAACTCGCCGCGGCGCAGTACACGGCGCACCCGTGCGCGTCTACACCGCCGAGGAGCTTGCCGTGATGACAAATGAAGAGGTTTACGCCGCCATCGTGCGCGACTTGTCCGTCAGCGCGTACGATGCACAGCTTGCCGCGCCGAAGCGTTACGCCTCTCACCATCTTGCCGAGGGGCTTGAAAATCTCGTTTTCATCTGTCCCGAGTGCGGTGCGCGCGACAGCTTTTCGTCCGAGGGCGATACGGCAAAGTGCCAAAAATGCTCCTGCGAGATAAAGTACGACGAGTACGGAATGCTTTCGGGTACGCGTTTTGACACCGTGCGTGCGCTTTCCGATTGGCAAAAGGAGCGTGTGGCGGATGATGCCGCAAGCGGTGCGGAATATACCGCCGAGAGCGCATCGCTTTTTTCCATTGACACGGAGCATAACGTGACGCCCGTCTGCACGGGTAAGGCAAGGCTTAGCGCAAGCGGACTGTCCGTTGGAGATTTTTGTGTTAACACCGACGAGATAAAGGGCTTTTCCATGCGCGGAAAGAGGGCGATACTTTTTACCGCTAACAAGGGATACTACGAGATTATTCCCGACGAGGGCTATAACGCGCTTAAATTTTATCTTTTTTATGAGGCGTGTTGCGTAACACGCGAGGATGAAAGGAAGGTATGATATGGATTATTCATCAGCTAATACCGCGCTTTGGTCACCGATAATACAGATAGGTATTATTGCGGTTTTCGTGCTTGGGGCAAACGTATTGAGGCGCAAGCTCCGCTTTATCCGAAGCACCATGATACCCACCGCCGTGCTTGCGGGCTTCATTTTGCTTGCTTTGCGCCAACTCGGCGTTGTTTCGCTTTCGTCGGCATTTCTTGAAACCGTAACTTATCACGCTCTCGCGCTCGGTTTTATTGCGATGGCACTTCGCATACCGTCCGATGAGGGCGGTGTGAGCGCAAGGGAAGGAAGTCTCTCGGGCGCACTCATCGTCAGCACGTATCTTGTTCAGGGACTTGTGGGACTTTTTATATCCATAACGCTTGCGCATACCGTGTTGCCGAGTTTTTTTGACGCGTGCGGAATTCTGCTTGCCCTTGCCTACGGGCAAGGCCCCGGTCAGGCAAACAACGTTGGCGCGACGTACGAGGCGCTTGGGTTCGCGGGCGGAAAGACCTTTGGACTTTCCCTTGCCGCCGCGGGATATCTTTGCGCCTGCATCGTTGGCGTGATATTTATAAACGTACTTAAAAGGCGCGGTGTTCTTGACGGCAAGATAAGAGATGACGTGTCGGGTTCTGTGTCGATAGATACTTTTCAAAGCAAGGATGAGATACCTATCGCGTCATCTGTTGACAAGCTCAGCGTTCAGGTCGCGCTCGTGTTTGGCACGTATCTGCTTACTTACCTTGTAACTCTCGGTATTACCTCGCTTTTGCAGGCGATATCTCCGGGTCTTGCCGCAACCGTTTCCACCTTACTTTGGGGCTTTAATTTCATCATAGGCTCGATGGTTGCCGCCGTTGTCGGTGTGATCATCAAAAAGCTGCGCCGCGCCAAGATAATGAACCGCCAGTATCAGAACAATTATCTGCTCAGCAGAATTTCGGGACTTGCGTTTGACCTTATGATAGTTGCCGCTATCGCAAGCATTGAGATAAATGACCTTGAGGGACTGTGGATACCCTTTGCTATTATGGCAGTGTCGGGCGGTGTTGTGACCTTCATATACCTTTACGCTATGAGCAAAAAGCTCTACAAGGGATATTTTTACGAGGGATTTTTATCGATGTACGGAATGCTTACGGGAACTATCTCGTCCGGCGTTCTGCTCCTGCGCGAGCTTGACCCCGAGATGGAAACGCCCGCATCCTCAAATCTCGTAACGGGAAGCTCGTTCGGAATAATATTCGGCGCTCCCATGCTTCTTGTCATCAGCTATGCGGGAACGGGAGATGCGCAGGCGCTTATCTCTTGCGGAATACTCGCAGTTTATCTTGCCGCACTGCTCGGATATATGGCGCTTGTTGGCAAGAGGAAGAAAAAATGATCTGCGAGCTTTGTCCGCACCGTTGCGGCGTTGACAGGCGGCAAGCGCGCGGTGTTTGCGGTGCACCCGAGGCGATAAGGGTGAGCCGAGTGTCGCGGCACGCGTACGAGGAGCCATGCATCAGCGGTTCGCGCGGCTCGGGAACTGTGTTTTTTTCGGGCTGTGTGCTTTCCTGCGTTTTTTGCCAGAACAAGCCGATAAGCCGCGGCCTTATCGGTGAGGATATCAGCGTGCGTCGACTTTCCGAGCTGTTTTTGGAGCTTCAAGCTGCGGGCGTGCATAACGTAAATCTCGTTACACCCACGCAGTACACGGACAGGATATGCGAATCCCTTGCCGCTGTCAAGGGGGAGCTTCATATTCCCGTGGTGTGGAACAGCGGCGGTTATGAGCGTCCCGAAACGCTCCGACTGACGCGCGGACTTGTGGATATATATATGCCAGATTTCAAGTACGTCAGCCGTGAGCTGTCTTTGCGCTATTCGGGGGCGGAAGACTATGCCGAGCGCACCGCCGAGGCGATCGCGTTCATGTATGAAATGCTTGGGCGCGCGGTGTTCGATGATGAGGGGATCATGCGGCGCGGTGTTCTCGTTCGCCACCTTGTCCTTCCCGATTGCAGGCAGGATTCCGCGGCGGTCCTTCGCACTCTTGCCTTGCTCGTGCCGCCCGCTGATATCGTGCTTGGGCTTATGAGCCAGTACACGCCGAGCTTTTATGGCGGCGAGGAGAAAAATCTGCGCCGCCGTGTTACGACTTTTGAGTACGAGTATG
The DNA here is from genome assembly GCA_045580585.1 of Eubacteriales bacterium. Lineage (GTDB taxonomy): Bacteria > Bacillota > Clostridia > Oscillospirales > CAG-272 > CAG-390. Next base: position 3,404 of record JAZNOD010000151.1, read on the forward strand.
TGCGAGGTGTCGCTCTTGAGCTTGGATTTGAGGGGTATATGCAGTCCCCGATGTCGGCAACCGCCGAGTTTACGCCGAAATTTACAAATGAACTTAAAATAGAGCTTTGACGAGCCATTCCGCATGCGGAATGGCTCGTCGTTTGTAAAAAATTCAAAAAAATAACACAGTTAATCTATTGCCACGGGGCGAGCGATGTGATATAATATACTCGGTATATAATTACTTAAAGAAAGGATATTTTCAGAATGAGACCTTCCGAACTTCTTGCTAACATTAAAAAGGGTGAGCTTTTTGCAAATGCAAACGTTACCCGTAATCCCGCAGAGCGTTTTGGCGCGCTTATTGAGGAATTCATTGACCGCTATGGTGATGACCGCGACGTAAATCTTTTCTCCGTTCCCGGTAGAAGTGAGCTGGCAGGCAACCACACCGACCACAACCACGGCAGAGTTATCGCCTGCTCGGTAGACCTTGATATAGTAGCCGTTGCAGCGGCACGCTCTGACAGCACCGTTCGCATCAAGAGCGAGGGTTTCCCCGAGGACGTGGTTGACATAAACGACTATGCAATTCCCCGCGAGGACAGATTTGGTCACTCCGATTCCCTTATCGCGGGCGTAGCCGACGGCTTCCGCAAGCGCGGACTTGCCGTAGGCGGATTTGATGCCGTTACATCCTCAAACGTACTTAAGGGCTCGGGCATTTCTTCCTCTGCCGCATTCGAGGATATGGTAGGCACTATTATGTCTCATCTTTACTGCGGCGGCAGTGTGGATTTCGTTACCATCGCTATGATATCGCAGTATGCCGAGAATGCCTTTTTCGGCAAGCCCTGCGGACTTATGGATCAGGTAGCCTGCGCCGCCGGCGGTGTTGTTGCTATTGATTTTGCCGATCCTTCGGCTCCCGTTGTTGAGAAGGTAGAGTTTGACCTCACAGGAAAGGGCTATCGCCTTTGCATCGTTAACACGGGCGGAAACCACGCAGACCTCACGCCCGACTACGCCGCTGTACCCGCAGAGATGAAGGCAGTCGCAAAGGCGCTCGGTCACGAGGTTCTTCGTGAATGTGACGAGGATGCGCTCATTGCCGCTATCCCCGCTCTCCGCACCGCGCTTGGCGACCGCGCTATTCTCCGCGCACTTCACTTTATGGCTGAAAACCGCCGTGTTTACGAGATGAAGCAGGCTCTCCTTGATGACGATTTTCAGGCGTATTTTGATGGCGTAATGGCATCGGGACTTTCATCCTTCTGCTATCTGCAAAACGTTTATACTATCAAGAACATCACCGAGCAGGGACTTTCCCTTGCTCTCAACCTCAGCGAGAGATATCTTAAGGCATGCAAGCGTCCCACCGCATTCCGTGTTCACGGCGGCGGTTTTGCGGGCACTATCCACTCCTACGTTCCCGAGGAGGACGTCGAGGGATATCGCGCTCTCATGGACAGCGTCTTTGGCGAGGGTGCATGTCAGATACTCAGCATAAGACCCGAGGGTGCTGTGAAGCTCCTCTGATAAGGAAAAATGAGTAAAAAAAGAAAGAAAAGAACGGCTCGGCAAAAGAGCCTTACCCCCACACAAAAGCTTGTCGAGAGCCTCAAGGGATTTGATTGGAAGCTGGTGCTTTTGCTTCTTGTCGGTTGCCTTGTGTCCTCTGTGCTTTATTTTCTCCTGTCGGGATACAGGATGTCCCTTTACGTGCTTTTTTTCTACATTATTGCGGATTGCGCCGTAATACTTTCCTTTTTCATCTATAACAGGGGTTTTGTGGACAAGGATGCAACGATTGAAAATCTCCCTGACACAATGACGCTTCAGGAAAAGCAGGATTACATAGATTCTATTGCACTGCGCCGTAAGAAAAGCCGTTGGATGCCGATAATGATAATCATTCTGTCTTTTCCGCTGATGCTTGACACTCTTAATATATTCGTATTTGACGGAATTTTCGGATGGGAGCTGCTCTGATGTGTTCTGGACCTTTATTTGGTACGCTCTATTCGGGCTCGAAGGGGAATTGCACGATCGTCCGTATGGGCGGTACGACCATTCTCGTTGATGCGGGCAGATCGGCGCGCTACCTTTGCTCTAAGCTCGGTACGTGCGGTATCACGCCCGATAAGGTGGATGCCGTGTTCGTTACGCACTCGCATGGCGACCACACCTCTGCTCTTGCAACGTTTACGAAGAAATACGCTGTACCCGTTCACGCCGCAGGACACGTAGCCCGTGAGATAGCGCATCTTTGCGCCGAGGGGACGCTTGTTGAGCATCCTTTGCGTTTTCACGAAACTGTCGGCAGTATTACCGTTTCCTCGTTCGTTACGAGCCATGACACGTACGAGTCTGTCGGATATCGCTTTGAGTGTGACGGACACGTGCTTGGCGTTGCCACGGACCTTGGCGTTGTTACTGATGAGGTAAAACGCGGACTTTGCGGTTGCTCTGCCGCAGTTATAGAATCAAATCACGACGAGGGAATGCTAATGGCAGGCCCGTATCCCCCCGAGCTTAAGCGCAGGATACTCTCCGCGCGCGGACATCTTTCAAATGAGGCTTGTGCCTCACTTGCCGATTATCTTGCCTCAAAGGGAGCTGTCTCGCTTTTGCTTGCTCACATCTCCGAGGTGAATAATTCCCCCGAGCTTGCGCTTGCCGCAAGCGAGAGTGCGCTTTATGCCTCGCACCGAGACGTAGCGATAAATGCCGCGCTCCCCGATGAGCCCGTGCTTTTACAGGTGAACTAATGATAAACCTTAAGATAGTAGCCGTAGGAAATCTCAAGGACAGGTATCTTACCGAGGCGTGCGCGGAGTACGCCAAAAGGCTTTCGGGATTTTGCCGCCCCGAAATAGCGGAGCTTAAGGAGGCAAGGCTCTCCGATGCGCCCACGGATGGCGAAATCAGTGCCGCGCTCGAGGATGAGGCGGAAAGGATATTTGCCGCAATACCCTCGCGCGCATTTACGGTTGCGCTTGCGGTAGAGGGGCAGAGCATGTCCTCTGAAAAGCTGGCGGCGCGTATAGAGGCAGAGCTTCAAACCCATTCGTCTTTGTGTTTCATTATCGGAAGCTCCTATGGGCTTTCGCCCCGTGTAAAAAAGGCGGCGGATATGCGCCTTTCTCTGTCGGAGCTTACCTTTCCACACCGACTTTTCCGAGTAATGCTTCTTGAGTCTATATACCGTTCCTTTACAATAATAAAGGGAACTCGCTACCATAAATAAAGGAGTGATCCATTGAAAAACAAGCTTACCGTAAGGGCGCTTGCAACACATATTACAACGATAGTTGCCTTTGCGTTGATTTGTGCGTTTATGCTGACGACTGCGGCGGATCTTCTTACCGCGCAGACGCCGCCGCCCACCCCATTGCCGCCCGATACGACTGAAATTATCCAGAATGATCCCGAGGTGACTCTATCCCCCGAGGTCAGCGAAACGGGCGAGGTATCATCACCGAATTCTGATGAAACCACTATGCCGCCTTTGCCCGAGGATACCACGGTTCCCCCGCAGGGCGACGAGACTGTGGCGTTTATTTCTCTTGATGACGCTATAAGAGACGGTTGGCGCATAAGCTGGAAGGATTATGACAGCTCTATGAAGCTTGCCGAGATAGATTTGGAGTCTGTTTATGACAGGCAGTATTCTGACAGAACGAAGCTCGTCAGCGAGCTTGTACCGTTGCGATACAGCGATGGCGGAATAATGTTTGAATCCTACGTAACCAACACTGTTTCGCGCGCCGTTGTAGAGCTTTATATGGGATACATTATCGTTGACCTTGGCATTACACCGTCCGCGATGTCCGTGTTACCGAACCCCGTTACGGGCGAGCCGATATTCCATGAAAACGTTTTTACGCTCGGTATATATTCATCTTACGGAGAGCTGATAGGAAAGTATTATATGCCCGATATCGTCCCCGCGTATCATAGGGATCTTTCCGATAGACCTCTGTTTATAAAGGATGGAAAGTACTATTATCTCAACGCGGAAACGGGATTTTTTGTAGAGTCTGATTTTAATATTGATACCGACGGCAGGGGACTTGCCTTTGATTACAATCCAGATTATGGTAAGAGCACAAGCTCGATCAAAAAGTATCACACGCTGCAAGAAATCACCATGAAGTATAGAATGGACACTAAGGATCAATACACGCGATCCGGCGTGGATTACCGCATAGCGCGTGAGCTTTACGAGCAGTTCCCCGATTACGCCGAGAATATTGATAAAGCAGGAACTAACCCCGCATTTTCGGTATTTCTGGCAAAAGCAAAGCGGGAGATAGCGCTTGAAAATGCTACTCAGCAAAACAAGCCCGCGGAAACAACTACCGCGCCCGAGACCACAATATCTCCCGAGACTACGCTCGCTCCAGAGACAACGAATACTCCCGAGACAACGAATACTCCCGAGACAACGAATACTCCCGAGACAACGAATACTCCCGAGACAACGAAAGTCCCCGAGACAACGAATACTCCCGAGACAACGAATACTCCAGAGACAACGAAAGTCCCCGAGACAACGAATACTCCAGAGACAACGAAAGTCCCCGAGACAACGAAAGCTCCAGAGACAACGAAAGTCCCCGAGACAACGAAAGCTCCCGAGACAACGAATACTCCCCAGACAACGAAAGTCCCCGAGACAACGAAAGCTCCAGAGACAACGAATACTCCCGAGACAACGAAGGCTCCCGAGACAACGAATACTCCCGAGACAACGAATACTCCCGAGACAACGAAGGCTCCCGAGACAACGAAAGCTCCAGAGACAACGAAAGCTCCCGAGACAACGAATACTCCCGAGACAACGAATACTCCCGAGACAACGAATACTCCCGAGACAACGAAAGTCCCCGAGACAACGAAAGTCCCCGAGACAACGAAAGCTCCCGAGACTGCTGAAGAAAGCATATCAGTAAATACAGGCGTTGCGGCAGCACCGATCATAAATTCTCCGGTTGCTGTGCAAAGCACCGCGACCGCAGCTATCAAGGCAACAAAGCCGACGGGCACTAAAATAGAAGTTGTCAAAAAATATACCGCATACCGTTTTGCATACGGAACTACCGCGCCTGCGCTCAATACGTCATATATCTATTCAGCCAATAGATATACTACGCAGTATCAGTATCAAACGCTCTCGTGGGCAACTAATTATAAGTATGCCAAGGCGTTTAATTACAGCGACGGACGTGCCGTTACCGTTGATGATAACGGTTTTCTGCGCATTATCAACACCTCCGGCGGTACTGTGGCATTTAAGTTTTACAGCTACAAGGGCGCTGCGGATATGGGTAACACCTATTTTATTCAGTACTATTCCGAGCCTTTCTACAAGGACATTTCACAGTTAGGACATTACTACTATGACGAGGGATATATCCGCGTGCGTTTCCTTGAACGCAGATATCATTCGTTCAACAATTTCCAGTCTGACGAGGATATTCTTCTTGATAAGAACGGAAACGAGTACGAGCTGCCCTTTGGATACAATCTTGTTTCGTATTCCGACGGTGTTATCCTCGTTGAAAAGGACGGAAGATACGGATATTACAGCGTAAACGGACATTGGATAGTACAGCCCGTTTACACCTATGCACAGCCATTTGTAGAGGGAATTGGTGTTATAGGCTACAAGGACGGCAAGGTTGGCGCTGTTGACAAAAACGGCAACGTTATCATTCCCTTTATATATAACTCCATTACCAATTCCTCAAGCGGAATCTTCGCTTGTTACAGCGAAACCAATGGTTGGAAGCTGCTTGCAAAGGTAGCAAAGTAAAACAAAAAAGCACTTCGATGCGTACCTGCCACAGAGCAGGTACGCATCGATATAAATCCGCTAATGCGGATTTTCGATATACGCTAACGCGTTCGATATGTGCTGTCGCACTCGATATGCTCACTGCGTGAGCGCGGATTTATATCATATCGAGTTTAAGCGTAGCGAAAACATATCGAATTTGCTGCGAGGCAAATATATCGAGCCGAGCGAAGCGACGGCATATCGACAAAATCAAAATAGCTTCTGTGGACACAGAAGCAGTGCTTGTCAAGAAAAAAGGACGAGAAATTTTAGCAATTTCTCGTCCTTTTCCTGTCGGTAGGTATATTTAATTTCATACTGCTCTACCGCAAACACCCCGACGAAGTGCTTTTTTGTTTTTTAGATTAGGCGTTCTTGGGCTCAAAAGCATCCTTGAGGACGGCAAGGCGAGCCTTTGCTTCGCTTTCCGTATTAGCCTTGATAGAATAGTAGAACTTGCATTTCGGCTCAGTTCCGCTGGGACGGACAGCCACCCAACCGTTCTCAAAAATGAAGCGGAGAAGGTCAGAGGCGGGATATCCCATATCCTGAGTTTCCTTTGAAAGATAGTCCTCTACGCGCAGAACGGGCATTCCGCCGACTTCCTTGGGAGAATTTTGGCGCAGGTTTGAGGTAAGCGCGGCGATTTTCGCGCTTCCGTCAAGCCCCTTGAAATAGAAGTTGGACTGCGTATCAAGGAAGAAACCGTATTTTGCGTGAATTGCGTCAAGCGCGTCAACAAGCGACATACCGAGGCGCTTGTAGTATGCGGCAGCCTCACAAAGCATCAGCGACGCTTGTACGCCGTCCTTATCTCTTACGAAATCAGCGATAAGGCAACCGTAGCTTTCCTCATAACCGAAGATGAAGGTAGCGTCGTGCTTTGCATTATGGAGAGCTATGCGCTCACCGATATATTTAAAGCCTGTGAGAGTTTTTTCAATTTTTACACCGTATGCGTCGCAGATATGCTCACCGATGTCGGACGTAACGAGCGTCGTAACGGCAAAGGGATTTTCGGGCATAGAGTCCATTGCCGTGCGGCGGGAAAGAATATATTCAAGCAGGATAGCAGCCGACTGATTACCGGTGATGAGCTGCATTTCGCCGTTTTTGCGTCTTGCGGCAACACCGAGGCGGTCGCAGTCAGGGTCAGTGGTGATAACGATATCAGCGTTTACCTCGTCAGCAATACGGAGAGCGTCGATATAAGCGTCGGGGGACTCGGGGTTGGGGTTTTTCGTGCCTTTGAAATCTCCGTCGGGCTCGCACTGGGACAGCACCGGGACTACGTCGTAGCCGCATTCGGTAAGCGCACGGCGAACGGGGACGTTACCCGTTCCGTGCTGGGGGGAGTATACTACGCGCAGTGCTTTTGCAGCCTCTGTGTCGTGAGAGAGTGCAATGTTGCAAACTCTAAGGCAATATTCATCGTCAAGCTCGGGGGGGAGAATACGGATAAGGTCGCCCGCTTCCTCGAGAGAGAGGCAAGGAACAGTCAGCGGATTTTCAATAGCGGCAATGTTTTTGATAACGATATGGCTTTGCGCTATGCCAAGCTGTCATCCGTCGGAGTTATATATCTTGTAGCCATTGTATTCGGGGGGATTGTGCGACGCGGTTATCATTACTCCTCCTGCCGCACCGATGCGGCGTACCGCAAATGAGAGCATGGGGGTGGGGCGAAGGGAGTCAAAGAGATACGCTCTTACGCCTGCGGCGGCAAACACGCCCGCAGTAACGAGAGCAAATTCACGCGAGTATCTGCGGTTATCGTGGGAGATGACAACTCCGCGCTCTGCCGCATCGGGGGCAGATGCCGCGACATAAGCAGCAAAACCGGCGCTGACTCTGCCAACTGTGTATATATTCATTCTTCCTATGCCTGCACCGAGGATACCGCGCATTCCGCCCGTGCCAAACTCAAGGGGTGCGGCAAATCGCTCTGCTATGGCGTTTTCATCGTTCATTATTTCTTCAAGCTCGGCTTTAACGTCTGCGGAAATTCCTTCGGTGTTCAACCAACGCTTGTACTCATTCATATAATCCTTGTTTTGCATAATGCCCTCCATTGGGATATTTTTACTAATATATTATAATGGAAAATCAATCAAAAGTCAATATATAATGCAATGTTATACAAAAAAGTTTGAAAATATTCAATAGGTTGACAAAAAAGAAGTTCTGTGGTAAAATATATTGAAATGTGAGTGGAGGTCGAAAGATGAAAAAGAAAATAGCCGTTTTGCTTTCATTGTTGCTTGTAGCCGCAGCATTTTTTTCATCCTGCGCTGAGAATTACGCGCAAAAGCAATTTTCAAGCGGAAATTTTAGTATAACTCTTGACGAGAGCTTTGATATGGACAATATTGACCGCGGAGATGTGGCGTTTGTTTCACCGCAGCTTTGCGTATATTATATCAATGATGAAAATAAGTATCAGGGTAAGCACATAGAGAATTTTGATAAATACTGCGAGCTGGTTGCAAAAATGAATGCCTTGACCAAGGCTGATGTAGTAACTGACGGAAAGCTTGTTTACCTTGTCTATGATGACGAGGTGGTCCTTTCGGAATATAGGGTAGTAACCTTCCTTTTTGAGGTAGGCGGAGAGTTCTCGCGCGTGGAATTTGTGTGCGAGTCTGCTCAGCTTGAGGAGCGCATGGCTGATATTATTGCGTATGCGCGAACCATCACGATCAAAGCAAACACGCAGGAAAGCACCGATACTGCGCAGTGAAATAAATATTGCCAAGGCGACAAAACGCCTTGGCAATATTTATTTTTCCTTTTTTGCAAACATAAAAGCCGCTGATAAAATACAAACGGGCAATGAAGCGCATATCAAAAGATACGGAGAGAGTGTTATGGGGAGAAGCGCGAAAACGTAGTTTGCCCCGTTAAAGGCAAGGTGCAGTACGATCGAGGGGATGACGGAGCGATATTTAAGATACACAGCTCCGAGCGCAATAGCACAAAATGCGGAATAAATCATCCATATAGGACTACCGTGAAACGAGCCGAAAATAACGGCGGATAGCGCGAGCGCCGCCGAATGCGGCAGGAGGGTAGTCAAAGTGCCGAGCACGGCTCTGCGAAACAGCAGCTCCTCAAACACGGGCGCGGCAATGACCGTGTCAAGAAAAACGCCCGGAGTGAGGGATGCCAGATGTGCGGATGCCGATGCGTAAGATGCGGTAAGCTCACTCGGTAAAAGGGATATAACCGACGTGCAGAAGGTGTTAAGCCCCAAACCGAGAAAAAGGCAGGCGGCGCAATCGGGCAGAGGGGATTTTTTTATCTCCCACAGCTCGCAAAGCTCCTGTATCAAAGCCTTTTTTGGCGTTTGCTTTTTATACGTCAGATAAAAAACACTTATTGCCAGCGCGAGCGCAAGGATAATGAGTCTGCGGGCGAAAGACGGTAGCCCGAGCAGGGAAAGCAGAACGTCGGAAATTAAATATGAGGAGAGTATCAATAAGAGTATAAATATTGCTGTCATTTTATTTTACGTAATCCATGATATCTATATTCAGCATGGGGAGCAAACGAGTGAGCAAGACGCGATAGCGCATATAGGAGTGGTAGCGAAGTCCCTCGGCGGCAAGCTCGGGGGAAACGCCGATCTCCTCAAGCGGGGTCGCACAGCCTGCGCGCTTCATCATTGACTCAAGCTCGTCGGCATCGGGAAGGTAGCGATAGATAAGCTCGCGTATCTTGCCCCAGGAGGCTTCGAGCTTTTCGGGATCTATCTTTTCGGTAATCGTGGGGGAGTTGAGTTTCACTACGTCTGGTATCTGGTCGGGTGAAAAATGCTTGTATACTTCATCAAAATCTGTAGGGTCCGCCGTGGCTTTTACGGCGGTCAGCGAGTCGGCAAGCTTGCGGTACGCGCGCACGAGAATAAGGGTGGCAACGCCCACTTTTCTGCCGTGAAGCTCGGGGTAGATACCGCGAGCAAGCTTGTAGCACTCCCAATAGTGCGAAACGACGTGCTCTGCGCCCGATGCGGGACGAGAGCAGCCTGCCAGCTTCATTGCGACGCCCGAAAGCACGAGAGCCTCGGCAACCGCGCCTGCCGCTTCCTCGTCCTCTGCCATTATTTTGTCTGTCAGCGCAAAAATTCGGGATAGAGCGTCAAGCGTTACGTCAGCGATAGCGCCGCAATAGTATTCGCCCGTAAGGATGTTTGACATTTTCCATTCCATAATACCAAGGCATTTGGCGACCATATCGCCGTAGCCTGCCGCCTTGAGAATAGCGGGGGCAGCGGCGAGTATTCTCGTGTCAGCGATTATAACGTCGGGCTGTTCAGCCTGCCACGAGGTTTTGAAATTGTTCTCAACTATGGGCGCGGTGTCAGAGGCAAAGCCGTCCATCGACGGGGCGGTGGCGAAAATGCAGAATTTCTTTTTCTTTCTGAACGCGCTAACGCGGCATATGTCGTTGAGCGAGCCTGTGCCGACGGAAATGATACCGTCAACGTCATCAGCAAGTGCTTCTATCTCGCGCACCTGCTCCGCACGCGCGTAGAGCATATTTTCGTAAACTTGGCGCTTTATCTCAAATCCTGCGGCGGCAAGAACCGAGATAAGCCCGTATTTTTCTGCGGCGGCAAGAGTGTTTTGGTCAGCAACGAGCAACAGACGCTCTCCAAAGTCAAAACGGCGCAGAAGTTTTCCCGTTTTCTCGGTGGCGTTGCCCGATATTTCAATATGCTTTGTATAAACACCGTGCTTTTTACCGCAGGGGCAGCCCTCAAGCGATTTGACAAGCGTTTGCAGATCCATAGTATTACCTCATGATATGATTATGAGGTAATTATAGCATGGAGGAAAATAAAAGTCAATATTTGCTTGACAGCTATGCCGAGGTTGGATATAATAATATCAATAAAAGAAACAGTCCTCAACGACGAGCCGCGCACGCTTATTTTCCAATGGGGCGCGGCTCATAGTAAGCGCGCCTCTTGTGGGATCGCTACCGTCAAGCGCGTCCGCGGCGGCGCGGAGCGAGCGCGCCGCGGCGCGGTCCTCGTATGGCAATCTGATGCCCGCATCGCATATAACGGCGGCAAGAGTATTGGGATAGCCCTCGCTGTTTTTGCGGTTCATCAGCATTGCGCATACCGCAAGGCGCAGGGTGTACGAGCCGTCGGGGGCTACTGTGTCGGCGGCGAGCGCCAAAAGGAGCGAGTCACGCTCTTTATTTGCCGATACGGGTATGGCGGCAAACTGCAAGAGTGATAAGCTTAGTATCAGAATGAGTATCTTTTTCATTTTCAGACCTTTTTTAATTATTATAAGTAAAAACGATCAAAAAATCAGGTGAAATATATGGTTTACAATGTTGTTGTCAAAGAAAATACTTTCCGCGTACTTACCGAGCCTGTGGATGACGCAAGCGGCGTAATTACAAATTTTATCGAAAGGGCGACACTTGCGCCCACCGAGTACGAGACCGTTTGCGACGGAACTTTGACGGTGGACGAAAGCAGAGTCACGCTTGGCTATGCGCCTACGGATCAGATCTTTGTCGAGTTGAGCTTTACAGCAGAAGAGCCGAATCTCATTACCCTGCAAAGAGTTTCGGAAAATATGCCGCCATTCACGCTCGTGCTTGAAGAGGGTGTGCGCCACGTTTGTCTTTGCAAGAATAAAACGACAGGCATCGAGATGATGACGCGCGCGCAAAGGATAAATAATACGTTTTTGCGCAACGGATGCGTGGAGATAGACTATACCGTTGAGGTCAACGGCATCCGCGCTGAAAAGACAAAAATGCGGATAAATCTTATAAAAAATGAACAGCCCCGCTGATGCGGAGCTGTTCGTTTTTTAATATCAGCCGTAGATCTCAATCTCGGAGATGGATACGATGTTTGCGTAAGAGTTGGTAATACCTATCTGGATGCAATCAACGTCAGCCGCCTCGAAATCGCCAAGGGCAAAGGAGGTCGTTTCGTTGTAGGGCTGATATCCCTCGCCGTTAAAGGACGTGAGAATGCGCCATGAGGTAGTACCGTCGGCATTCTTCGTGCCGCCGAGAACGTCAAAGGCGATCTCGTTCTGGTTTTCAAGGAATATACCA